>JAEOTQ010000186.1 GCA_016839785.1 Candidatus Hodarchaeota archaeon | reverse complement strand
TTCTGCTACCCATTTCTTAAATTCTTCATCGTCAACATTTGTAGGTAATACATCTGGCATTATAGAGCGACCTCCGAGTAAGAACGATTTATGGCTTTAACATTTTTATCAGATATAGCGCCTTTTCCTTTAAATCGATTTTTAATTGCAGATTCAAGGAAATCTAGTGTGATAATTTTATTATCAGTTACTTTACATAATGCTCCCAATATTGCAGTATTGGTAACAGATAAACCAATTTCTTCTTTTGCAATTTTCGATGCGTCGACCGTAGCGAGCTTTAAATCAGGTCGTGTTTGTTTAACTGCTTGTACATCTGCTTTATTGGGATCATTGGTGTTTATCAATATTATACCACTTTCCTGCAATCCTGCAGTCACATCAATTTGACTAAGAAGTGAGGGATCCTGTACCACCACAATGTCGGGTTCATATACTTCTGTCTTCATGTAGAATTTTTCGTCCGAAATACGGGCAAATGCAGCAATGGGAGCACCGCTCCGCTCAGGACCAAAAGTCGGGAAGGCGTGAACATGCTTGTCCTCTAGTAGTGCAGCCTCAGCTATTAAATAACTACTAGTCATGACACCTTGCCCACCTCTACCATGTAATCGGATATCTATTATATTAATTGTCAAAACAAGTACATCTCCTAGTTATTAAGAGCACAGTAATTGGCTCTCATAACCTTACTAGGCAAATAAAAGTACCCTACGAATATTATTAGATATATTGCTTAACAATGGTAAACAACCAATTCTGTCTCCATTTGTATAGACCACTAGGGTCAAGAGGAGTGTATATAAGTAATCAAATCGCAATAACCATAGAGTTATAATCTAAAGTTTCCCCATTAATTATGGAACGTAATTAATTCAACCTCAGAATCTCCTTGATTGGGGAACCAGTTCAGAACCGTGAAATTAGGGGTATTTAAGTAATGAAGGATAGATATGTTTTGAAAATTTGTTCTTCAGGATCCTACCAAGTCGGCAAAACTTCACTTATAAGACGTTATGCAGAAGGAGCCTTTTCGATGAACTATATGCCGACAATTGGAGTTGATATTACAACTAAAGTGATAACTGTCCACAATCAAGAAGTTAAGCTGATTTTACATGACACTGCAGGTCAGGAGTACTTCGGTAAGCTACGAAAATTTTATTATGAAGGCTCTAGTGGATGTCTAATCGTATATGATATTACCCGAAGAGATACCTTCGAAACACTCGAATATTGGATCAATGATTACCGTAGTGTGCAGGGAGAGGAAAAATCAATAGCAATTATTGGTAATAAGATTGACTTGGAGGATGAAAGACAGGTATCCACGGAAGAAGGTGCTTCTGTAGCCAAATCATATGATATTCCTTTCTATGAGTGTTCCGCTAAAATTGGCGGTGAAACTATTACTGAAATATATACAACACTCGTTAAACACAATATTGACGAATTAAAGCATGATTGATATCTATTCTTCTTCACTCTTCCCCTCTAATTTAATAGCTTCTACTTCTTTAATTAAAGTGCCAGTGCTTTGAACATCTTCTATTACAGTCATTTCTTCGTTATTATTTGTCAGAAGGGGTATGTCTTCATGGTCCTGAATTTCCTGTAAGGAGGATTCAACCTGATTTCCATTCTCAGGAGATTCGACTGATTTGGACGGTTTGTCGGTAGGTGTAGCAATTTCAGATACTGATTCATCTACTTCTTCATCTAAATCTTCAGGTTCTTCCTCAAAGTCGCCCATTAATCTTTTCAATCTCCACAACATCTGTAATTTTAATCTACGACTCTCATTATCGAATCCAAAAGATTTTGCAAATTTTGGGGTTGATGTATATATTAGGGAACGTGCTCGTTGTTCACTAATAATAAAATTCTGCCCTTCTAATTTCTTACAGATTTCTGTGACCTTAATTGGTCCAATACCCACAACCATTTTCTTTACCATCGCCAAGGATATCGGTTGACGGTAAGCAATCTCTGTTAATATTCTCCGTTCATCAGGTAGGAGAAAATTATCAGGTAGCAGTGGTTGAAAAAATTCATGAAATATGGGGTTCAGTTGCATCACCCACCGATCTTTAGATATTTCTTGGATGATGAGGGCCGAATTCCTTTTTCGTTTTCGACTAAGTCTCCTTATAGCTCGTTTTATCGTGGGAGAATCTTCTTCGAAATTTTCAATGAGCTCTTCTGAGTGAATTGGTCTTCCTACGGAAAACAAAGCACCTTCAATTCGTTCTTCTAATGAAGCAGGGGGAAGTTTCCTACGTGTGATTGTATATTCTTCTTCCCTCGAAAGTGTTTCGTCTGATGAAATTTGGCTCAAGATTTGTGGAGAAATGAAATCTGAAAATGATGAATCCTGTTCCACGACATTTTTGATAAATGGCAGGATAATTTGCTTCTCTGGTACAAATTCTTCTTCAAGTAATGATTCAGGTAAAATGTGCGTTAATTGGGTAAATTTATCTTCAAAAGGAGTTTCTTTGGTTTCAAAGGCTTTTATTTCTTGCGATGAGTCCTCGATTGTTTCACTTATGGTTGTTTCAGGAATTATCGACTCTTCATCCACTACTTCTTCGACTGGTATTTTTTCTGTAACAGTTTCTGTCGTATCCTCTTTTTTCTTTCTTCGAAATAAGCGAAACATCTTTTTTCCTCATTTAAGGGTATTTAATCAGTCATTTGCAGCTGGCTCATGGCGTAATCTTTAAGACCTCTTTGAATAGCGATTTTAATTTCTTTTGGCTCATGAGGTAATTTGAATAGGGTTAAGAAATCTTCAGTTACAGTTATTTCTCGTTTATTACCCTTAGGAGTGACATTAATTAATGACATTGTTTGAAGTTCATCAATATCTTGCGAAACACTCTTTCCAAAGATTCGTATCAATTTACTTGGACTAACTATTTCTTCAAGGACAAATTCTTTAAAGGCAATTAGACTCAAGATCTTTAGAAGATGTCTCGGAACATCACTTCGCTTTATAAATGGCCAATGGAGATGTGGAGCAATCTCGTCCCGTATTTTTAACTGCACTACATTATCTTCTATGTTAACAATGTGATAAGCTGTATTTTTGTCTAAATGTTCGTCTCTAATATCCTCAATATAACGTTCTATCTTATTCTCACTTTTTTGCACGATTTCTGATAATTCTTGGTAGGTAACGGGCCGATCAAAAAGAAATAATGCTGCTTCAATAATGTCCATCTCATTTAACGATTGTAAATCCACCTGTTCATCACCAAGTTACCCTGAATTGTAGAAACTAATCTAGATTTATAATAATTTTTAAATTAGTACCGTATAAAAAATCAATAGTGTGATTAATCCAGATGAAAGAACCAGGGGGAAAAACACCATTTATTTAGAAAATATATGCGTTTACTCACGTAAAATCGGAATGATTGAAATTTCAAATCTGTTTGTTTGTATAGCTCCTAATCTGTCTTCCAGTGAAACATTCAAATGAAAAAATAATCTTTCTCTGCTTCTATCTTAGAAAGAGTATCTTTATAACACCTCAGCAGCTTTTATTTTAAGCGAATCCCTCATTTGAGGATTTCACTTTTAAATACAGTTAATGAAATGACTTCTCTGAATGATACATTTATAATGGGAAATATCAGTTAACTGGAGAGTGCATATAACGATTACACTCTACATCAGAAGAGTAGTCTAAATGTATTCAAGAAGAAGAGATGATTTCTCAAGTGAGTAATAAAAATATTAAATAGGTGATTTTATGAGTCTGGGACTCGAGTCATTAGATTTAAATGATCAGGAAAGTAAAATCTATATAATTTTATTAGCAAACGGTCCACAAAGCTTAGGCGAACTGATTAAAAATACTGAGTTTTCCACAGTCGAGATAACTCAAGCGCTGGAAGTGTTGAAGAAAAAAGAATACGCCTTTGATATTCCTGGTATTGCAACAAGATATCATGCAATTCTACCCTTTAAGAATTTGAGAAAATCTGGAGAAAAAACAATTGCTGAAATGGAAACTCTTGCTTCACAAATTGGAGAGCATGTAGCAAAAAAAATGGATATCATAATTTCTACAATGCGTGAAGAGTCAGAACGGATGAAAGGAGATATAACTAGCGCTCAATCATCAGTTAATCAAAGCGAAACACAATCACAAGCAGAGATTGAGGAAATAACGGCAAAGTCTGTTTTAGAAATTGAACAGACAAATGAAGAAAGCAAGAGAATTATGGGTGAAACCATTAAACAAAAACAATCAGAACATCAGGAGTTAATATCTGGAATTGGATCAACATTTGAACAGAAAACTGGATTATTTCGAGACAAATACCAAGAAAGTAGCTCCACCTTGGAAAATAAATACAACGAGGGATTAGATTCCTTAAAATCTACAGAAACTGATCGAAATGCAGGCTTAAAGGAGTCAGTTGACAATCTATCAACGGGAACAAGTGATAAATTAAGTCAAGGATTCGAAGTAGTACACACTTCAATGAAAAATGCCGCTGATACAGTTATTTCTTCAATAGATAAACAAGAGGAAAATATCACGACTTTTATCACTGATTCTTCCTCCGAAATATCAAATGTCGTAAAAACTACTAGTTCTGAAGGGAAGCAGGGTATTAAGGATTCATTAAAGATATATCATGATGAATTAAGTCAGAACCTTGATGTAAAGAAGGAGACCGCAGTTAAATTATTCCAAACTTCTCGTGATCAATTCACAAATAAAACCATTGACAATGCACAAAGTATTCAGGAATCGATTGGTGAAGTACTTACTACAGCCCAAAATCAAATTTCAGAGATGGTTCAGCAAATTCAGGATTCGCTTAATGAGAAACTTATGTCTGCAAAATCGCAAGTTGATAGCTCAATGGGCTCCTATTCAGACTCTTTGAAACAACAGGTTGAAACTGATTTTGAGAAAGTAATTTCTGACACAGCCGGAACTCTAACTGAGCTTGTTACTAATGCCAATAGTACTTATGAGAAAGCTGTTACAGAGATAGAATCTCACTATACTCAATTTGAATCAAATTCAAGTACACAAATAAATACGTTCAAAGATGCTTCCTTAAAAGATTTGAAAGAAAATATCACCTCTCTCAGGTATGATATCCAAAATCAAATCTCCGAATTTTCAGAAACTATGAAACCTCATGCATCATTCCTTCAAGAGGAGTTAAAACGCTTCACATCTGAATTTTCAGATAGTCAGAGTCAATCCCTGGCGAATTTTACAGAAATTATTGATTCATTCAAGAATGAAGTTACAAATAAAAATCAGGAATTATCCTCTCTCATCCAAAATGAAATGAATGAATTAAAGCAAGCAATTCAACAAGGGATATCTGAGATGAATTCACTTGTACAGTCTTACGATGAGAAGTACGGCAATACTTTAATGGATGCAACTACAAAAGCCTCTGAGGGATTAATTTCAAAGACTCGTAGTTTACAAGAGAAAACGTTATCGACGATAAGTAACATGTCTAAATCTGCCGTGCAACAGTTAGGTGAAGTAAATCAAGTAATATCAAACGGTATACAAACAGAAATTTCGACGTTAGAAAAAGAACTTGGGGATTATTCAGCTAAATTTCAAGAGGTTTCAAAAAAGAATGATGAAGCTATGAAAAACTATCTTTTCTCTTTAGAAAAACTCGCATCACTTGTAACTGACACTAAACATCCTCCAGTTCAAACCGCGCCTATTATTTCTAAAGAAGCTAATTTGACATATATTGAAGGGATGTTTCATCGTTTAAAGGGAGGAATCACTCTTCTGATTCCTTTTATTGAGGATATCCCAGTCGATCTAATATTAGCTACAAAAAATCATCAACGAGTAAATTTGGTGACAATGATAGATACCGATAAACATGGTGACCTATTAAAGAGACTCCTCCAGAAGCCAAACGTAAGAGTACGTCAGATCGACTCTCACAAGTTTGAAGGCGTTGAAGGGTACTTAGCTGCTGATCGTGATGCAGAAGAAGTGCTTATTGGTGTCAGAGAAGATAATGGGGAAACTATAGGAATAGCTAGTCAAGCAGATTCTTTCATTGTTTTAATGGGAAAGATAGTATTAGGGGATTATTTCCTAGCTAGATCTACTGAAATAACACGTGCTCAAGTAGGGGTGTAAAAACCCTTACGCAGTTGTTTTTCTTTTTCCGATGACTTTAATATAGATCTCATAAGGAGGATTGAGTTCCTGTTCCGCGGTTATCGATTCATCGCGGAATAGATAAAGTAGAGATATTAGAACTCTTGCGCGTGTCAACCGCTTTTGCTCTTCAGAACCTTCTTTTGTTTCCATACCCCTAACTACTTTAGTAAATTCAGCTTCATCATTTTTATCTATTTTAGCTAGGCCTTGAATTACTTCAAAAGTTCTATTAACAATATCTTCAATCGCAATCCGATCTAGATCTAGTTCATAATCGAAGCTCTCGAAATCAGATATCTCCAATT
>JAEOTQ010000185.1 GCA_016839785.1 Candidatus Hodarchaeota archaeon | reverse complement strand
CGTTCGGGACAGAAGATATTCGTAGTACACAACCACTCCTTTCCCAGTCAAATCAATCTGGTGGGTTTAGATTAAGGTATGGCGAATCTAGAACTACTGGTTTTGGTACTATAGGTATTCACCCTGTTACGATGGCCCTTACAGGAATTTTAACCCCGGGATGTACTGTTCAATTAGACATTTCTGATAATTTTTACGCTATCAATCCTGTTTCCTCCATAATGGGACCACTTGTCGAATTAGAGGATGGATCATTAAAAAGAATCAATAAGTTAAGTGAACTTCGTAAAACAAAGTTGAACATCAAACAAATTTGGGAAATGGGAGATTTGTTAATTTCTATTTCAGATATTCCAATATCTACACCAATTGTATTTTCTGCGTGGACGGAAGAATGGTGGAAACAAGAAATTGATTCTGCGATCGCCATTAAAAAAGATGATCCCTCTGGAGTTGGGAATTTTGATATATCGAAAGAGAAATTGGATCAGTTGCTTCAGAATCCTCTGAATTACTATCCAACTTGGGATTTCGCTTTAATATTATCAAAAGTATTCAATGTTCCCCTTCACCCTAGATTTTCACTGAATTGGAATGAACTCGCTATTAGTGACTTTATTCTTTTAATACAGAAATTAAAAGAGAAAAATGATCTGTTACTACCTGCAGATGAAGAAATCTTAAGAATTATCAAGCAATTAGGAGTACCATTTGAGATAATAGAAGATAAAATTCAATCTGAAATTCTTGAACCATTCATCCCTATCTTTAGAGATGAATCCCCAAAATTGATGGAACGGTTGAGAGAAGATATTGAAACAATCACTGTAGAATCTCTTTGCCAAGACATACTCAAAGTACCAATTCGTTCCTTATGTTACAGAAGGATAGGGTTCAAGCTCATCAGAGTAGAAAAGTCTGAACCACGGTTTACAAATCCTCCACATCATGTTATATTTCCTTTAGGCAAACATGGAGGGCCTCAAAAAGATTTCTTTAAACTTCCTCAAGATTCAAGTATTAAAATTCGTATAGCTGATCGCTATTGTAATTCATGTGACATAAATACCTTCACTGTATTTTGTCCTGAATGTAAGCAGCAGACAAATCAAAAGTATACATGCCGAGACGGACATACTTCAGATAGTTCAACTTGCAGTATTTGTGAAAAAAAGGCTTATCCCACGAAACTCAAAACAGTCAATATCAATGGAATTTTTAATTCTGGATTGAAAAAGATAGGTACGCCCGAAATTAAAAAAGTTAAGGGAATTTCATACTTAGACAACTCCTATGGTGTTCCAGAGAGTTTAATAAAAGGAATATTAAGAGCTGAACATGATATTTTCGTTTTTAAAGATGGTACGTCAAGATTTAGCTACACAAATAGTCCAATACGATTTTTTTCACCAAATGAGATTAATACATCCATTAGTGAACTTCAAAGACTTGGTTACGCTCACGACATTTATGGAAAAAACCTAACAGACGGAGATCAGTTAATTGAAATTTTCCCTTATGATATTATAATAAACGAAGAGGGAATGAAATTTATTTTTGCACAAAGTAAGTTTTTGGATGACGAATTGACGTTTCAGTATAATACCTCCCCTTATTATAGGTTACAGTCTCATAAAAATGTGATTGGGTCGTTGATTGTAGGTATCGCTCCTACATCACAAATTGGAGTTATAGGCCGAATAATTGGATATTCAAATAATAAGGTGTTATTTGCCCATCCACTATGGCATCTCCTAAAATCTCGCTCTTGTAATGGAGTAACTGACTCTATTACACTACTACTTGATGTTCTACTTAACTTCTCTCGTGAATTTATACCAACGTATCATGGGGGAGCCGTAGATATTCCCTCGGTTATCAATTTAGTAGATAGTTGGACAGATCTTCTAGATTACTCTATACATAATAGTTCAGTCTTGAATCGAATATTTTATCAAGAATTACAGAATAATCCTAAGCAAACTGACCTATTATCTCATGAAATTTCCCTACTTACCTCACCAGAAGGCTTAGCTCATTCATCAAACGATTTATCCTCTTTTTCTATGGAAAACCAATTAACTGAAAAAAAAGTAATTGCGAGGATAAAAATTGCCCTTAATAGTCTTCAAAGTATACGAGGAGTAGAGGAAGGGAAGTATGTGGACAAACTATTGATTAACGATTTCTTAATTAAAATTTCAAAGTCAATTTCACGCTTTTTTCAGCAACCTATCCGTTGCAAATTTTGTAAAACAACTTATAGAAGGGTACCGTTATCAGAAAGGTGTCCGAATTGTAATAATAAAACCTTAGAACTCACACTATCAAAAGGGTGGGTTCTAAGATATCTACACATAATAAATCAACTCTATGACCGATATACAGACGAATTGTCCGAATATACTAAGTCCTGGATCAGGTTCATTGAGCTAAATAAAAATCTTTTATTCGATGTAGGACCGCAGCCTACAACTCTAATTTTTAACGATATTGAATGACAGATATATTGCTACGGAAAATACTAGCTGGGTACAATAAAAGATTCGTTATTATGCAAAAGCTTTTTTAGGTAGAAAGTGTTCTGTAATTAGAAGTGGTCGTTCCTTAGAGACAATACTATGCGAGAGGTTGAATAATTAGGTTTAAAGGTGATCTTATAAATGAACAATGACCAAGAAGAAGTATTAATTGGAGCATTGATAAAAAGCCCGATAATTTCCATGCCGAGTAACCTCCCTGTCACAGAAGCCGCGAAACTGATGAGAAATTATCAAATTGGGTCTGTAATAATAAAAGATAAGGAAATAATTGGAATTTTGACGAAAGGTGACATTATACAAAGGGTTGTTGGTCGTGCATTAGATCCTGGAATTGTTCTTGCAGGAGACGCCATGAGTAAGCCCGTTTCATTTGTTTCATCTGATGAGACCTTAGATAGTACGATGCGTCAAATGTCCAAACAAAAGATTGAGCGTATTTTGGTTGTCGATGCACAAGATTCGTCAAAAGCGTTAGGTATTGTGTCGACTAATGATCTCCTAACTTTTGCTCCCGAACTATTAGCTATACGGCGTGAACAAAATAAAATTATGTCTCAACCTGACTCTGAGCTAATTCCCCCTCATCTACAAGGATTTTGTGATGACTGTGGTAACTATTCGGTAAATCTATCAAGCGTAAATGGATATACCCTTTGTTCTCAATGTCTTGAAGTTCAGGCAAAAGAAGATCATATCGATGACGATGATATAATGTAATGTTTCGTTTATTGATAACCTATTATTACTTTACATCGAATATTTTGGAACTATGAGGCACTGCCCGAACTAAGTCATTAAGGTCTAGAGCTTTCAATTTCGCCTTCTGCTCTGATGTGGTAGCTTTTTTCAAGAATATCCTTTGAATTTGTTTAGCAATTTTGCCTTTTGCTTCGCTTCCAGGCTTTATCATAACTACAATTGGACTATTTTTGGATACAGATTCTAGAGATCCATAGATAACATTTACGTTGAATTCGCTTTCCTCATAACCAATCGCAAGCTCTAATATGATACCACGAATATAATTCCGTTTTCCTCTCACCATTATTCCCCCTTTAGGCAGATATTCTCCACTTGGAGCTGAAAAGCCCACGTTCTCCCCAGAGACATAATAAACATCAATCGCGGAATATCCTGCTTTCCAAGCACTTGAAAAACTGGCAGCCATTCTTGCTGCTAGCTGTAATTCTTCCTCAGATACTTCTTTGTCACTACTTTCACGAACTATTACTGTATATGGTGCACCTTGCACATCAGCATGAAAAAACAAGTCGTCTTTCTTCATTCGGCGTTTTGCTATTTCGTCATTTGTAGAAATATCTTTTCCAGCAATTATCAAGAATCCATTGGTTGATTGAGTCCAATGATACTTTTCAAACCAGTTTCTTTTACGACGTTTCAAGGTTATTGCATCAGTAACAGTTTGCTCATCTATATTACCATTTAAAGATTCAATCTTAGATTTAGTTTCAAGAATGGCGCTTTCTGCAGGAGTTATTTTCCGTCCTGCCTTTTTAGATCGTTTATAGTAATCATTAGCGATTTCTGTTGCATTCTTCCGAAAATCCACCTCAATGATATCAAAACCAAGGTTTAAATCAACAGTTCCAAGTTTAGGATTAATTTGAGATAACAACCGAACGGAGGAGATATTATTGTTTTTAGCTTGCTCTAATTTTTCTGTTATATCTTCCCATGTCACGTTATTTTTCCGAGCTGTTAATATTGTCGAGAGTAATTCATCTATATCATTCAGGTGCAGATAGATTGCATCTCCAACATTTTTGTATGATATCTGTTTCTGGATATGGTTATTCAAGGTCTCCTGTTGAGAGTGTAAGACCTTTTGATATTGTTCTCTCTTCCGTTGATATCTATCTAATCCTGGAGAAACCATAGGTGATTCTTGAGAATAAAAAAAATCTAAAGCACTTGAAAAAGAATCAAATTTTTTTATCTGATAGGGATTTGATTTATATGTAATAGGTTGAAATGATATCGGTTGCTCTTGAGAATTAAGAGATACGGAAGGGTCTAGTGTTTCTAAATCCTGTGTGATTTCTTGAATAACGGAGACAATTCTTTCAATATCTCCATCAAATATTGCTGTACACATTTTATTTTTAGGAATAATTGCTCTTGCTAGAATTTCTTCCATTAATACGCCTCCACCACCAGCTTCTCGTGCTAATACTCTGACAATCTCTTCTTCTGCATTTTTAGAAGCCCCAATTATTTTTTGTATATCATCACTTGACATGGAAAGGATTGGTTGTCCTCTACTCGGAGGTAATACAAATTCTTTTCCAGGTAAAACATCTCTATGTCGCATCTTCCGATACCAAGAAGCAAATATCACCCTATTTCCTTCTCCAACTACAACAAAATTGGGTTTGGATCCAAATAACTCAACAATTACTTTATAGCTCTGGTCACCAGAGAATTCAAGTTCCACTAACCGATCAAATTCAATTTGTTTGATATTTGTAACAGATGTTCCCTTTAGATGAGATCTTATAGCCAATATCTTATCTTCAGGTCGTTCTGGTGTGCTATATTTAAATTCAGAAATATGAATTCTTATTCCTGGTTCAATTAAAATAAATGGATTCTTATAATTTCCTTTCCCTTTCAATTTGAAAAGAAAGAATCTATCCGAACTGTCACGGTATATATTGTCCACTTTATATCCAATAATCCCCTGTAATTCTTTTATGACGGCAAAGATATCCAAACTAGACATTTGTTTCATGAGAGACATATACTCCTGACATAATTTACAGAGAATAATGCTTTATTGTTTTTACTCTTCAAGATAACTCCTGTTTTCCTAGTACCTCTAATTTCAAGCAAAATTGAAAGCTTCAGATTTATATTTTGCCTGTTAAATGAGCAGGAGAACCGTTCGGGGTTTATCATAGTGTTATTTTTTAGTCTGTTTAAGTCATTCACATTGGATTTGTGAAGATTTATTAAGTGTGGCATCAATTCTGGGTCATAATCGATGAGAGGGGAGATATAAGAATGCTGACAATATTTCGAAAAATGGATGGTCCCAAATGGAATCAGAAAAATCGAGAGCAAAAAGTACGAATCCCCTTATTAACACAATATTAGTAATTTCTGTCGGTTTATCGGCCTTAGAAATTTCTCAGTTAATTTTTGATCCTGCAAATGCAGCAGCAATTACTTCCTTGAGATTTGACCACGTCTTTGAGAATATGTATCAAGGCATGTTCTTGAGAGCAGAAAGTTTGTCATCTTTCTGGTCAGTTTTAATAGCTTGGGTCATTTCAGGAATGGTAGCTGGGGTTAGAGCGAAACATGGAATGTTAGGAGCAATTGCTGGATTCTTTGGAACGATTTTAGGATCAGGTTTACTGCTAACGGTCCATTTTGGAAGCGAGACTAGTATTACTATTCCTACTGAGTTCATCATGGGTGCAATTGCTTCAATTATTGTAGCATCTATTGCTGCATATGCAACAGGAACTGCAACAAAACCGAAGAAAACGGCGGTAAAATACAAAAAAACAAGGAAAGCATGGGATGCATCAAAAACGAAAGAAGTCTGGATGTGCAACCGATGCGGACAAAAAATTCCTCCTGGAGCATTCACCTGTCCTAATTGTGGAGAACCAGTAATTGAATAAAAAGAAGAGAATTGATAAAAAAGAATTATACTTATCACATAATTCTCTTTTGTCTTAGATCTTCTAATTTCTCACTAATTGAATCGACTTCATCTGATAATTGGATTAAAATCGAATCTAATTCATGAAACTTCTTATTTTCGACCACAGCAAGAAGATCTTTCACAACTGTCCCCAATTCATTCGAACGAAGGGATTTATGAGCATTCCTAACTGTGGGTTCCATTTGTCTTAGTATATCAATAATTTCTCTTGATAGTTGTGTAGCTTGGGTTGGTAGTGGACTATCCATAATTTCGATTCCAGAGATTTCAGCGAGAAGATCTGTTAGATCCCAATACCTTTCTCGCAGCTCATCAATAATGACACCGATCCGTTTAAATCTTTGCTTTTTATCTAAACCATCATCCGAACTTCCATTAGCATCAGCTAATTTGGAAGCGTGGGTGCG
>JAEOTQ010000030.1 GCA_016839785.1 Candidatus Hodarchaeota archaeon | reverse complement strand
TTGGATTAGATCCAGATGATTTCCACTTATCTCATGCAGGCCGTACTCTTGATGAAAGTGCTCCAATTGGAGATTATGGAATCGAAAATGGTGATGAAATCCTCTTAATTCCTCATTCAACCGCAGGCTGGAATTAATCAGAGGATTAATTCCCATTTTCTCAATTTTTCCTAAAACAAAATAGCACTTACAAATAATACTAGACATAAACTCTCCAGTTCTAATAAACCAGCATTTAATTGAAAATTCAGATAGATATTTATGGATTGATTACTATGAAACTGATTGTATTCTCTTTACATGTTTTAAAAACTGGAACACCTTTCTTATCGAAGGATGAATTTTCTCCAGTATTTATTGCAGAGAATACTAGGGAAGATGTAATTATGTCGGAAAATGAAGAGTTTATTGAATTTGAAGAAGAAGGGGAGGAGGAACAGGATGATCCATCAATACAATCTAAAGTTCCACGTTCCAAGGTACCAAGTGGAGAACGACTAACTTTGTTTTTCCGCTCAACAATTGGTCCTGGCGAAAAACAAGAAAAACTAACGGTTGATCCTGAGATGTCTGTTCGGGAATTAGCACAAACAATTGGGGAAATCTTTGCATTGGATCCGCAGGATTTTCACCTTTCGATTAGTGGACGAACGTTGGACTCGGATGATGTATTATCAAACTATGATCTCGAAGACGGACTAGAAGTTCTTATCATTCCGGTGAGTACTGCAGGGTAATCCCATTACCAGAGGAGTAATTAGTATGACAAATTTCACAAGTAAAACGCTTACAAAGGAAGAAAAAAGGCGTTTTGATCGTCAATTTCGACTTCCTGGATGGAATCAGGAAATATTGAAACAGAGCTCTGTCCTCATTGCAGGTATCGGAGGTCTAGGTGTTGAAATTGCCAAAAACCTAGCTATGGTCGGAGTTGGGCATCTAATACTTGTGGATCTTGATACGATTGAATATTCTAATTTAAATCGCCAAATATTGTTTATCGGGGCTCCCGAAGGGGCTTCCAAAGCGAAAATTGCGGCAAAAAAATTAAGGGAAATGAACCCGTTTATTAGAATTGATGCCTTTGATTGCCCATTACAAGATGTCCCCCCTCGGATTTACAACGATGTAGATATGTATATCGCTGGCTTGGATTCTATCGAAGCTAGATCAGAGTTAAATAGACGAGCAGTACATAACAAAAAATTTCTTATAGATGCAGGGACTGCAGTTTACAACGGACATGCATACGTAGTTTCTCCATTCACTAATGCATGCTTGGAATGTGATCCATTAACCGAACGCGCACAAGATCAACTTGGTGCCTGTACACTAGTTGGTAAACCTCGTAGACCGGCTCATTGCATTTTAAAAGGACAACTACGCTTCGAGCAAAAACATGGAAGACCAGCGAACATATTACATTCGAATGAAGTTCAGGATGTAGTCTCTTACGCAAATAAACTTCTGAAGGAACACTTCCCACAAGAAAAATCGTTTTCTGTTAATCAAGTTATACAGATAATTGATAATCACGAACCCACGGTTATAACGATTAACTGTGTGATGGCCTCCCTACAATCACAAGAAGCCGTCAAGATATTACATCATCTCCATACTCCCATGCATAAAAATAGATTAGGAAATATTCAATTAAATTATCTGATTTATAATGGATTAACTGGAAAATTCTATGAAATAGAGAAGCCTCGAAATCCTAAATGCGAGATGTGTGGAAAAGATAGAACTCCATTATTTCGTATTAAAGTAAAACGAAAATTTCGTTTGTCACAATTAATAGAAAGATTTTCTCAAGATAAAAAATATCCAATAGATACTGAATTTCCACCTATGATCTTTAGAATAGATTCTTCGGAACTTGGAGAAATATTTTTGGACCAGACTATTTCTGAAGCTGGAATAAAGGATTGTGAGACAGTTCTTGTGACAGGTTTTGACGATGGATCCCAAATATATCTTACATTAAAACTGGAAGGTTAATTTATCATGTCAATTCGCATTAAACGTATTGCAGAAGATTATAATCAATTAAAAACTTTATATAAGCAGAAAACAATTAAACAGCTGAAAGCTTTCCCTGGAGAGAAAAAAAGCGTAGAACACTTAGCTGTGCTTCTTGAAGGTCCAAAAGGCACCCCATATCAAGAGGGAAAATTTATGCTTGAGATCAAGTTTGGTCCAAACTATCCTTACTCTCCTCCTTTTGTTCGATTGCATACACCTATTTGGCACCCAAACTTTTGGCCAAAGCCAGATGAATATTTGGGAAAACGGAATATTTGTCTTGGACTTGTCGACCCCGACTTAGTAGGAAAACCACAAGGGTGGTCTCCTTCAAAGAATATTACAACGGTAGTTTACTCGATTTTAGCGATGTTTAACATCGATGAGGCTTATACTAACCCTCATGATGTATTTAATAAAAAAGCAGCAATGGAATATTTGAAAGATAAGAGTAAATTCAAAGAAAAGGCTCGAAAAATTACGAAAAAATATGCAAAAAAGAAGTGGTAATGATTAAATGAGACTCGTAATGAGCCAACCAAAGGGGTATAGCTAATGCCAGAGAAAAAGGATTCGCAATCACGAAATTTATTCGAACTTCTTCTAAGGGATACAGCTATGAATTATAATCCCGAAAATTCAACTCTTACATTGAAATTTCCGACGCCGTCTGAAGCTGAAGAGGAACCTCATACAGAAGAGACTCTCACCTTAAAAAAAGGAATTTCAAAAAGAAAAGAGGAAATAGAAGACTTAGATGATTTGGATCCTGAAATTGATCCATTAAGAGTAAAACTGCAGTTAAAAGCCTATATCAGACTAAGTCTTCATGCATTAAAATATGCAAACTCTACCATTTCCAAGTCAGAGTGGGTTGAAGTCATAGGCCTCTTAACTGGTCATATTGAAAATAAAGACACACCACTTGCATGTCTAGTTATTACAGATGCATTCCCAGTTGGGCATGGGACAAATGTCAACGCCCAAATTGAGGATCCTCAAAGCATGGTACGAGTTTATAACGAGAGTAGAAAGAAAAAAGAAATGATACTTGGATGGTATCATTCGCATCCTTCTTATGGAGCATTCATGAGTAAAACTGATTATAAAACGCAAGTTCGGTATCAACGACTTGGCACTAAAGGTTCTCAACTATCAGCACCAATAGCACTGGTCATTGATCCAACTAAAATATCCCGAAGATACTATGGTTTTAAAATCTTCAGGTTGAAAAAAGATTTGAAGAAATGGGAAGAACCCCGTTATGAAGTTTTAAACTGTCCTTTAGAAAGTCTTCCAGAATTAATCAGTACACTTCTGCCCTTAGCAGAAGGAAAAACGATGTTCTTAGAATATGATTATGATTGAGAAGATGAGGTCGTGAATTCTATTTGGTCGGAAGAAATGTCTATATCTCTGTCTTTATCACTGGATTGGTCTTTGCTTTTTTAAGCCAAATCGTAAACCCGCAGAGTACCGCCTCGTTAACACTCATTTATCTTACTATCGTAAGTGTCTTACTTATCAAGCTAATAGATGAATGGCGTTATTATCGTTCATATAATGCACCACTAGCTTCAGCTATTTTTATTACCATTCCCTCATTGATTGCACTTGGGGGGAGTCTATTGGCATTTACTGCTACTTTAGGTGACTCGCAGAATGTTATACAGACTATGTTTCTTGAATTAGATCTCAGTTTGGAATTAATACAGCTAGATTCATTTTATCTGTATCTCAACTTATTTAGTCTAATTATATGTTTACCCTTCTTCATTATTCTTGGGATCCTAGTTAGGAGATATTATTCTGGAAGCTATCCGAATATCTTTATATTTCGACGTCGCTTCCCTTCTGAATCATTAATTGTATTTAATACTGGTTTTCTAGTAATTTTGACTATTTTCTGGTTTGATCAAAGAACAATAGAACTTTCATCCTTATTTTTCTTGTTATTTACCATTTTGACATTCATTCAGAATTATATGATGAAATTTATGATTATTCCTTTTAGACGTAGCTCTAGACCTTCCATAAGAGGAGTTCAACGTCGTAGGACTCGGATAAGCCCTTCACAAGCTTCCAGGGCAAATAGTAGTACAATTTCCCAGCCAACACGTGTTACCAGGGATCAAATTAGTGCGAGGAGGACTCCCCAAAGATCAACGGTTCAAGTATCTCCTCCCATACAAATGCCCAGGAGAACTAAAAGGAAATTAACACCTGCTCTCATAGCCAGCTTGACCCCAGCAGGCCAGAACATTTCTAAAGATGATTTTCGGTGTATTTACTGCTATGAATTTCCTACAGAATCAGACAAACAAGTAGTAATTTGTCCTCATTGCAAACATCCTAGTCATGCGAATGAATTTCAAAAGTGGCTTCAAGTAGCCAATATTTGTAGTCGTTGTAATAAACCCGTGAACAATGTCAAGATGATTCGCATATCAGGTCCTAGTTATCAGAAAATTATACAAATGTTCCAAAAGAAATACAAAAATTAAGGAGATTTCAGAATACTTATGGCTATACGACATTCCATCGCTTGGTTTATTATGCTTATTGGCGTATCAGCTACTATTTTCTTTTTTATTCAGAATGAAGACGCTTTAGCCTTAAATATTCTTTTCTTATCTATTTATACCGCGATTACTATATTGTACTTCCTAAGGATCTTTTACTACGTCGATCACCACGCCACTTTAAACGAAATTTACTTCTTATCTCTTGCAAATATTATTCCACTGATAATTATTGTTGTTAGTCCTCTTTTCCCTATATTTGAAGAGGTATTATTAGCTTTCGAGGTGAATGTGTTACCTGCAAATGAATTTCTTGACCTATATATTACAGTACCCTCACTTCTCGCATTTCCTTATCTAGTAGTTTCATCAGCTTTGTTAATCCGAAGTTTCACTCGCTATCAGTTCATTCGGATTACATCACAGTCTGAGAGGGGGCCTTCTGCCGAATGGACTGCAATATTTACTTTTTTTATCTTTGGTCTCCTCTTCCTAATTGCTGGAGCATTTGCATCTGATCTCCTTGGAATATTATATGGACTATTCTTTATATTCTCTGGAATTGGATTTATTCTGGGAAAATAATCTTAGATTAATTTCCAAATTGTTAAAAAATGATTATAGTACATTTAAGCAAAGCGCTCTGATTTAGATATTTTATAGGATTGTTAGTAAAAAGTGGTTCGATTAAACATTCGATCAAAAAAACCGAAGGACACCATTAGGGAGAAGATTCCAGCACAAAAAATAATTCCCTCCATCACAGGGAAAACTCCTGATGACTCGGAAAAGCAATTTAAACTACCTCCCTCACGAAATATTGAAAAATTCATCTTAAAAAAAGAATCCGTTACTTATCCTACCAATCATGGAATAAAAAAGAGGGAAGAAGAACAAAAAACCAATAAAAACTATCTTCCTCCTGTAACTCAGTCCAAGAATAAGAAAAAATCAACAATTCCATCCACCAAAGGAAGTTTACCTAAATCACAGCGTAAAAAGGATCCAGTAAATCGAAAAATTCCAAGACGATTACCTGAGGTAGAAGATCGGAAAAGTACGCCTCCAACAAGAAGAGGTATATCGAAAAAGAAGCCAGATCGAATAATTAACGCAAAACCACCACAAGCCATTCAAGATAAAAGTCCAAAGAGGAAATCGAGTTCAACTCCAATTACACTCACATCAAAAACAATTCCTAAAAAAACCATTACTAACAAGACCCCACCCAAATCTAATATTAAAAAATTACCAAAGCAATCAAAATCAATTCCCCCAACTATAATCAAAACTAAAACTCCACAAACGAAGATAAAAGAGAAAAAACCAGAGTAGATACACTAGAAGGATATAATTAGTAGTTACTTATTCTTACACTCTTTCTAGAGACTAGTCTGGGGAGAATGTATACCCCTATTCATATTCATATAAACATAAGTCGACAAATCTAAGATATTCTAGTCCATTATGAATAGGTGTCAAGATTGAAGAAGAATTACAAAGATGCTCTTACCACATTTATAGGTGGAATTGGAGTTGTTCCTATATTATTATCGATTTTTTCTGGGCATATAGATTTTGGATTGTCTATTGTGATAGCTTTCCCTTTCTTTCTAGTAGCTGGGGTCCTTAATGGTTTATTTGTCGAAACATCGAGTGAACCTGGTCGACTTACTCTGAGTAAATCTCAGAAAGAGGCAGTTATAACACTAATTGGTGGTATTGGGGCTTTTACTGTTTTAATTGGAATTTTTTGGCCTGTTTTATCGTTTGGATACATTATTGTGATTGCTTATGGATTTTTTCTGATTGCTGGAACTATGAGTACGTTAATTGAAGAAAGACCAATAGGTAAAGTCAAGGAAAGATATTATCCTCCCGAAGATGTTACTAAGGAAGTAAATAAAAAGAGAGTTTCTGGTCTAAAAAGCGGAACGCAATGCTCATCTTGTGGAAATCAGTTAGAGAAAGGAAGTATCTTCTGTACCCATTGTGGGAAGAAGTTTCTTCCATCCTAGATACAAATCATAGATGTGGTATGGGATTTTCCATCACAATATGTTGAAACATAAAATTATCATTTGAAACATCCCTCTCAACATCAAATACCATAATTCCAGTATTTGGTACAGTATATTCTTTATCCCAAACATGTGATAGATCTTTTCCGAGCATTGATAACGCTAAAACTTTGATAGTCATCATGTGTGAAACTATCACGATATTCATATCAAAATCATCAAGGTTATCTAATATTCGCAGAAGAGAGGTACGAGAACGACTCTGAACATCCGTAAGGGATTCTCCTTTCGGAAATTGGAAATCTTCTGGACGGGTTCTCCAAACGTTGTATTCTTCTGAAAATTCTTCCCTTACCCTAGATATTACCCATCCTCCCCAATCACCGACATTAATAGATTTAAATCCATCTACTATATTTATGTCGCGATTGGTGGCACAAACCGCTAATGGTTCCGCAGTTTCCATCGCCCGAGCGAGAGGACTAGAAATAATATTCCAAAATTTAATTTTTTCTTCTAAAAAATAGTAAGATAACTTTTTAGCTTGAATTTTCCCCTGTTCGCTTAAATGAACATTGTTCCATCCCTGAAAAGCTTTCTCTCTGTTAGCAGTGCTTTCTCCATGGCGTATCAAATATATATGCATATTTTCTTCTTCATTCTAAGTGTCTCAACTATCTTTCGAACTGATTCCAGTTTTCAATCACAAGACTACATTACAGACGATTAATTTCACTAGGTACTTTTTTATGAACTGGGTTCAATAATCATATAATTTTCAGAACAGATATAGAAGAAAATTTACCACTCTTTTTAGCTCGGGGAGATCAGCTAAAACTGAAAGTGATTGATTTTGTTGAATGGGGTATAGAAGTTGAAGTACACAAAAATACCGACGAATATATAGGAAATGGGATCAATAATTTCATTTTTCTACCTATTCATGGGAATTTAACAGACTTCAAAATGTTTGAGAATACCTATTTATTTGAAGAAAGTGATTATTATCGACTATCCTGGAATTATACCGAAGATGGTATTTCTGATGACGGAGTTCTCGAATTTCTGTGGAACAAACAAACAGGTGTACTTGAACAGCTTGAATTAATTTCTGGATCTATTTCTCCGGAAGGTTCTGAGATATCGATATTCAAGTTTGAGCTTATAGAGTCAATCACAGAAGAAAAGCCTGATGATACCACCATTCCAAGTCTCTCACCTGGATGGGAGTTTATCAACATCTTGGGAGTAATTATCTCAATCCCTATTATCTCGAGAAGAAAGAGAGCATGAAAACTCTCTCTTCCCCCTCTTTTTCTAAGTGACCCGTAAATATTTTCTGATCTATTTCTCATGGAGAATAGAAGCATTAGGTAAAGTAATCGTCTTTTTCAATTCATATTTGAATAGAGTATCTATCTTCAATGATTACATAATACATAATCTAGTTTAGCTTGAAGATTGTGAAAATGTATTTTTCATAGCTAGCAATATCAATCTGAATGCAAAATGTAACATCGATATATCTAGAACGTGCATTGTTGTAGAATAAAACTTATAAACATATAGAGGATTATCGTAATCACTGAGTCCATCAAATGGCTCAGTAGAACTTAATATCGAGAAAAGGTGAAAAATATGACTGGATTTGCACGAGCACGTGTAGAAAAACTCATTCGTACCGCCGGTGCCTTCCGTGTTTCCGCGGGTGCAATTAACCGATTGAATGAGATTTTAACTGAATATGGTATGAATTTAGCCAAATACTCAGTTGAAATTGCACGTCACAATGGACGAAAAACCGTAAAAGAGTCAGATGTTATACTAGCAGCCACAAAATAAATTTTTTGGACGCTACTTGATATCTTGTCCTCTTATCTCTTTTTTTTTTATTTTTCACTGATTATTCATGATTCTAACAAATGCATTTCATTGTTGAGTATTAGCATTTTCTGAGAAGGAAAAATAAATATCGTGGCCAGTATGTCTCCTTGCTCATCATGAAGATTGCTAATAATCTTGAAGAATTCTTTAAATATCCTAGACAGACTATTAATATACAGGCTATTCCTACTGGATCTATCGTGGATATTGGTGGAGGTGGTGAAGGAATAATAGCCCAAATTGGGAGAATGAATGTTACCGCGATTGATAAATTGCAATCAGAAATTGATGAAGCGAAACCCCATGCTCCAGAAGCAACGTGGATCCTAGCGGATGCGTCGAACCTCGAATTTTCAGATTCACACTTTAATAATGCCACTGCTTTCTTTAGCGGAATGTATATGACTGGAAAGGTATTAGAAAGTGTTTTTCAGGAGAGTTACCGAATAATACAGAACAATGGGGAACTCTGGATCTGGGATGCTGTGATTTCCTATGATGTGGGTCCGTTCATTATTCCCCTACGAGTTATTACTCCTGGTGGCGAAGAAATTGGAACAGCATACGGTAAACGACGTGTCACTGAAGATCGCACAGTAGATCAAGTTTCTACTCTTTTAGCAAAATTAGGATTTACAGTAGAGATCGAAATCAATAATCAGTTCTGGTATTTTTTGAAAGCAAAAAAATTATGATCTGAAAACAAATTATAATTGTAGTTAAGAATGAAGAAGCACAAATCTAGAGATGGATCTTTCTCAATATATGTAATTACTGTAAAGTTTAATTGAAGGCTATGTAAATTTACTTGATTTCATTAATTGACACAAGGTGTGACCTTTTAAAAGGGAATTTCTTCTGTTTCATGAAGCCGAATATACCTAAATCATATCAGAAAACGGAAAATGTTATCTTTAGTCTTAATAATGTCTGCATAAAATTAGTAGATTTGATTATCCTTTGAATAAGTGAAAAAAACTCATCGGTTCATCAGTATCAATAACGATATTAGTTCTTCATATCAGCATTAGTGAAGGAAAATACTATGGGGAAAAAAGGACAGATTATAGTCTTAGAAACCTAACTTCTAAATTAATTCGAGGAAAACCTAATGAAGAAAAAGGTGGGCGTTACGCCTTCAAAAAAGAAGGTTTTACTCTTCGAATACATCGTAATATTTCCATACAAATCGTCAATGTTTTGGATAGTTTTTCGTTCATTACTCCCAACAGAGTAACTTGGTTGGGGTTTCTTCTTGCCGTTTTAAGCGGGGTAATTTTAGCCGTGGCAGGTAATGATATGGGTTGGTTGATTCTGGCTAGCATTATCTATTGGATTTCTGCAATTATGGATTGTGTAGATGGACAACTTGCTCGGAAAAGAGGAGTCTGCAGTAAAACAGGTGAATGGTTAGATTTCTTTCTCGAGGGAGGAAAAGGGATATTCTTTTGGATGGCTATAGGCTTCAACATAACTTCAACTAAGTCAGAATTATTTGGTTTTGACGTCTGGTTTCTAATAGCTGTTGCACTTGGATTCCTTGGGTTCCTTTCTGTTATCTCCATTTATTCTAGCTGGTTATTTGAGGAGGTTCAACCCGTCTCACATGATCATGTCTACGTGATAATGTTGGTCATAATTTTTCATTTATTAGAACCAGCATTGATTCTATTTGATATAACCGTTATAATTGTTGTATTTTATACATTGATTGAGAAGACTTTTGTTTTTGCGCGTGAAGAATGTATAGATGAATAGATTGACCTAGCAAGATCGAAAGCTTTTTATCTTAGGAGTGAGCTCTCCCGATTTATTCATCGATTTTTGATTTTGTAGTATAAATACTAGGTGAGATAATATGAATATACAAAATTGGCGGCGTAGCTCATTTATGCTTGTATTTATTGGAGCAGGTACATATATCATTCTAACATTAGTAGCTATGCTCATGTATGCGGGAGGTACATACAATAATCCTGATGTCGCAGGTTATTCATTTTTAAATAATTTTTTTAGTGATTTAGGGCGAACTGTGGCACATTCAGGTGATCCGAATACAATCTCGTGGTTTCTATTTACGTTGTCTATTATTACGATAGGAATTGCTATGATCTTATTCTATGCAGCATGGATTAATTTATTCAAAGATAATGATTCAACTTATCGACTATCTCAAATCGGCTCCCTTTTCGGGATTCTTGGTGCCCTCGGGTTCATTGGAGTCGGTTTTACCCCAGCAGATTTGTTATTAGACCTTCATATTCTCTCCGTTAGAATTGGTTTTATAGCCATATTCCTCGCGTCAGTTATATATTCTATAGTCTTATATAAGCAAACAAATTATCCACGTGTCTATTTATATACGATACTCGCATTTACAGGAGTTTCCTTAATATATATCGTATTTTTATTTTTTGGACCATCCGCAGAGACATCTGGAGGATTATTCATTCAAGTAGTTGGACAGAAATTAATCGTTTATATCATGGCTATTGTATTCTCTATCCAGGGGTATGGAGCATTGAAAATTACTTCCAACACTTGAATTTCAAATATAGTACATAGAGAGAAAAATATGGAGTAAAAGTCAACAATTAGATCTTATTTAGTCAGGAGCTTGAACGCAATTTCTTGACCGTATCCTTGTTGATAAGCCATAGAAATCCATAACATTGCTAATGGTTCTAGATACCGTGCTTGAGTTAATGGTCCAACATCCACGACATTGAAACCAAGGTCCTTAGCTAACTCTCCAACAACACTTTTTGAGCGCTCATCATCTCCACAAAGAAATGCATCAGCAGTGATTCCATTGAAGATCAAATTGTTCAAATTACCCATACCAACGCTATTAAACGCTTTGACGACATGAGCTTTGGGAGCTAATCGAGCAATTTCCTCAGCAGCAGAAGTGGAAAGACCTACTGACAACCCTGCCAATTTTGGTTGAACAGGATTAGCACAATCTATAATTATCTTATTCGAAAGGTCTCCAAGTTGAGGAATTATTTCCTCAATACTAGAATACGGAACGGCTAATACAAGGATGTCTGAATAATCACTTACTTCGTTGACTGGCCTTCCATGGACTTTAAAAGGGTATTTCTCTTTTAACTTTAGAAACGCAGGATTCTGTTCATTACGTAAATCATAGCGTATTTCATGGCCTTTTTCCAACCAGATCTCTCCTAATCCTCGTCCCACATTCCCAATTCCGATTATACTTATCTTTTTCATAGGAATAACGAACAGTGGGATGTACATATATCTACTCTTGGGGATTTCGGAAATCCATAAAAAACGATCTACTTGAATAGAAAGTTGATTATCAACTTTTATTATTGTTAAAACTCAAACAAATATTGGGATACTTATACTTCTGAAGATACCTTTTAGAGAGCTGATTGAAATAATTTCTAGTTAATATATGCTGTTATAAATTGTAACCTACAAATTTACGTTTGAAAATCTGAATTTATTCAGAAATTGTGTCATATAAATCTCCACCTTCTGTAACAATATAAAGCATTCAGTAATTTGCATTATTCGTAGTTTTAAATACGAGTTGAATATTATGGTCGAAATAGATCACGGATTTAATACAGATATGAAATATGCTATTGTTGGGACATTCACTGGAGGATTATCAAGTAAAGGAATGCGCCTTTTTAAATCAGGGTCTGATGAATCTTGGTATTGTGTGAATAAGGTCTATCCTGTCGTTAAGGATAAAGAATCAGTAGAAGGAGAACCTGCTTTCCCTACGTTAAAGGATCTTCCAGAACCAGTTGACGTCGTCATCGTAGTTCACAAGAAAGAACTTACCACTGAAGTTGTGAAAGAAGCTGCAAGTTTAGAGCCAAAACCTGCAATTTGGTTCATGCCAGGAACGATATCCAAAGAAAGCATAGCAATTTGTGAAGAAAATGGAATGAGCTACGGTTCATCCTGTATGATGGGGCACAGACAAATTCCAGGACTAAAACGATTTATAAATATGCATTATTTCCACTCTAAAGTCGGTGGTATGAACCGTATTCCAAAACAGTGTGAATGAGCGTCATCCCAGAGGATCAAAACTTGGAAATACTAATTGTTTTTACATCTGAGTCGGGAAACACTAAAAAAGTAGTTAATATGCTTCAAAAAGAGCTTGAACTTAAGAAATATTCTGTAACAGTCAAGAATGCTCTTACAACAACGGAAGAACATCTACACGACGCTGATTTGGTATTGATCGGGACCCCTGTACACGGTTATATATTATTTGGGCAGAAACCAGCAGATGCCGTGAGAAAAATGCTTGATACGGGATTACCTAAAGATCTGCACCAAAAACGATTTATTGGGTTCGCAACCTATCTTTTTTTCCCAGCAGCAACACTAAATCGGGTCAAAAATGCAATAATTTCACGAAATGGAAAGTACTTGTCATCCTTTTCCAATAGACGCTCAAAAAAGGAAGCACTTGCCAAAGAAATAACAGAATATATAATACATCTACAAGCTCCTTCTTAAATCAAATATTGTGATTTTTTCCACCCCCTTTTTTTTTAAGAGGAAACCGCTGAAATTAGCCTTAGTAATGAGCTTAGGTTATATGACGTGAATCACTGAAAGCTGTCTCGTTTGGATAGCTGGGTACGTTATAAACTAGAAGGATATGGGTAGTACTTGAGAGTGACCCCCTTCATTTGAGGAGGAATTGTCTCAAAATTGGTCGGAGTTGACACCCTATCCCTGCTAAAAAATCCAGTAAGAAACTTCCGATTCGAGATATCTATGTAATTCATGAATCAGGATTATGTTTGGTATCGAATCACTACTATTCAGGGGAATCAGAACCAAACATGATAAGTGGATTTCTTATTGCAATGGCGAATTTTGCTGAAAGGATCATGGGGGAAGCAATTCAAGAGATAGTACTTGATCAACACCTAATAATCTATAAGATTATCCGCCCTATCCTTGTAGCAATTGTTATAACTCCACAACGAGCAACAAAACGAAAATTGAATCTCCTTATGAAAGTGATTTTAACTCAATTCTTTGAAGAATATGCAGGTTATCTCCAAGAAGGTTTAATCGAACCTAGTATTTTTTCGGAATTTAGAAATTCTCTCGATAATATCTTAAAAGTCTATTTTACCATGAAACAAATAAAATAAAGGTACATTCCACTGTTATTAATCTGAACCAGAAGGGAGCATCGTTCCAATAAATTCAACTAGATCCTTCCTTAATTTGATCAAAGAGGGGGGATGTAAATACATCATATGTCCAGCTTCATAAACAAGTTAATAAAACTTTTTCAGGCATCAGAACCATTTTTCGATCGGAATTTCTTCCATAGATCTTGAGACTTGAAGAAGATTCTTTTCCTGAAAAAAACAGCGAGCGCGAGAAGGCTTACACTTGGAATTCCAACAAGTCCAATAAGCAGATTGGGAATAGCGAAATTTAACGGTTCCGAATCCTCACCATCTATCCACCCATCATTATCAGAATCAGAGTCCAGAGGATCAGTTCCAATTGTTAATTCCTCAGAATCAGACAATCCATCATTATCTGTATCTGCTTTCAGTGGATCAGTTAGAAAAACGAAAATTTCTTCATAATCACTCAATTCATCGAAATCAGAGTCTGTTTTAGCGGGATTGGTACCAAAATCGAATTCATCTGCATCATAAATTCCATCAGCATCAGAATCATTATCATGAAGACTCGAAAACCCATCTTTATCTGGATCTCCTGCAGGATCTTCACCCCATTGTTCAAAGTAATTCTGTTCTTCCCCATCCATCAAACCATCGTCATCAGTATCACTTTCATAATATAAAGTGTCATAGACAACTGTTTCCTCATAATCCGATAAACCATCATTATCAAAATCATAGTCCCACCCATCCAATATCCCATCACTATTTTCATCAGCAATTAATGGATCAGTTGAATAATAGATGACTTCTACTCCATCATAAATTCCATCAGCGTCAGTATCAGGCTCAGTTGGCTCAGTAAAATAGCTATTCACTTCTAGGGAATCAATAAGTCCATCATTATCAGTATCGTTTAAAAATGGATTTGTTTGATAACTATTTACTTCGTCCCCATCTGTTAAAAGATCGAAATCAGAATCGTTATTCAGCGGATGAGTGTGTAAAATGGATTTTTCAAATCCATCAGGTAAACCGTCATTATCAGTATCAGAATTTCGAGGATCTGTTTTATTGACGGCAAGTGTTGAGTTATAATATTGGATAATAAGCTCATATTTGTCGTTCAAAAGATCATTATCTGTATCATAGGAATTAGGATTGGTATGAAACGTATTGATTTCTTCATAATCACTCAACCCATCTTGATCAGTATCGCTAACATGGGGATTGGTAGTATTAACTTCAAAACCATCAGATAATCCATCACCATCGGTATCATTATTTGTAGGGTTAGTAATCACAGGAGTAGAGATAGCTTCATAGTCGTGAGTAGGATATTTAATATAAGTATAGTTTGTTACTCCATACTTCTCAGTACCTTCTATTAAACCATCATCATCAGTATCATTGTCAGTCGGATCAGTAATATATCCACCCCTGAGTGCTGCGATGCTACTATATTGGGTAGCACGAGTCACCTGGACTTGTAAAGGAGGCCCTTCTGCATTCCCGATAGTAATGACTCCCGTACGCTCTTTCGCCTCATAAGTGCGTTTAGAATACCAGTTCCAACTATAGATTTCTTCAAAGTCGCTAATCCCATCGAAGTCAGTATCTGGGTGCATGGGATTTGTAATTACAGTTAGATTATTATTCATGACGATTATATCAATTCCACTAACCTCAAATCCATCAATCAGCCCATCACCATCAGTATCGATATTTGTTGGATCGGTATATACAACTCCTGAATAATAAGGAATTCCATTTACTTCAATTCCATCAAATAATCCGTCTGCATCAGTATCATTATTTAATGGATCGGTAAAATAGAGGAGCTGTTCTGGTGATCCAGTAAAAGGATCGATATAATTAAACCCGTAACCACGAACTTCTTCATAATCAGTCATTATATCATTATCTGTATCAGATAACGTGGGGTTGGTTCCCAGCGATAATTCTTCTCCATCCAATAGCTGGTCGTTATCAGAGTCATCATCTTGTATACCTGCTATTCCATCAAAATCAAAATCATCCACTGGTGTTAATCCACCATATGTCATGAAATAAACTACTTCATCTCCATCGAAGATTTGATCATCATCACTATCTGGATCAGTAGGGAAGCTATTCCAGAAGATAACTTCTTCATGGTCAGTTAACCCATCATTATCACTATCAGGATCATTC
Organism: Candidatus Hodarchaeota archaeon; assembly: GCA_016839785.1. Classification (GTDB taxonomy): domain Archaea; phylum Asgardarchaeota; class Heimdallarchaeia; order Hodarchaeales; family Hodarchaeaceae; genus Hodarchaeum. Next base: position 45,515 of record JAEOTQ010000030.1, on the reverse strand, counting down.
GGATTTGGATAGACACTAACTGGACTACCTTGCCATAGTATATTTTGTCCCATTATCTCTTCAAAATCAGTCAATATGTCAGAATCAGTATCGACGAGTGTAGGATCAGTTTGATAAAGTTGTACTTCGGTTCCATCATTAAGGCCATCGCCATCGGTATCTGAGTCTGTGGCATTCACGAGTCTACCACCGTATTTCCCCGAGGCACTAAGTCTTTCTTCAGTTCCATCTAGTAACCCATCATTATCTGAATCATTATCCATTATCCCAGTAAGAGTATCACCATCAAAATTACTTGAAGGAACGAAAATCGATGGTAGTATTGATAACATGTAAGGGATTTCATCACCATCGGTTAATCCATCTCCATCGCTATCTTTTTTTAACGGATCACTCTTCCAATAAAGAACCTCTTCTCCATCATTCAGAAAGTCCTTATCCGTGTCTGAAGCACGTGGTGATGTCCCATATTGGTATTCTTCTACGTTGGATAGACTATCAGGAAGATCATAATCGTCATCAGTTGTATTGTCAATTGGATCAAATGGGAGTAGATCATATTTTTCTTCCCACTGATTAGGCATTCCATCATGATCACTATCAGCCCATTTATCATCAGCAGGATCAGTTAAGTTAAAGGTGTAAGTTGCGTTATTTGCCAAGACTTCTGCTCCATCACTTACACCGCCTCCGTCAGAATCGAAGTCCAACAATCCTGTGTCTGCATCACCGTCATAATTACTTAATGGACTAAAAGAAGGATCAAAAAAGGTAAAATTCGCAATTTCGTCTCCATCGAGTAACCGATCAGCATCACTATCATTTTTTAATGGTTTACTATGCCAATAAAGGACTTCTAATCCATCCGAAATCGTATCATTATCTGAATCATCATCTATAGGATCTGTTCCAAATATTAAATATTCACTATCTTTAAGACCATCATTATCTGAATCATTCACATCTGGTTTTGTTTGTCGTAAATCTGTACCGATAACAACTTCTTCGTAATCACTAAGTCCATCAGCGTCTGTATCTATTTGTCGAGGATTACTGAAAACTGTTAATGAAGTACCTTGCCACACAATTTCACTTCCAGTCGATGTTTCTTCAAAATCAGAAAGACCATCTCCATCGGAATCTGGCAAATGTGGGTTAGAAGTGAGGATTACATCTTGATATGAGGCAGTATTATGATCATACAGATTAACAGGAGTACCCAAGATTTCTTCACCATCGGAAAGGCCATCCCCGTCAGTATCTGTTTGATTCCAGTATAATGAAAATAATCGCGCTTCTTCAAAATCGTTGATGCCATCTGTATCTGTATCTGGCATAATTGGGTCTGAATTCATCATTACTTCTTCTAAATCGTGTAGAAAGTCACCATCACTATCATAATCCATAGGATTTGAGTGCACAGAACGTACACTTCCATCAACAATAATTTCAAGCGAATCATCTACTTCCTCCTTATCCGTTAGTCCATCTCCATCTGTATCGATTTTAAGCGGATTGGAGATGAATCCATACTGATTTTGTCCTTTGACCTCTTCGCCATCTAAGAGACCATCATTATCACTATCTGGATCTAAAACATGGGGAAAACCATCTATATCATAATCTCCAAGTGGATCTACATGTTTACCTTCAAAATAACTCACCTCTTCACCATCAAGGAGCCCATCATTATCGGAATCAGGATTTGTTGGAATAGTTTGATATTCTGTTAATTCCACGCCATCAGGTAAGCTATCATTATCACTGTCTAATTTATTAGGATCAGTCCCAATTTCAACCTCAAAGCTGTCCGTCAAGCCATCCTCATCTGAATCAGTATTCATCTGTTTACCATTTGAGGATTCTGGTCCAATCTGCCATGAGCGGGTCCATTTATTTCGCTTATCTTTGAAAGGCCACGGGACATCAATTTCAAATCCGTATTCGAGTGTCAGTACAAAGAAATTACCCTGACTCGTAAAATGAAATGCTAATTCAACTTCTATTCCACCCCCAACATCAACAACTGGGATATCTACATTCATTGATACACCAAAAAATACTGCAATGACATATTCATCGTTTCCATCAGCATTTGAAAAGATTTCAAACTCTCCACCTAAATAAGGTGTAATTTTGACCCGGTTAAGAGCACGCTTAACTTTTCCTCGAATTTTTTTCGGCAGTTTATCTACAGTTTTTTTCGCAGAGGGCCAGACTTTCTCAATAAGATCATACAAACCAATGGTTCGACTCAAAGTAATTCTAATTCTGAGATGCCATTCAATCACTTCTACACGGGAAACTGGGTCGGTAATGATTCTCAAAGTAAAATCTCCTTCACCCTCCACAGCTATTTCTACTCCTGCCAATGCTTCTAATAGTGTTCCAGTTAATCCTGATTGCTGTGTTGAAAACGCAATGAATACATTGCCAGCTACTGTATCCTCAGATAATACTGAAAGAGAAAAACTCCATTCAAGTCCAAATGCAGCAGATACACCACCCTCTGCCGTTCCGTACCCCGAATCTTCAACACTACTTTCATATTCCCCTCCGACAGTTAATGTTTGTCCTTGAAATGCACCCAAAATAGCATCTATAATCAGACCAACAGGCCCTGCATAACCTGAATACTCTGGTAAAGTAATTGCAGTTGCACTCATTGGTTCAATCGGAAATAGACTCCGAACTATTAAATCTGCAATATTTGCTTGAATAAAGTCAAATGTACTTGAGAGGACTCTTTCTGCGGCCTCCCTTTTCACAGTGCTATTGCTTTCCTGAAGTATTGAGACAACGGACAGGAGGGCATCAACGAGAAGAACTTTTGCATCTTTCTCCCCTTCAGTAGTCATTACTCCTTTTGTCTGTTTTAAAAGTGGCTCAAGAATATTTGAATAACAAGACAAGATTATATGCTCATTAACTGGAGATTCATTGATCACGATCGAAATATCTGACCAAGGTACAATTACATCAGCAATAGACATTCCTTTTTCAGTACCGTGAAAAAAGTATAGATTGATGTAACCTTGTTTCTTTGTTTGGTAGAGTAATTCCATAATGGAATGTATTGGCTGTAGCTTTATGGATGAATAAGAAGGCTGAATAATTTTGTCAAATTCTGTAACTATCTGCTGAACAATTGAATCAGATGGATCATAATATGCAATAATCCCAGGATTAATTGTAGGAGTGCTAAGATTACTTGATAGTGCTCCAGTAGCATGGTTAGTGCTAATACTAAGTATAATCATCAGGAAAAATACCTTTTTTAGAGCGGCATTTGGATATGGCAGGTTCAATCTCTTATTAACTCCGTAATTTGATCCTATAAATTTCTTAACTATAGTAAAAAAAAGAATGCCTATCTAATGTGATTTCAACCTAAAAAAACTTTACATAGTTTAATCGGATTGTTGAGGATTTTCATCTAATTTTGAAATTAATTTCAACACCTATATTGAAATAAAACCCTTTTACTTTTTCTTTTCTCTAGATAATTCATCAGAGAATAATGCTTTGCGGAGGATTATTTCAATCTAGTTTATTAAGGTGTATACAAATATATCACCTGATGAATTGAGAAAAGGAGATTTATTATGTTTAATCCAGACTTCTGGAAAAATTTGGATAATCGATTGAAAGTTTACAATCAGATGTTGGAAAAAAAATCGAAAGAAGAGAGGACATCTACCAAAAATCAGAATAAATCGGAAAAACAACTTTACGAAGATAAACTTGATCGTTTCATCATATTAAAGAACTTTTATGATGATTTTTATTTCAATATCAGACGCTAATACAGATCTGACTCTATCAAATCTAGGCAACCCACTAGCAGCCACTTGTTTACTTGACAAAAAAAATGAGGTTCCTCACTGTTTTAACTTGTCTAGTTTAAAAACTGCAATTTTCTCTGAAAGATTGTCTGCGAGTTCTGCTAATGCTTTTGCAGTTACAGTAATTTGGTGCATGGAAGCTGATTGTTCTTCTGCTGCAGCAGATACTTGTTCACTTGATGCACTATACTCTTCTGAGTTGGCAGCGAACCTTTGTAATATTTCCTGAAGTTTAATAACATTTCCACCAATATTAGTTACTAGATTTTCGTTTAGCTTGGCAATATCACCTGAATAGGAAGATGTTTCTTCGGCAAGACGTCGGACATTATCAGCTACAACAGCAAACCCACGGCCATATTCTCCCGCACGAGCTGCTTCAATGGCTGCATTTAGTGCAAGTATATTCGTCTGACTTGCTACATCGTCAATGACTTTGAGAGTTGTCTCAACATCTCCCAGTGTTTGATCGAAATCCTCTGTCATCTTTTGAATTCCATTGATGGCTTTTATTGACATTTCAGACTGAACCGAGGCCCCCCGACTGATTTGCTGGATTGTGGCTGCAATTTCTTCACTCAGAGCATTTACTTCCTCAGATGTCGTTGCCAAGCCTTCTGAGTCTTCAACTAAATCTTCTGCACTCTTTTTAATCGAGGAAACGATACTCATTAAATAGTCAATCAATGTACTATATGCCTTTTGTAATTCTGCATATTCCCTTCCGTATTGGTGAATGGGGGTCAACTCGTGATAAAGCTCTCCCTTTGCTAGCTTCTTGGTATCTTCAGTAATCTCGGTCAGGGGTTGTTTTACAGATCTAACGGTATAAATGATCAAGAACAGGCTAAATATTGAACCAAAGCCGTAAATAGGCAAAGTATAGTAAAGTGTACCTCCTAGGGATAAAATTAAAAGAGTACAATTAATCGATATTGCTACTACAATAGCTATGTTGAAAGAAATTTTGTAATAGACACTATTACCATAAAGTAGTCTGAATAAGATAATCATACCTATATCTGAACTTAAAGAAAGAATTAAAAACAAATTAATACCTAAGTCAGCTTGAGATATCTCAGAGGGTATTAAATTGGCAGTAATGAACAAAATAATAGTGATTCCAACCGATATCATAAGAAATCTAAGATAACTGAAGAAGAAATTTGGATCATTAAAAAAAAAGGATAAAATATCCTCTACAACCTGTTTTTGTTTGCTGAACAAAGGTGCAATTCACATCCAAAAGAAAAATAAATCATTTATTACCACGGAACGATCGTTTTATTATATATGGAAATTACATTATAGATACTCATGACATTTCCAGAACATTCCAAGAATGAGTGATGCATATCCTTTATTATTCTACTTATATCCATCTTATCATAAGTTTAGTACATTATTCAAATGTAAGAGTAGAGTTTCGTGTTCAAATCCGTTGAAGTAAAATCTAGAGGGGATTATTTCTGAAAGAACATTTGATTTTATAAACAGATATCTCCGACTCCACTTTCAAAGTAATTAAAGATTTGAGAAAAATCGTCCCACCAGAGAGCAAGGAGTCTCGAGGTAAACAAAATGGTTAAAATACTTCCATATTTGCAAATTGCGAATGGCAAAGAAGCAATTGAGCACTATAAAGCATTATTTGAAGCCGAACTCATAGAACATCAACCTTTTTCAAAAGAAATAGGGAAAGAATTTGGTTTTCCAGAGGATTTTGATTATGATAATTCTACTATGCATGCAGAATTAAAAATAGAAGAAGCTAGTTTTTATTTGTCTGATAACACTGATCCTCCTCAGGAACAAACTGGAAATGTAGAAATTGTCCTAGACCTTGATTCCAAAGAGAATATTGACTCTATATATTCAAGAGTACAAGAATTCGATCTAAAAATAAAGATGGAGCTTCAGAAAACATTTTGGGGAGCATTTTATGCGCGATTTGAAGATAAATTTGGAATTGGATGGCAAATAAATTTTACCGAACCAAAAGAAATGAAATCCTGATTATGAGTGAAGAAAATGTCAAATCAATATCAAACTAATAATTGTGTTGTCTGTGCGGTTACTGAGAACGAGATACCCTTAATTGCAATATCCTACAAACAACAACGTACATGGACATGTTTCTCATGTCTTCCTCAGTTGCTACATGGAAAGAAAAATATCGACGATTATTTTTGAATTGCAATGAAAGATCTGAATAAATTTCCTGGATTTCCCCAAGAAACCATAGATTTTCTAATCAATTTAAAGCTCAACAATAACAGAGAATGGTTTAACAATCATAAACAAGAATATCACGACTATATCATTGAACCAGCGAAGTCTTTTGTTGTTTCACTCGGGGAAAGTCTCCAAAAACATATTTCAGAGGATATCAAGTATGATCTCAGCTTAAATGGATCTGGCTCTATAATGCGAATCTATAGAGATATTCGATTCAAAAAAGACAAGACTCCTTATAATACTAGGCTTCGTACTCTATTCTGGGAAGGTACAGGGAAAAAGATGAAACATCCTGGTTTTTTTATCGGATTTGATGCCTCTGGAGGAAATATCTATGGAGGTTTACACCGTTTTGATAAACCCACATTAGAAAGATACAGAGAAGCAGTAGTGTCAGATCTGGGTATTGAAATTGAACAAATCATCACTTCTCTCCAAAAGCAGAAATACAAAGTGGGTGGGGAGCATTATAAGCGAATTCCACATGGATTTGATAAATCACATTCACGTGCCAATTTACTCTTGTACAACGGGCTATATGCTGTTTCTCCCCCTATTGAACCGGTGAAATTCACTAAACCAGAAATTATAAACGAGTGTACAAATCATTGCAAAAATATGACCGCTTTGCATAGCTTACTTGTAAAGATCGTTAATTAGAACATAGAAGGTTAATAGATGGATATCCTCTTAGTTGTAGAAAGACAATTCTCATATATTGCGAACGTATTTCATAATCGTAGACAAGCTTTCCAAGAATCATTTGAAAATTCCTTATTCGAGGGGGAACAATCCGCTGCTGATGTTTACTTACATGGAGTAAAAACCCTTTACAAATATTGTTCCAAACTTCTAAATCCAGACTTCGAAGAATCAAGGCATATAATTGAATTCGATCAGAAGTTGTCAGTCTTAGAACAGTATATTGATTTATATAAAAGAACTCTTCTAATTCTCAAGGAAATTGAGCAAAAATTTACTAATGAGGAATTAAAACAAAAGGTTATCAATCCGTTAAACCCCGCTTCCAACATAGTACTACTCGATTGGATCGCCCTTAATGTGATGCATTCAATTACTCATATAGGTCAAGCTTTGAGATTACAAACTCTGTATTTGCGCTATAAAATGGGATAAAATTGTAGATAAAGATGCAAATTACTTTGAACGCTGTGAAAGTTCTCGAAACTTGACTAGAAAATATTATAGGACTATTACCAAGATAATTACCTTTAAATCTTCAACATGTAGAGTTGAGAGAGATCGAAAATGAGTTTTAAAAAACCTACAGAACCACTATGTCAAAGTTGCGCGTTTTCCCTTAAAAATCATAAGGATAAAGGTACAGAGGTAGACGGGACGTTAAGTAACGATTATTGTGGTGATTGTTATGAAAGTGGGAAATTTACTGAACCTGAGATTACTCTTAAGGAAATGATTGAACAGACTGTTCCATCAACTTCAAAATCTCGTGGTATGACAATGGAAGAAGCAAGAAATTATCTCGAATTTCTCCTCCCAACTCTCAAACGATGGCGTTGAAACAATAACTTGTGTTTCTATCATGAATCTTAGGTAATTTTATCCTTCTCATACCTCAAACTCTTGGTTCAAGACTTATTGGATAGATAATACGTAATCGGAAACACTTTTCCAATAGAGCGTATGCTTTCACAAGAGAGACCCCATGATGAGTAATAGAGGAGGTAAAAGTGGGTACGTACAAATGGATGTGTCCGTCATTCATACGTGGGAGCTCTCTAAGAAAATTTAGCTGTTTTCGTTCACTTTCTGTAAATTTCTTCACCTGTTCGTCAAATCGTGCAAAATTTACTGTTAATTTACTAAGTAAACCTACGTTCAAATGTTTATAAACCATTCCTCGAATTTCTTCAGGATAATCTCCTAAAGATGTATCCTCCAACTCTTGTTGACTGAAACGTGACTCAATAGCTTCATGAAGTTCAGCAATTTTTCCTTTCATGAAGCTACTCAGTCTTCCCTCTGAAACCAAACTGATTGTTGAGTTCTCTCCGTGATGAGACAAGATGCTAAATCCTTCTCTCTCTAAGAGATTGAACTCTCCTTTCTTCATTGCTCTTTGCGAAACTTCTGTTACTAAACTAGATACAGCTGATGTTAATCCAGCTGTTAAATCTAAATCTTGCGATTCTGCTAAAAAATTTTCAGTATAAAAGGGCATTCCAAAGTTATTCCGGCATATAATAGATCGGATACTTAAAACATCAGTAAATCGTTGTGTTACATCTTTTTCTTTTTGTTTTTTAACAGAAGCAATTTTATGACGTCTTCTACGAACACGAGCTACTACAAACACTAGAATTAAAGGAATGGCACTGATTGCAAGGATTATAGGTACTATGTCGTCCCAAACAACACTATCTCCAAGAATATTTATAATAAATGGTTGTGTAGCCAGGCTAGTAGCAATTAGTGTATTTGAATCATCTTTGGCAATAATAGTCCATGTTAACGAACCGCTCTCTGAAAAAGTCAGACTAGCCAAATATAAACTTCCATTAAACTCCATGGGAACCGTCTCAACTTGCACATGAGCAGCTTGTCCTCCTATGTGTGTAAATTCATATTCTAGAACAACTTCTCCTACCCCTGATCCCCAGTCTGATATATCTGCCCAGATTATCACCGTGTCATCCGTCATTTGTATAACGTTTGCATCTATGATTACTGGACCCCAGTATGTTCTTACACTTGTATTACCAACTTGGATAATATTTGGTTCACCATCATAAATCTGAATAGAATAATTGAAGGAATGATTACAAGGTAACAGGATTGAATAAGAATAGTCGGGCCCATTACCAGTCATTTTTCCAGTCGTTGATGTCAATCCTGTACCATTAAAAGAATAAAAAGTAATGTCAACCCCACTTATTGAGCCAAATAGATCAATTGAATTTACCCAGAAATCGAGACGAGAAAAAGAATGATTAATTAAGGTTTCAGAGTAACCAAAATCATTACAGATTGGAGGAGTTTCGTCTGGAATTGTTTCCATATTCCAGAGAGTAATTACAGTGTTATTATTATTATCGTAAGCACTTATTCGATAATTAAAGGCATTTCCTGGAATAAATCCTGAAACTGTATAGCTATAAATGTTTCCTGTTCCATTCCAAGACAAAGATTCCTTAAACATTGAAACGAATACATATTCCAGTGATATTGAAGAATGGTCAGTGGGAAGACCACTTCCAGTAGAATATTCGATTACTTCAGCCCAGAAAGTCACAGTACCATTTTGATATTCATCAATTCCAGTTTCTAGTATTTTAGGAGCAGAGAAGTCTCCTATGATTATGGTACGGCTTTTTACTCCTATATTACCTTCACTATCAGTTGTCCAAACTTCAATAGTGATTACGTCTCCAAAATTAAACGTTTGTTCAAAAGTATGGAAATAAAATGAATCATAATTCATTTCATATTGAGTAGTGCTGCCTTGTTCCGTGAAATTTATGTAAAAGGTGTTGTTGATATCCCAAACATCCCCATAAAGATCATTTGCCCATGTAGTAATGGATATTTTGCCATCGACTATAGTAGAGTTTTCTATTACAACGAAGACTTCAGGAGCAACTAAATCGCTTAGAGTAATTTTTTGATATTGATCAGGAGTCGGTTCGTATACGTTTAAGGCTGAGTCAATAGCAGTAGCATAATACCAAACATCCTGAAGTCTAAAATCAAAATTAGGAACTTGCTGAATGAATAGATTCTGATCAATTATAGTCATAGAAATATTGGACCAAGAACCAAAATAGTTCTGAGTATAATAAAGTATGGCCGAAGTTGAATTATTAGGCCAGTCAATCACTGTCGAATTAAATTCAACAATACCATTACCAAATTCTTTGGCGTTAAAGACTATTTGGGGAATAGAATTATCATCAACGGTAGTGTTGTGTTCATAACCCCAATTAATATTTCCCGCCAAATCAGCAGCGATAATTTGATAGAATACGGTATCATTAAAATCGAATGTATATTCAAATTCATATGTGATTTCACCAATAGCATACATAGGAAGTGTGAAATTCACCCAACTTCCATTGTTTATCGAAATCATTATTGAAACACTGCTTGTATTGACCCCACTCTGAAATTCATCATTTAATTCTTCTACTCTAGCTTTAAATACAACAAATCCTTCCTCATGAGCACTAAGATTATAACTCAAATCATAAATAATAGGGCTAAAAGAGTCTTGTGGAGTAACTAGACCAAATTTTGGAGAAAAAGTGTCATTATTTTCATTCCCAACACTATCGATTGCTGAATGAATAGAATAGTTCAAAAGAACGCCATAATAAGCAAAAGTTTCGAAAATCCACAAACCAGATGAATTCAGATACATATTCTCATATGTATTGTTAATTCTCAACACTACTTCTTGAACGAGACTTTCTTCATCCGTGATATTAGCGTAAAATACTAATGATCCGTCTTCATTATCAGTAACATTATAATAATGGATTATTGGAGCATTAAACTCTCCTAGGGTAAAGCCCTGATTATCTGATACTTCTGTATTTGAAGCAATATCAATAGCGGAAACGTTGTAAACAATGTTAATACCAGAATCGGGTAATCCTTGCAGTGCAGTATCATTGTAATAATGAATTCCATCAATAGAAACCATATTATAAACAGAATTTCTCACAATGGTATCATTAGACGAATATCTGGCGGTTAAACTGAGATTAACATTAATTAAAGTGCTTTCATCATAAATATCAGCTGTAAATGTATCATTTGAGGCATGAAATTGAATATTAGTAATCAGAGGAACATCATTATCACTGTACTCATTTACTTGAACAAAATATTGTAAAAACGTCTCAATGGAGTAAGTTCGTTCTCCAGCGATTTCAATAAATTGTAAATCGTTATTAATAGTATCCTCATATTCCACAGTAATATTATAAATTCCATAGGGGATATTAGTGAAAGTTGAAATACCTGAACTTGTAGTATTCTGAATCCAAATTCTTGATTGATTCCTAGAGCCCATTAGAGTTACTTGAGCATTATAAACGGCTTTATTATCTAAGTCCGTGACATCAACTTGTAGAGTAGCATTTCCAGGCACATCATCGTACAGGATCCAGCTTAACGTTCTATTCCAACTATCCCATCCAGTTGGATTTAAACTTGGACCCCAACTAGCTCCCCAAAAGGCCCTCCTTTCAGGAGACGGAAATAGATTCCAGTTATTATCGCCCTTGTCTAAAATTAACCAAGTTGCTTGGGAGGGATAATAAAAATTCTTGTCAGCTCTTACAGCAATGAGAGTAATCTCGGCTCCCTCTGGTACATAATCATAATCAGTAATGTAACCAACGGGATCATTATCAAAGTATACCTCCAAAGTGGAATCATTAAGGAGATTTTGCGAAACGTAATGATCGCTATTATAAATCCAGTATCTTTTAGTATCTTTTATGCTATAATCATCACCGAGCTGAAATTCATCATAATGTCCAGCCTGCATTGTAAGAATAGGAATGGGAGCATCAGACAAAGAATCAACGGTTCCAGCTTCTCCCACAGAGCTAGAAATTACAATGGCATCAAAATTTTCATAGGAATACGAATCTTTTGCTTCATGATAAGTAACGCTGTAGTTTAGAACAATAGTCATGAAATCAAAAAACGGAACATCTTTATCCACATTTGGAGAAGAAGGACTGTCAACAATAAATAGAATATTGGGGGTCTGAAAGGGTTGAATAGAATAGCCTGGATTTCTGGGTTCATAATATTGTGACATATTATTTGTTTGGTCAGATAATGTTGGTAATAAAATAGATTCGCGATTAGGATCATCAAAATTAGTAAATTCATTTAAACTAAAAGATGTGAGAACTAGAAATAAAACTAAGAGAAAAAGGAGCATATATCTAGCTTGTTTTGGCATATTAGTCAATGACAATTTATCCAACCTAGGAATTCGATATTTTTGTCGACTCTACATTATCAGGACTAATAATTCTATTTGAGGGTTCCTCAATAAAAAGAATAAAGAAACTTGTTGATTTTGGTTGATCATCCTGCTTCGTTTTTCTCTCGACAAGAAATAATAATCACAATATTTATCTCTTACATCACCTATAGAAAACCTCTAATTAAGTGAATAGCAGTAATAGAGTGGAATATCTATGCCCCAAAAGCATATTATAAGAATATCAATATTTCAAGTTATTATTAGTTATTCCAAACAACAAAAAAACTGGAAAGTGGTACAATATGAGTGATAGTGCGAGTTTAATAAAACTTGGTTATAGAGGAATTGCTGGATTCTTTGTAGGATTATTTCTTTTTACGCTTGGAGTGACTGGAGGAGCATTAGCTTTTTCAGGTGGAGTGATTCTAGCATTGTCTTGGGTTCCCGCTGTATATCCTGAAATAGTAGAATATGGAACGATTGAAGGAACAGGAGCGCAATTCCTGATAGATAATCCAGAATTACTTACTCCGTTGTTGATCGTAATTGGGCTTATCCTGGTTGGAGTTGGGTTTCTCTTGTTACTTCTCACCTACTCACTGGGAAAAGGAGCAATCATTGTTGATAAGGAAATTTCCTCAGCAATTGATAGGAATTTTCGTTCAAAGGACCGCCTTACTCAGTTAGAAAGACTAGCTAGTCTAAAGGAGAGAGGTATTCTTACTGAAGAACAATTTGAGGCAGAGAGAATACGAATTCTTAATACACCAGTTGATGAAAAGTATAAGAACATTCCATAGGAGCTGGAGATTCCTTACGTCTCTTTCTTTTTTCCATCATTTATTCTCAATTAATTACTGTTTGAGAAGAAGGTATAGATTAAGTAAAATCAATCATTTCGAGATCGCATTCATTATTTTCTGCAATTCCCCTTGGATAATCGGATCATTATCCCCAATACTACTAATTTTCTCCCAAGCATCAAGTGTCAACCCATATTCCTGAAGACGGTCAGGAAGAAGTAAGCTCCAATGATACATACCCTCCTGAAAAGATGGAGCTTTTTTCACAATAAGTTGGTATTCTACTGCTAGCTGGAAGTATACCTTTAAGGATGCAGGGTCAAGAGTGGTATTTTCAAGATGAGGAAATAGGAACTCGAGGGGGAGATTTTGGGAGAGAGGTTTAGAATGGGAACCCTTTGGTCTAGGATAATCCCCAATGAGTTGGGAGATTTTTGGGTGAGATGCAAGGTCTCCATATAATGTATCAAAAGACAGTGAAGCTGTTCGATTTGCCAGATCAGAAACATTTTCGCTGAAATTATGTTGTAAATCATCAGGAATTACAGATTTCACCTTTCGATTTTTCACAAGTGGTTCTTCATTCCCACAATGAGGACAGGGATTATGTTTATCAATTTTCAAAACATAATTATGACACGAACGACAAACAGGCATTTCTAATGCTTCCATCGAGATAGTTTCATCGAGAAGGATTCACTTATTTCATATAGGATTCTATAAAGAAATCTTGTTTATATTAGTAAGAATTCCTATATAAGCTTTCTTTCTATACCCTTTCATTTGGTATTGAGAAATACTATCAAAGTGTTTAAAACTATGATATTTCTTTCTTAATTCTCCTACAACGGTATCTTAATCCAAATTGTGGAATTTAACACAATCTATAGAGGGAAATTAGGTGAATAAACTCTTCGCACTACTGATACAATACAATTACATCATAATATAGGGATGAAGATTCCATAGGTTTAAAAAAACTAATTTTGTTCTGACTGTAAGAGTCTAATTCGTTTTCAATAGGGTGAAATTTATGTCCATTCAAGATATTCTTACTAGTGACCTTATCACATATGCAGCATATTTACCGGGTATCGGAGCAGTTTTGTTATCTTTGTATAATTGGTATCAAATGCGACGAGGAGCAGTAATCAAATTAAATCAGTCCGTGAATTATGGTCTGATTCGTGATGAAGAAAAAACAGAAGCGTTTAAATTTTATTTTCCAATACTTACGTATAATGAAGGGTCAAAAGCTGGGATGATAACTGATATAACTGTATCCTTCAAATCGCTTACCAGTGAAAAGAGAATCGATATTTCTAGACGAGTGGAAATGATTCACGAAGAAGGAACTGATGAAGAAGACACTTCAATAGTTGGTTTAGAACCCAGTTTTCCTTTTTTTGTCCCTGCAGATGAAGGTAATGTTACTATCTTTGAATGTGTAGACTATGATCATGATGTGATCCCCCTTAATCAACTTCTTACCTGCAAGATAAGCCTACAATATGACCGCAAGAAAAAATCTTTCATAGAATTTCCTTTCCAACTTAATTCTGAAGAAATATCTCTCCTTTTACAGGGAACAATGAAATGGCTTAAACCAGCGGTTCAGGTAGCTTCTCCAGGTGTTGTTACAGACCGTGATCATCTCAAAATGATGCTCGAGGAACTGAATCTCGAAGATAAATTTGAAGCAATCATTGAAAGCGATGGAACACACTTTGATCGAACGGTAAAATACAATGGTACAAAATTTGTCAGATTAGACTTATCAGAATTAAAAATCGCTGTTCTTCCCGAAAGTATTAAAAACTTTGAATTACTAGAATATCTTGATCTAGGAAACAACCTATTAACTACTCTCCCAGAGAGTATTGGGGAGTTACAAAACCTGAAGGAGATAGAATTACGAATTAATAAAGGATTGGTGGCTTTACCAGATTCTATTGGTCAGCTAAAGAATTTAAAATTCCTAGGTCTTAACGGAGGGAAGCTATCTCGTCTACCTGACACAATTGGTAATCTTAAATCACTTGAATGGCTTAGAATCTCTTCAAATCAGTTCCAAATTCTTCCTGAGAATTTGAAAGGTTTAAAAAATCTTGTACGACTTGATTTAGAAAATAATCAGCTCGAAAATCTTCCAGATATTTTTGATTCATTACAAAAATTAACCACTCTTAATGTCTATAAAAATAAAATTAAAACTGTTCCTCCAAGTCTCCTGCATGTCAAAAAATTTGTTCAACTTGAATTCAAAGAGAACAGCATTACTGAACTTCCTCCAAATCTTATACAAGATGGAGAGCATATCACAGGGCTCTTTTTCAATGACAACAATATTGATATACTTCCTGAAGGTCTTGAGAAGCTTGAACGCTTATCTACAATTAGTATACGTAATAACCCCTTGTCATCATTAAGTGAACCTGTGAAAACTTCGCTTCAAACTCTAAAAGAACGAGGATGTAATGTGTATATTGAGTAGATTTTGTTTACAGAGAAATTCCAATAGCAGAGGCCGAATTTTTGTTAATTTCACCTATACCTTTATAACCGCCTCCCATTGTTGGTCAACATGGTTTTCATTAATTTAGAATTCGATTCTATGCGTTAGTTTTACAATTGTATAATTTTTACTTTTATCATTGATTTTTATTCAGTTTAAATGTTGAAATTTTAATATTGAGAGCGAAAGCACATATTTCTAGTTCTTCGGCGTGAAAGCTAGACAATAAATCAAAGTGAACACAATGAGTTTTGGAAATTCATACAATCGCGGCCCACGAGAAATGCACAAAGTAACCTGTGCTGAATGTGGAATAGAAACTGAGGTTCCCTTCAAACCTGATGGAACTAGACCAGTCTATTGCCAAGAATGTTTTAGAAAACGTAGACCTAAAAGGTACTAAATCACAAGAGATTATCTCTGGATAACCATCTCTTCCTCTCTTTTTTCTATTTATAAGACGAAAAAATATTTCTTTTCTTTCTTTAACCAAAAAAGGCTATGAGTTTGCTTTCATATAGTATTGGTAAACATCATTCCAATCAGAAATATCATCAATATCCATATCTTCTCTGATATACAAAAAACGAGCGTTACGTAACGAAAATTTATCCTCTCGTCTCACAATCCCTAAACTATCAATGGTAATGACTATGTGAGGTTCTACCGCATATCCTCAGCTTTCTTTTACCTACATAAATCGTCCACGTGATTCAATATCTGAAGTTAAATCCATACGAACTTGTTGCATTAGCATTTATTATTTTCAGAATTGAATATTATGTAATTTATATCCAAAATTCAGATGAATTTGACAATATTCATAAACAGAAGAGACTTATAAAAAAACTCACTATTAAAATCACTAGTCAGGATCGAAATCCGACTTGGAAATGCATATTCTAGTTATATTCGGATTGATATTTAATTTTATTTCTCGTTTTATAGGAGCAATTGTAACTCTTGACATGTTTTCCAAATCAAAGGAACGCCGACATTTTCTACAACTCCTAGGATGGATTTTTCTATTAAATTCTGCAATTTCACCTTTTGGTACAACTCTAACTCAAGATCTTTTTATTTCGAATCTTTTTCTGATCACAAATGTAGTAAGCCTTAATATTGGACTATTTCTATTAATTACAGGACTTTCAATGTACTTCATAACATATCCAAGAAATATTGTTGTAGGTATGTTAATAATAATTATAATCATACCTATTTTCGTGTTCATTCTCCTTGATGTTTTAATCGCAATCAATATCTCTGTTTTCTTTCAGTTTCTCATAATATTGATTTTTCTTACTATTGTATATTCTAATCGAAAAGAAATTAAAAATATTCTGCAATACAGTTATGGACTGATTGTTCTCTTAATGATATTCCTGACAAGTTACGTTATAGTTAACGTTTATATTATTACCAGTGTATCGGACTATACTTACGGGTTATATATGAGTACTGATATTATAGCAATAATAGCATATTATGCATCAGTGGCAATGGTAACCTTACTTGGTTTAATGGTCTTCTTACATTTAGAACAAGGAATCTTTCTTAAAAAGAAAAATCTCTTAACAGATGATTATTCACACAAGATAGGTAATATACTACAAATCATTATGGGTGCAGGCTCTACTATTAAGGCATACTCTGAATCAAAAGAAGTAAATGTAGCTACTGATTTAATCTTAGAGAGATCTGAAGAAGCGGGAGAATTAATTAAAAAAATACGAAAAATGTGAGAAGATGCAACTTTAATTTCACTGTTTGAAGTCATTGGTAAAGGCCTCTTCTTAGGAGAAGGAGGTTTTCTTTTCCCGATTCTCATTTTAGGTATAGCTGGATTTCTTAATGTAATTTTTCCCTTTATTACGTTTTATTTAGGAATTTTCTTTGCCAAACGGAAAGAGAGGCAAATGAGTAATTTATTAGACGACACAAAATAGAAGTTGAAAATGAATTACTAATTTTCAAACAGTATCTATCCTTTGAAAGGTTTATATCAGAATCAAAGGGAATGAATCAAATCATAACCAATGACTCCTAATAGGAGAGAATATGATTTTCTGATCTCTGTAAGGAGACATCAGCCTTAGCTCGGACGTACATTCGAGTAATATCATGATTGGTTAACCACCCAATAAGTATTGGAAATTCATTGGGTTGAGACACAGCTTTTTCTATCACTGGTAATCGTGAAACCTCTTTTTGTTCCATAATATGAATTGCATGCATTAAAGTAGATTGCTTATCTATACAAATGAGAGGCTTAGTCTTTTTTATTAACACATCAAACACATTCCAATCTTTAGGAGAACTATAAAGAGCCTTTTGAACATCACTTAATGTGATTACGCCAATTAACTTGCCTTGTTCAACAACTGGATATCCTTCATGACCTTCTGTCCTAACAAGATCCAATATTGTTTCTAATCGTGTTTTGGTGTCAACAAATGTCATTTGTTCAAGCGGTGTCATTGCTTCCGCAACGCTGATTCCCTCAAGAATATCCATACGAGACTCCTGTAAAATAACACCCCTGCGAATCAGCTTCAAAGTATAAATATTTTCTTTCTCGAGAAGAATAGATACTATCCAACTGATAGAAACAACCACCATTAAAGGAATTGTCAAAAAATAATCTTCAGTCATTTCTGCGGTCATGATAATAGCTGTTAAAGGGGCACGACCTGTTCCTGCAAAGAAAGCAGCCATTCCCAATAATGCTAAGAGCGCGATAGGAACCTCGGCGATGATGATAACATAATCGACGAGCATTGCGAATATTGCCCCTAACATGACACCTAAAAAAAGAGTTGGAGCAAATACGCCACCTGATCCTCCAGAACCCACCGTAAAAACTGTAGCAACCGCTTTAAGGACAAATAATAAGATTAAAACACTTAAAATCTGAATAATTGAATTCTGGAATAACGTACCTTGAAAAATAACATCCATAGGAAGATAGGTCCTTCCCATAACAGTATACGTCTCCCATTGCTCACCTGTAAAGAAGAATGTAACGGCCAATATTACCCCAACCAATAATCCTCCCAGTGCAGGTGACAACATTTGAGGAATGTTAAACCTGTTATTGACCTCATCCATTATATCTTCAACTTTATAGAAAAATTTGATCCATAGAGCAGATCCAATTCCGCAAATTAAACCTAATATGATAAAGAGAGGGATTAAAAAAGGATCATGGTACTCTAAAGGAGGAAAACCAATGAATGCAGGATCAGATCCTAATAAAATTTGGCCTGTAATTACTCCAACAACACCAGCCACAAGTATTGGAATAAACAAACTTGTTGTTCCCCCCGCTCCCATCAAAATTTCAAGCGCAAATAAGGCTCCACCAATAGGTGCATTAAATGTGGCAGCAATTCCTGCAGCAACTCCAGAAACAACTAATGTCCGTAATTCTTTGGGACTAAGATTCATTTTTTGCCCCAAAAAAGATGCAAAACCTGCGCCTATCTGTGCGATAGGTCCTTCCCTACCAGCTGAACCTCCCGAGCCAATGGTGGTTGCAGATGCAATTATTTTAATAAATGGGACCCGTAAATTCATTCTACCATTTTTTAGTGCAACTGATTCTAAAACCTCAGGAACTCCATGCCCTTTTGTCTCTTTTGACACCCGAGAGGTAAGATAGCCTACTATCACCCCACCTAATACTGGTGAGAGTAAAAAAGGACTCCAAGCAATAATTGATAAACCGATATTATTGAAGAATTCCATTGGAATTATGAAAAAACATTCATAGATGAAATCAATCGCGAACCGAAAAATCCATGAACCTACTCCACCTACTATCCCCACCAATATGGCCAATACATTTAATTTTACCAAAGAAGGAATTTTCCTGCTTTGAGCATCAAACAATTTTTTAATCTGAGTAAATTTTGAAAATTTATGATTAGATACTTGAGAAAGTGATTCAGTCGTTTTTCTATGCCTCCAAAGTCACTTTTGACTTTTCCTGTTCCCTTAAGACATTTTCAGTATTGTTTAACTATTTTTTTTATTATCTTAAATATTTCTTCAGCTCCAAGAGATGTGAAGGTGAAGACAATTACATTGTCCAGAAGAAATGAATATACAGATATCTACAAGTTAGTTCGATAAGAAAAGGATTTAGTGTAAAACACCAGCTTAATTCATCTAAATGGTCTTGAACTAACGATTTAAGCCTAGTAAGGTGAAAAAAATAAAAAATAACTTAGACAATTTATCTAAGCTGATTCTTAGTTTGTACTCCTTAGTACATTTTTCAGAAATATGAAAAAAAAAGATAATGATATTTAATTATCCAGATAATCAAAGTTCTGATTATCAAGATCTTAAGATTTAAAAATGAAGGGAAACAAATTCAATTTATGAATTCTCAATTTCCATTGAGGGGAGGAGTAAAATGAGTCACTTCGATATAGATCAGTTAAGATTCTATAATGGTTTGACACATTTCATTGATAAAATCCGAATGACCAAATTCGAAGAGAGATCATTAACAAATCGGTTTTATTCGGGCCAAGACGTAAACACTGAGACCGTAGTTGAAGAACTTGGGCCTACTGTACTACATTACTCCAATGTTCAACCCTGGGCTGAAGAAATCCCAGATATTGATCGAAGAAGTGCTAGAATCTTTACAATTTGGGCTGAGGATAAAAGGACGAATGAAATAGTTGTAATGATAAAAGGGCTTTACATATTAATACCACTTCAATGGGGGAAAAAAACAATTCAAGAATATTATTCCTTTAGTAAAAATGTTCCGTACTATCCAATGGCGGTAATTTCATCATTTCTAACTATTATAAATGAGGAACACCAACTAAATGATCTAATAGAGTGTGTGAAAGAGGAAATTCAGAAAAACTGGCAGAATTTAAGGCAAAGAACAATAAAAACACTGAAAAAGACAGATTTATGGAAAAGATATGTTTTATCTTTTGAGAAAATAATCCATTTCTCCTTCTTGTGCTCAGCTTTTGACCGTGAGCTAGTGAGAGCATTACGTAAAAATGATTACCGTATCACAGGAACATTGCAAATGTTAGCATCACCGACTCCTTCGTATGACGAAGCAATGATTGCCTCTCACCTTAATGGAGCAAAAGAGATTCTTGAAAAAGCTGATACAGGAGAATAATAAGAAAATATTCAAAAGCTCCTTACAGATTTCCAAAGGAAAGTACAGACAAATAGATATCTTACGTGAAATACCAGCATTATTTATCCAAATGGTGATGATACTACCAATTCAAGCCTAATTGGAAAAAAAAATAACTTAGATAAGTTATCTAAGCTGATTCCGAAGTAAGGCTGAGTTCAGTTCCAAAGCAATCTTGAATAACTGCGACAGAACCAAAATTTTCATAATAAAATTTCTCTTTGATGACTTTGCCTTTATTTGAAGTCACTTTCTTCAAAGTTTCATCAATATTATCAACTCGAAATCCAATATTAAGGCCTTTTGGCCTGATTTTCTCTGTTTGAAAAATACTTATTCCAATTGAACCATTTATTGTGGCCCATCCTTGTTTAGGCATTCTTTCACGATCGAAAGTCCATCCAAAAACAGTTTCATAAAATTCTATCCCTTTTTCTAAATCTAGAACGGGAATTTCAATTCCTACATCTTCCATGTTTATTACCTTCTTAACTATTGTTAATTATTTGAGATAATCATACACTAATTATCACACTATAAGTTGCTATAGTTAAGAATACCGTAAATTTGTAATTTTTTGATTTAAAAAAATTCTGAGGGCTGCCATGATAAAAAAACAGTGATTTCATTACTATTCGCTTTAATGACACAAGAAAAATTTATGAACTGGCCTATATCGAATTAGAATCGTTTCTTGCCTAATATTTTTCATCAATGAAGATGTTGAAATAGTCCAAACAAGGTATTACTCAACTCTTCGGTGGTCTTTTATTAACGATTTTTTCACAGAGAAAAAGGACAAAATTGTCCCTAAAATATACTCCCTTTATCATTCTTTTAGAATAATCTTTTCTGTGGAATTGATACAGAATAACCACCTTTGGCATGACCTTTTCTCAATTTGAAGACATTGTATCCTAAACCATGACATAAAACCTTTGGATTCGGTTTAATTCTAATGAAAATCATACTATCTCGTTCACCTTGTTGTATTTGTTTTATAATGAGTCTAAGTATACGTTTCCTTGAAAATATTTCATGGATTTCTGTATCATCTAACGAAATTAATTCCGCTTCTCCATATAAAGTAACGGTGGAAGACGGAGCAAAACGGATATAATTATGTGGAAACGGGATGAGAAAAGAAACCTTTGCATTTCCTTTAATATTTCGAACTTTCTTATACGATTTCGATGTTAGACTGTATAATGCAAATTTTGAAGAAGGTGGGGACACTCCATAAAGAATGCCTGTAGTATGTGGAGTTCCATCTTTATTCAATGTAGTTAATACCCCAAATGTTTTCTTTCTAACTTCTTCTTCGACAAACGAAAAAGAAAATCTATGATCATTCAAATTTATTCACCTTTCATTTATTATTTCGGGTTGGTGTCATTTTCTTTATCTCTTTCTTGCAATGATAAAAAGTGAATCATCAGGTTCAATTTCTTGATATTTCCTAATTGTTATGATATCAAAACTATCCATGAACAGTGTTCGTAATTGATTTTCTGCATAATAAATGAATCTAAGCCCATTATAAATTTCCTCTTTATTCCCCCACCAGAACGAATGGCAAATAATACCAAGAGGATCTAAAACTTCTGCCTGTCTCTTTATTGATTTTTTTAACTCTTCATGAGTTAAATGCAATAACACCTTGTTCGAATAAATTCCTTGATATTTTAGATCGGTTTCTAATGTTACTGCGTCTAACACAAGTAGATCAGCATTTGAATATGTTTTCCGACAGCGATTAAGAAACATTTCAGAATAATCTGACCCTGTGACTTTGTAATGCTGTCCTAAAATAGTTAAATCTGTTCCAGGACCCATCCCTATTTCAAGAACCCTTGAATCTTGAGGTAAATGTTTTAATAATTCAGTAATTAATTTCTGCCCGTTGTATCCTTTGGCCATTTGGATGTATTCTTCAATATTTTTCTCCTGGTGATAGTAACTCATGAGAAATTTCCTCAGACAACTCTTTAAAAAGGATTCTGGATAGGATGAGTCACACATCCGTAATCGGGCAGGTTAGCAATACTAGAGTGTCTACTATCCATTTAAGCATGTTAGGAATTAATTCTCCGTTTATTTATGATTTCAATTAGACTCAACAGCCTCCTCAGAAATCCAACAATTTATTGAGATGGTTACAATACTATCAAAGTAGAAAAAAGCATTTGAGAAGGAAACAAGAATTTTTTGAATGACAATCATACCAAATACATTTTTATGATTACTAAACCACTTATTAATGAATTTCTATCTCACTTCGTGGCATAGAAAAAAGGAAAAAGGTATCGAAACCAAGTTGAGTAGGAATGACTATGAAGGGTCAAATGCCAATTTATATTCTAGGATCAGGTGCAATAGGATTAGCACTTGCTGTGAATCTAATACACAATAATAATGAAGTTATTTTGGTTAAAATAAGTAGAGACGATTTTTCAGAGGAAAAGAAGCAAATTTCTATGGAGACTACCAGTGGACAGATAAGCACCTCCTCGATAAGCATGGTTTCTCTAAGTAAAATCAAGCGATTAAACGGTACAATTTTGATAACCGCAAAATCACACGCAAATGAATTAATAGCCTCCAAACTTAGGGATAAGAAGGTAAACTCTCCATTAGTTGTAATGCAAAATGGGTTGGGTGTTGAAAAGCCATTTATTGATAAGGGATTTGCAGAAATATATCGTTGTATACTATTTGTTACCAGTCAGACCATCAATGAATATTATGTACGGTATAGGCCAATAAAACCATCCCCAATTGGAATTATCAAAGGTAATAAACAGAATCTACAGGGAATTGTGAACACGCTTAATTGTCCAAACTTTCCTTTTTATTTAGAAAATCAGATCCAAGAGAAAATATGGCAGAAAGTAATCATAAATTCAGTTTTTAACTCAATCTGTCCACTTCTAAATATAGATAATGGGATATTTTTACGAAATAAAGCGGTCACACATATAGCAGCTGAAATAATTAAAGAAACAAACGTAGTAGCAGCTGCAGAGGGAATTATTCTAGATGAGGAAGAAATATTACAGCAAATATTGAATATTAGTGAAATCTCATCTGGACAACTCATTTCTACATTACAAGATTTAAAAAATAGAAGAAAAACAGAGATAGATTTCCTAAATTTGGAAATAGCAAGAATTGCTAGATTACACAATCATGAGGCACAAATAAAGAGAACAGAGCTCTTAGGTAAATTAATCAGAATAAAATCTGACCTCTTGGAAGAATAAGAACTTAGAATATTCGGAATTGAACGTAATAAGGTCTTCATGAGCTCCTTTATTTTTGTCACACTTGCATTTATCAGAATTTATCGAAAAATACAGCCCTGAGATTAAAAGAGAAACCACATAGATGGTTTAGATAGGGAAAGTATAACCTGTGGGACAAAGCGTTTTTGGATTGAATCAAAGATGTTTAAACTCTGATATAAAATCATCGGATTGCGGACCAAATTGTCCAACGATCTTTCTCAATAATCATTTTTTCTGATTGGATATTAATAGAAATGTAATCAATTAATTCTTCTAGTTGTTTATTACTAAGTTCATGAAGAATTGATCTCCCTGTTCGTTCACGCATATCAATGGTCAGATCAGCTAAATTTTGATAAATTTTCCGGGTTTCCCATAAAGAATAGCTCTTGATTTCCATAAAACCAGTCTCTTTCAATTTTTTCTGGATTATATTTGTTCTGGGACGGCGTTTATATTCAATATCTAAGAGAAATGGAAATTTTTCAAAGAAATATCCTCTTATATGTTCTTTTGACGCAGGAACAGTTATATCTTCAGGCGTCCGATCTTGAATAATATATATACCACCAGATTTTAATAATCTCAATGCCTCACTCAAACAACCAGAAATATCAGAGATATGATGAATAAGCGCCCGTTCGAAAACAATATCCGTGATTTTGTCTTCTAAACGGGTTGAAATCGCGTTTCTAACAAGGAAAGAAATATTTGGAATATTGATTGACATTCCTCTCGCAGTTTGAATCATATTTTCGGAAAAATCAAGTCCAAGAACTTCAGATGCGCCAAGTTGAGCCCATGCTCTCGTATATATCCCTCCTCCACATCCTATATCTATTACATGCTTTTCTCGCGGATTTACTATCTCTAGGATTTTTTTAATCCAACCTGAATCAACCTGTCGCTTTGCATATCCGAAACGGTTCTCTTCATCATGAAAATTTATCGACATATTAACTCACTACGAAATCGATTAAGATCATAACACTAAGAAAACCTTTTATAATTTTCTTCGTCTCTTACAACATTCTGGACGTTCTAATTCCAATACTGGGGTAAAGTGATTCTTCCCCAACTCCACAAAAGGCTGGTTTAGATCGGAAAAGTATTCGCAAGCGTAAATCCTCACTCCCTAAACTTTGAAATTGAATAACCATGAATTGACAAGAATGTCTTCCTTGGCTACTTCAAATTAGAGAAGTCTATACTAGAGTCAATACTATTAGAAAAGGAAATTCAGCTAATAACCACCAAGTTTCCATCCTTCTAGTCACTAACATATACAACAACATCAATTTGGATGATGTCTTACTACTACTGTAGTCCATGATGCAATTAGATGGAAGATTAGGAACAGGATTTGAAAAAGGTCTGGAACGAAAACCTTCTTAATATTAGGTGAACTTTAACGCAACTAAATAATTAAGCAGGCTATTCTAATGAAGATAACAAAAGTCCGTTCCTCTTATTTGATTGGGTTCATTCTCTTATTGGCACTCACGCCATTAAGTGGAGTCAAAAGTAATACTGAAGCTACGAACACTTACTATTTTTCTGTTCCAGAGGAAATAGTAGAAGTAAGTATCAACATCGACGGATCTACTGACATAGAATATTGGATTAATTTTACTGTAGCGCTTGGTGGACAGGATATTGACATCATAGACATCGGTTTTCCGAACAAACATTACAAACTAGGAAGTGTGACTGCAGATGTAGATGGACACTCTATCTCAGACATTCGGGAATCCGAAGTGATCAATATCGGTGTGGAAATCCATCTTGGTCAATACGCTATCCATGACACAGGGATTTTGCATGTTAAGGGAAACCAACCGTACATGATATTTGAAGATACCGAAGAAGACGATATGGCAAGTGTAGAATTCGGAAATACATGGTGGAGTTCCCCGTATACTACAGGTACAACAAATCTAACAACTAGAATTATATTTCCTACAACCGTAGATGAAACAACATATACCAAATATCACTATTCAGATCCACCTGAACGAGAATATTCTTCAGTTGATGGCCGTAAAGTATTCGAATGGAATGAACCCCTGGCTTCTCCTTCAGTACAATATCAATACGGAGTTTCTTTCCCGAAAGAAGGAGTAACCTGGTACACAAGTATTCCTCCCACAATAGAGGAACTTTTGTTGTTTGCGGGTTTTGTGGGGGTAATACTAGTTGTAATTGTAGTTGTTACCTTAATATATACGAAGAAACGCCGCCGATTGATGGATTATATTCCGCCCTTTGTTTCAGTCCCGACAGCAGGGCCGCGAACAAATCTTCGACGAGAAGAAGTGGCCATTGTCTTAGAAAAGCCTGTAAATATTACAATCTCAATGATAATTCTCACATTGATCCAGAAAGGACGACTTAGAGAATTATCCCATGATAATCCTCACCTTGAACTGATGGAAGGTGCTTCACAGAAGCATCTCAGTAAATACCAAAAAATCGTCATACAATCAATACGACCAGATTTTTCTATTGATGAAGATGATATGGTGAAAGCAGTATCCAGCTTAGTTAAATACACTCAACGACGTATCCGTGGATATTCATACGAAAGAACAGTAGAATATTATGAAAAATTAATACAAGATTCAGTTGCAACAATCAAATCCGAATCTGATCCACGAAATATTCCCCAAGAAGCCTGGTTTTGGGCAATCTTAGATGAAGAATTCCTCCCAGAGTTAGAAGTACAAATAACAGAGCGAGAGGAGTATTACCCATACTATCCGTGGTATTACCATTATGGTTACCATAGATGGCACTGGATCCCCCATGGGAGATCATTCACTCACCGAGTGACACGAATAAGTCATCCAGTTCCCATAAGTAGTAGTGGAGGTTCAAGAGGTGGCGGAGGTTGCGCTTGTGCATGTGCTGGTTGTGCCTGTGCTTGTGCTGGAGGTGGACGATGAATGAAATCTACTGAAGAAGCAAAGCTTATACATTTACGAGAAGGAAATGATGGAGAAATCCGATTACACCTCCGTAGACAAGGTGATAGTAGTCTCCTGATTATCAATGCCTCAAGAATATTGAATCTCAATCCTACAGCCACTTTTTTTGTGGAAAGAATTTTGAAAGGTAATACTGACGCTGATATCATTAAGGAGCTAAGAAGTCTTTACCGCGTCAATGAGCAGCAAGCTACAACAGATCTGCACTCCCTGAAAGAAATGATTCACACCTTATCCACTACCGATGATATTTGTCCAATCCATTCCTTAAAGATGGAAGAATCAAATCTAACAGAGCTAAATTTGACAGCTCCTTTACGAATGGATTTAGCAATCACTTACCGTTGTAATAATAAATGTGAACATTGTTACAATCAACCGAATTCACCAAATGCAAATGAATTAGATATTACTCAATGGAAATCTATTCTAGAAAAACTTTGGAAAATTTCCATCCCCCATATAACCTTCACGGGTGGGGAACCCACGTTACGCTCTGATCTGCCTGAAATGATTGATCATGCAGAGAATATTGGAATTGTTACAGGTCTTATAACAAATGGTAGAAATCTACAAGATGATAAATATGTGGATAGACTAGTAAATAACGGTCTAGACCATATTCAGATCACCTTTGAAAGTGTAGATGAGCGGATTCACAACCAGATGGTAGGAAATGATCAGGCGTGGGTTGAAACTGTGACAGGTATCAAAAATGCTATAGATACATCTATTTATACATTAACGAATACCACTTTAACACGATTGAATGCCCCCAAGATCGAAGAGACTATAGAATTCTTAGCTAGTCTTGAAGTGGAACAATTCGCCTGTAACTCAATAATATATGCAGGAAAAGGAGAAAATGTCTCACACATCGCATTCACAGAGAGCGAATTGATCCCCATTCTTGAATCAATACAAGATACCGCAGATGCATATGATTTACAGTTCATTTGGTACACCCCTACTCGTTACTGCGAACTCGATCCGAATAACCTAGGTTTGGGTGTGAAACGATGTTCTGCATCCCATTTAGCTATGGCAATAGAACCAAATGGGACAGTTATTCCCTGTCAGAGCTACTACAAGGGATTAGGTAATATCCTCCATGATAGTTGGGAAAGCATATGGAATAATCCGATATCTAAAGATCTTCGCACCCATGCAAACGCCCCTGATGAGTGCAGGGATTGTAACCAACTTGATCTTTGTGGTGGCGGCTGTCCTCTGAGTTTTTATCGTGAGGAATACATATGTCCCGAAAGTCAAGCAAACGACTAGCCTTGAAAGATCAAATTCAAACGGAGGAAGAGGCTCGCTATTTCAATGAGCTCTATGAAGAGCAGATGGAATGGACGGTTTCAACCAGAAAGCAACTATATCGTAAAATGAATTTATTTCATGCCAAACAAATCCTTGAGGTGGGTTCAGGAACAGGAGCAGTTTTAAGGGAAATTCAGACAATAAATCCGAAAGCAAATTTAGTGGGCATTGATTGGAATTCAATTGCATTAAACTATTCTCGAGGAGAATCATTTTATCCAAATATCATTCATGGGAAGGGAGAGATCTTACCCTTCCCATCGAATAGTTTCGATATCACTCTGTGCCATTATTTTTTAATGTGGGTAAAAGAACCTCTTACTATTCTAAAAGAAATGAAACGAGTTACACGTGTTGGAAAGTGGATAGCCTGTTTAGCTGAACCCGATTATGGAGGACGCCTCGATTACCCCGCAAGTGAGTTGTGGGAAGAACTCCTTCTAGGATCTTTATCAGCTCATGACCCCTTCATTGGACGAAAGTTGAGAAGTATCTTTTTCCAAGTGGGATTGAAAGCTGAAATAGGACTTCAGTCAACAGTACTCTCCCCTGATATTGTAAATGAATTATACGAATTAGAAATGGAGAAGCTTGGGCACTTCCTTCCAGAGAAAAATAAACATAAACTAGCAAAACTACAACAAATGCTTGAATCACATAATTCTGCCGAATTATTTTCATTTATCCCAGTTTTTTTCGGACTTGCACGCAACCTGAAATAAATCAATCGATAGAAGAGCGCCATCTAGATGTGAATGAGCATATTTCCGAACAGGTTTTGATTCCCCAACGTCGTAAAAGGCTGGTTTAGATTAGAAAAGTATATACTAGGGTATATACCAACCGTCGAATTATCAATTATTGTTTAACGCAGAAAATTCAAACGATCGTTCTTGGGTATAATACGGGGTGGAAACAGCGCAGTAATCTTGGAAAACGTACCAATCAAGCGTTTGTCCAGCTACCCTTTCTCCAATTCGTGCAAATGCTTGAATATAAGGCTAAACTGGTTGGTATGACCGTACTCCGAGTCAATGAAGCGTATACCTCCCAGCAATGTAGTAAGTGTGGGCATCTAGCGAAGAAGAATCGGCGTTCGCGTGGTTCTTTTTGTTGTCAGGAGTGTGGAGTTCATCTGAATGCCGACTACAATGCTGCCCGTAATATTCTTCAACGGTTTCACTCTGGTTCCCAAGTAGTCCCAATGGAAAGCAACCAGTCTCTGGTTGCTAACCTGCCGGATAGCGGATGTGTGACTCATCCTGTCCAGAATTAGTTTTCAACTAGTTGTTTGACAAAATTAGTCATGGTTTAATTTGAAAGATATATTTTTCAAACCATTAATACTACGTAGCTCTTGAATTAGCTTTTTAACATTTTTAGCCTGATCATTTATCATTAAAATTTCAATACAGTCACCAGAGGGTAGATGAAAATGTGAAGAAAAGGTTACATTAGATTTATGTTGTACACGCAAATATTCTTCTAGTGTAGTTGAATCATGATGATTGTAACTAACTGAAATCAACGTCACGATCAGATCAGTATCAGAAGCCCTCTCTAACATCTTTTCTGAATCGAAAAAGAACTGAAGTGCATCCCTAATCATTTGAGATTTTGTTTGATATCCGAATTCTGTCTTCTTCGTAGAAAGTAATTTTTTGAATCGTGGATTACAAGAAAAAGTAACTGTCTCACGAATTTCTTTTAAAGTCATTAAATCACCTTAACTAGTAAATTCTTCTTGAAAAAAGGAGTTAAAGTCAGTATACTTACCCTTTACTTCGCCTTCTTTCATAAGTATAATGTAATCAACAAATTTCATTATTTCAAAATCATGGGTTATTACTATCACTGTTTTTTCAGGGCTAAAAGATCTGATGAGAGTAATAAAATGATCTTTCGACCATGGATCTATACCGATGGTGGGTTCATCTAATACAAGTATATCAGGTCGCATAGCTAAGATACCAGCAAAAGCTACTTTCTTTTTTTCTCCAAAGGACAAATTGAAAGTGATTCGATCCATTAAATGTGAGATCTGGGCTGATTTTCCAGCTTGAACGACTCTTTCATGGATTTCAGCTTTACTCAAGTTCATATTCCTTGGGCCAAATGATACATCATCATAGACTTTTGGATAAAAAATCTGTTCATCTGGATTCTGAAAAACTAAACCAATCTGTTTTTGAATGGTTTTACGAGTTTTCTTAATTAGAACTTGGCCGTTTACAAAGATTTCACCATTTTGAGCCAAAAAAAGGCCATTAAAATGCTTCATTAGAGTAGTCTTACCTGATCCATTAGGCCCGACAATAGCTGTGATTTTATGAAGAGGAAAATTAACAGAAATGTTCCTCAAAACCTCAGGCTGGTTTTTCATATATTTATAACTTAAATTGCGAACACTCAATGCGTATTCAGTATCCAACTTCATCGGAATAACAATCCTAAAAGCAAATCAATAGGTGAATTCTGCCCATAAAATCCAATAAAAATGCTGATATTTATTGTAAAGATAACAAATAAGAAACCACTTCGTGTCCATGGTTTTTCGGGATGAGAGAATTTACTAGTGCCTGAAAAACCTCTTGCAGACAACGAAGCTGAAATGTATTCAGCGCGTTTAAACGATCGAGCAAGTGAGGCTCCTAAAATGTTACCGATAAGTTTTAATGATCTTAATTGCATGATAGAACTCTCACTATACATTCGATTCGAACGAGCATCTAAAATTCGCGAAAATTCCTCTTGGATAAGACTAAAAAAACGATAGGTTAAAAATAACAAGTTTGTAAGTAACCCTGGAAGTTTTAAATCATCCAATCCGTAAATAATTTCGAAAAATGACTCTTCAGAATTAACGATTACCAAGATGTAGGATATTATTACAATGCTACGAAAGGCAGTAAATAATGCAAATGAAACTTTATTATGTGTTGCTTCAAACAAAAAATTGGTATATGTTGGCGGATCAAAAGAAAAAAATGAAATAAGCGATAGTGAAATAATTAAAGGGAGTGTTAAAACAATTTGTTTTAAAATTGTTTTTCGAGGCTTTAAAATGAGGACGAGAAGGAGAAGAAGAATTGTATACCAAGAGACTTGAGAGAAATCAACAAGGAAGGAACATCCAAGGACAATAAGAACTAAGCCGATAAGCTTACTCCTAATATCTAATACTTGCTTCTGAGTCTGTAGAGCACTATAGTGATGGTGTATATCGGTCATTTAAGAATTACTCTTTTTTATTCGTAAGAATAGAAGAGGTAGACTGAATAAGCAAACAACTACAATTACTCCAATTAAACCGGAAACAATGGTTGCTATCATGTCATTCTGGATCAATTGATAAATTAGGGAGTCTTCAGATCCATAATCGGTTAAGAAGCCTAAATCAAATGCACTTCCTTCAGAGCGTCCCTCACCAGCAGCACTTTCTAAACCATCAGGATTAGGATCAGCAAAAGGACTTAAAATAAGAATAAGAATGACAATAAATATTGATCCAATCAAAACTTTCGAACGATTCTCCATTTTGAATTACCTTTTGGAAAAATTGTAAGTAGATGAGGGATTATCAATCTCAAGAAAGATATTCATTTGAATAGAATTGAAATAATTTACAATGATAAGGGTGATAATCCCCTCTCCAATGCCAATTAGAATGTGATAGAATAAAATTATCAAGAAAGAGTCTACAAAACGTATCTGTGAAACACTATTTATCACTGGAATTCCTATTTCTATCGCTGCAAAAACGGAAGCTATTATTACAGAGAGAAATGATCCCAAGAATACTCCTCCATAGTATCGATATCGATCTTTAGGAGAAGAATTGAACATAAAAACACGTAAAATTAGATACGCTACAAACACTCCAACAATAGCCATATTAAAAATGTTGGCGCCAAGGGCAATTATTCCACCATCAGCGAAAAGGAATGCCTGTATGATTAAAACCACCGAGATGACTAGACACCCACCCCATGAACCTACAATTGACGCAGCAAGAGCACCTCCTAAAAGATGCCCAGAAGTGCCGCCAAAAATCGGAAAATTCAACATTTGAGCAGCAAAAATAGTTCCAGCAAGAACTGCCATGTAAGTCAATCGAGTTTCATCAATATCTTTCATTTTTCTAATACTAATCATGAGGATGATAATTGTTACTATCCATGTGATTATCAAGAAAAAAGGATCGACCCAGCCGTCAGGAATATGCATTTCTTCTACGCCTTTCTTAAACAAGAATATTTATTTGTAAGACAAAACGGTTGATTTGTAAGACAATAGTAATTAAGTATTCCGCGTTTGAATAGATCAGCTAATTGCAAAATTCTCAGATTTGTGATTATTCCACTAAGAATGGAACCACCTCAGTGTTTACTACTATTCAATTCAGGATTATTCCAAGGTTTTTCTGAAGAGAACCAGAAAAAAGAAATTTCAATAAAAGACATTAAGTAAATTTAAGAATATATTCAACAATAAATATTCCGTTCTTATATTTCAAAATATCCAAGTACACCATTTTTAAGAAATGATTTATTCCATTTAAAAATATTAAATTGCTAAACGATGAATTGACACGATTGTCGTCCATGACTGGTTTAGATTACACAAGTATATACTCGGGTAGATATTCATGACTTAGTAGTTATCTGAACTCCGTAAAAGGTTGGTTTAGATAGGAAAAATAAATACTAGGGTATTTACACTTGGAAAGAGAAAGGTGGATTAAAATCACCATGTTTGGATATTGATGTGAGGAATTTTCTCAAAATGACGAGTGTTCTTAGTTACTATCGTCGAAATTCCTCGTGAAATCATTGTACCAGCAATGAGAATATCAGCTCCCCCTATCATCTCTCCTTTAGCTCTCAAATCTGCTTCTATTAAAGCAGATCGATTTGCAGCAGCTAGATCAAAGTCGAGAATAATAATCCTACTTAAAAGGTTATTCCGAGCTTTCAATTCCATTTCCGAGTTTGTTGCTCCAAAAGCTCCCACTAAGAATTCATGAGCTACAATTGTATTGCTTATATGAGGACCTTCTTTGTCCAAATCATCTAAAAGTATTTTAGCTGGAGCATGTTTTCTTATTACATCTATCAAAAATGAAGTATCCAGGAATTTCAAGGTTTTATCGTCCTTGGAAAAAATTCTGACGTCTCTGTTCAATTTCAGCAAGTTCTTCTTCATATTCACTTTTAGATTTAGTCCCAACTCCCCAATAATCTCTTAGATTTCCAAATAAGCCAGAAATGCGTAATATTGTGTCTGAAAAAGATTCTCCTTCCAATTGTAATGATTTTAATGCTTGATAAGCCGCTTCCTTAACGGTGATCGTTTTCGATACCATGTTTATGTGTATGTTTAAACATATATAAAAGAGTTCTCAAGATTTTCAACTCCTTAAAAGGCAGTTTTAGATCTCAAGCAAAAATACTGGAGTAAATACTATTCAAAAAATGAAATTCAAAAAATTTTGACCATAGTTCCATCCTTCTAGTCGCTAACATAGGCAACAACATCAATTTGGATTAAAATACGATCACTCAAGAAATCAGAAATAATTGTTGTTCGTGCTGGAAAATCAGTTCTGAATTGGTTCCTGTAGATACCGATCATCTTTTTGAAATCTTCTTTGTTCTTTATTAAAACTGTGGTTTTAATAATATCATCGAGAGACGCATTTGCATCTTCAAGGGTCTTTTTTAGGTTTTTAAAAATATTTTCCGTTTGTGATTCGATATCTGTAAGTGGATTACCCCCTTCATCTAATGTTGCAGCATGATAACTTGTAAAAATGAAATTGCCAGCCTTAACATATGTACAATGGGTATATCCAGTTTCAGGATGTAAATTAACAAATTGGACATCTTTTATATTAGTCATTACTGTTTCTCCTCTTTCCTGGTTTATGTCATGGTAAAATTTATCTAAAATCCTACTAAAAAAAGGTTTTAACGAGATTGTTAATAAAATATCAACCTTGATATATAGCGAACCTAGAATAGTTGATCTAATAAGCTAAGGCAATATCCTTGTGAGGGAGTATCGTCAAAGGCTGGTTTAGATAGAAAAAGTATATACCAGAGTATATAGAACAAAATTTGGCGATCTCCTTGTATTCGAGAAGTCAAATCCAAATAAAGGTGAACCCATTCCTGAAGCAGGAATCTGAGTTTCAGTAGGTACAATTCAAGAGGTGAAAAATGGTGAAACAAAATTTTCAATTTTTGAAGAAAGTGGATTTAGTGATGGTAGACTCTCACGTTTTTTGGGTAATAATAATAATGATGGCCATAATGAACGATAGAGATGTTACAATTATTAGGCCAAAATCAATAGGAATGAGCCACAAAGGAATGTAAAATACAGGCATGGAGCTACATGCGACAATATTATTGGCGTATAGAAGTTGAATGAACATATTAAACTCTAAATTGAGAATAAATACGGCTATTAGACTCGACTTCGTGTTACGATAAATCCATGTAAACAAAATAGAAACTGAAATAATAAGCAAAAGAAAAAAAGGAAATGACCACCATGGGTACAAAATGCCGTCAATTAGATAAAGTGGGAAGTAAAAAAGACTCCAAAAGCATCCAATTATTATGCTAGAATGAAGTGAACCAAATCTTGTTTGCAATTGATTTAATGCATATTGTCTCCATCCAAATTCTCCGCCGATTGCAAGAATTGTTGAAAATAGTATCATATCAAGAAATGAAGTATTTTGAGACATTATTGTAGATGGTACATAAAAGGGTAATATAAAAAAAACAATCACGTAAGAAGAGGCGTAGATTAATGGAAAAATCAATAGAAGAGGTACCCACCATCTAGTTGGAAATCTTACATGCAAAGAACTTCTGAAAATCGATAAAACTTCCTCCTTCTGCTTAAATTTAATTACCAATAATGCGATCACTGAAGGCGCCAAAGCGCCTATAATCAGATAAATCTCTGCTGGAAAGAGTAAAGCTGAGTATGGGAGTAGGAAATTTGTGACCAAAACTGGTACCATCCAGATTGTCCATACCCAAGCTAATGTGAATATGAAAAAAAGAAGAACACCAGGATTGTTATTTCTAGTTAGATAATCTTTTTTGTTTAGTAGACTCATTTAGCTACCTTCTTTTTCTATAATTGTTGAATTTTGAATGAAGATTAATCAGTATAAAAGAAAAACAGATTAAATCTAGTATCACCGTCCCTAGGAAAAATAATTCTGCTATAAATGGCATACATTGATTTAATTCATATTTTACTTTTGCTTTTCTAACCACTTCTTGAGAAAAAAGATTTTTCAGGACTATGTTTGCAGATATACCCTTATCGAGTTCTTCAATCACATTGAGTTGCACTACTTCATCGTCAAATTGTGAAAAATAGTAAAGATAAACAATTTTATTTTTTAAATCAAAAATATTCGAATAGAGGGTATTCACTCCGCTACCTTCTTGATGGACTGATTGTAAGACATCTCTAAAAAATTCGATATTTAATTCATCCTCAGAATCAACGGTATCCAACATTGAAGCTGCTGTGTTATAACGCCAGCAATCAGTATTATTTCCAGTCGCTAAATTAAAATTGGTCGACAGTAAATAGCCATTTCCAGCTATTTTTCGTGTAAAAGCTAATTCTCCTTCCATATTAGGGGAAATAACCACTGCATCCCCATAGGCATCAGCAAAATGCACTTGATATCGCATTGCTATATGCATCTGATACCAATCGTATCTTTGGACAAGTTCTATAACTTCCGAGACATTGACACATTTCTTCATCGCTAAAGAAACAACCCATTCTAATGGGGTCAGACGCTCTGGATGAGGGGCTAAGGATTTAGATGGAATACTACTTGTGTCAAAGCATAAACCGTAGGTATTGATCCCACCCTGCATGAATAAGTCATCAAAACCAAAATATATTCCCCCATACTCATCAGCGTCGAAAGAAGGACGAATCATTAGATAAGTATTCGGATTGATATAATCTTCATTATTTCCAAAATACACATTTTCAGAGGAAGTAATTGTAAATATCGTGCACCCAAGAACACTTGTCAAGGGAATGCTTACTAAATATAATATGATTAATCCTAAGATTTTCCGTCTAAAGTTCATAAAGTTCACCGCGTTTTAGGGATTTGAAGTAGAATCCCTAGTTTTTCTGAGGAAATATTGGAATATACCCAGTGGGAGATTCCATCTAGGTACTTTCTTCATATATTGCTTATACTCCAATCCAAATTTATCACAGAGATCTCTTTCCTCTTCTTTTGTCATAAGATACAATAAAATTAATGCTATTATTCCTAAAGCTGTGATTACGTAATGTTGCCTTATGAGGACAAAAGAAAATATAAGAAATGCCCACCCAAGATTATGAGGATGTCTAACCAATCCGTAGATACCTGAATCGACAATTACCGTTGTATGGAAAAATCTTCCACCTTCTGGTACGTTACCTTTTGAAGGAAAAAGTATGAAAGGTAGAGGTACGAACAAAATCCCCATTATTAAGAAAAAAAAACCAAACACAAAATATAGCTCGTTTTTATTGTAGTTAACAAAAAATTCTCCTAGTAGTAATTCACCTAAAAATAACACGCCCCATCCCCACCTAAAAAGGATGGTTTTCAATGTTTTAAATTTCCCTTTTATTGATCTAATGCTTGTACTATCCTTCACTCAAATCTCCCCAATTTTTCCTGAATACCATTGTGTGGAGTATCTAACCCAAATAATTGACAAAATAGTGGGAAATGGTCCAATATAAAATATGAGCATCAGTAATAGGTAAAAAGCGTAAGGACCATCGGGAGTAAACCACCAGAAACTTATAAAACCATTACCTACATAATGTAACACCATATTTGGAATTAAATTACCCGTTTTGATGAACAAATAACCATAAAATAGACCATATGAAGTTGCATAAAGAATTTGGACAACTACCTCAAGGAATAAGTCGGCCGTTAAAGGACCATTTAACAAATTCATCAGATGGATTACTCCGAATGCACCTGCAGACATTCCAATGGATTTTCGCTCGGAGTATTTTTCCAAGAGCATTGTGATGAAAATCCCTCGAAAAACGACTTCTTCAAATATAGATCCAATAGCTGTTATTATGGCCCAGTTTTTAGGAGGAAGGGCGCGTGAAAAATCTAATAGTCTCATTAGAAAGTAATTAAGATCCCATCCAATTACTAGGTAATTATGAATAAATGACGCTAGCAACCAACTTGAGAATAGGATAACAATACATGGTAGGAAGACTATGAGGAGTTTGATTGATGATTTAGGTCTACGAATTCCAATTGTGTATGAAAATCTCCGTAAAGACATTTTTCCTTTTGGTAAACCTAGAATATAAGGTACTATTCCAAAAAAAACGACAATACCCATTATAAATCCAATGATCGTTTCACTTATTGGATTAATTACTAGTCCCATCAATGATAACCATTGAAAGAATATTTTTGATATGATGGCTGAACCCAAGAAAAGTACTGCAAATACCATAATACTTACCCAAGGATGTCCAGAAAGTATAGAAGGTCTTGTTTCAGCTTCTATAAACGTTGATTTTTTTAAATAAACCATTTTAATCCACCTCTATTTTTTAGTTCATAATTGAGATCGAGATACTCTTCATTGTAACAATTTTAATCATTTCATTCTGCCTTCTGTTGTCCCTGTTATCTTAAAATGCGATGTTCGTGTTGATAGCATAATGATGTCGACGTAGATCCATCATATCAGGAACTTGAATTACCAGATGAACATTCTTCAATTGGCGAAGAGCATTCCGGATGGTTCGTGGCGAATAACTGGTTTTGGATATAAGATCCCCTACATACATTTTCTTGTTCAATTGTAGCGTTTTATACACCAATTGTGCTGAGGGAGTTAAACTGTTTACCAATTTCTTATCTACTAAATTTTTACTAGACATGATTGAAAAACTCACAATTTCATTAATTATCTCATTTCATGAATTAATTAATTCATTTCATAGAATAATATATATATCTTATGAAATGGGCAGGCCAATTAATATAAGTATAAAAAGTATTTGTGGATAAGTAATAATAAAGGAAATAGATGAGATAATAGGTAAATAATATTCTTATAGAAGATATTAAAAGACAAATGCTTTGTATCTCATAGTGGAGTTAGGAATCTATTTATTTCCATCTGTAATGGAGAATATAACTAATTTAACTCATTTCTAAACCGTACGAGGTCTCAAACCGGTTACAAGGATAGTAGATTTAATTCAGGTAAAAGCCTATGAAAATCAATTCTTCAAAAGAAAAATATCAGGATATTATTATTATCGAACCAGAACTAGTAAAAACTATTTTGAATCCAGACCAAATTCAAATCCTCCGTAATCCCCGTTACTTAAACCTTCTGAAGATTCTGTATCAAAAAGGTCCACTGACAATTAAAGATTTAACAGAAGAATATACAAAGTTAGTGGAAATTGCGAAAGCAAGCAGTAAAACCACGATTTATCGTTTTATAACATTGCTAAAATTGAACAACATTGTTCAAGAAGCTGGAAAGCGAGTTGTAGAAGGGAAGGTACACAATAAGACTCTTTATTCCCTCACAGCAAATTATTTCATTGTGGACGAGGGAGGGAAAGAAAACCGTGGAAAGATGATATTCAAAGAATTGATAAATCTTTTAAACTTGATTTACCCTAATAAAAAGATTGACGAGCAAGCTCTAAGTAAGTGGCATAAACAGTTAATAGAAAGTATAGAAGAAGATAAAAAGCGATTAATTAGTTCAGAAAATACAGATATATTAGAGATATTATCTATCTGGACACCATATAGTTTTAATGATATTATTGCTTTTCTAGGCTGGGAATCGTTTCTTCTAAAGGATGCGGGAGCTCAAGAGAAATTTTTAAAGTGTTTTAGCGACTCTAAAATAAGTCAAACTGAACATCGTCCTACCATTGATAGAAAAAAACAGGAAGAGGAAATTGGGAAATACCGAAATGTGATTAAGCAATTTCCAGAATTTTGGTATGGATTATCACCAAATGACCCAAGACATCACTATTTAGAGAAATCATCCTATATTCCACTTTTTCACGTCCTACAAGATGGACCTATGACAATAAAAGAACTTACAGAAAAATATAATAAAGCAGCATCAATACCAAAAACAGAGAAAACCATATATCGTTACACCAAAGCTCTTAAAGATGCCAACCTAATTATTGAAATGGGTTACCGTGTTATTCAAGGAAATATAACTACTCAAAAGCTCTACGGACCAATAAGTAGAAATATCAACTATATTGGTGAATTTGACCCTGAATGGGAAACAGATCAACGTCAATGGTTACTTGATTCATTAGTAAAAATGCTAGAATTTCTCCACCCAGATCATCCTAAAATTGATAAAAAATGTTTTCATGAATTTCGTGCATTTACATCATATCATGGAGATAGAGAATTAATCAAAAAGCTAAAACTTCAAGAAAATCGGAAGGCATACGAGATACTGCACTATTATTCTTGGAATGATTGGCTTACGATAATTGAGCTTCTTTACGATTATTATTTCTTTCTAAATATCCCGAATCTAAATGAACGCTTTCGAAAATGCTTTTCTGATTAAAACGTTTGAAGAAAAAGTTTAAATTGGCTGCTTTCCTCCTCGCATGGATTGTATTCGAGATTACAATTTCTGTATCACTCACAAAACTCATTTTAAAGCTAAATTGGAAAATATTAAGCATTTTTTTTCGAAAATCAATGCTTCTGGAGAAAATTAACGCTTTAACGAACGTCGTCCATGGGGGGTTTTCCTGTTGTGGAGATATTCTTTCGATATTTATTCCAATAAACTGAATACATTATTGTAAAGAACAAAGGACTGAGTACAAATAGTGCGAAAAACAATAAAATCAATATTGAAAGCAAAAAAGCAAAAAAGACCACTAATTCATCAGAAATGAAAATTGATAAGATTTCTAACAACAAAAATCTCCCAAATAGAAAAACGCTAAGGTAACTCAACCATATTATGAGCATCGAACCTAAGGCCGATACTGGAGCTTTTAAAAAGAGGCGCCAACCAGTAATAAAAGCAGTTAGATCAACTTCATCAATTATAATTGCAGAAATTGATAAAAAACCTGCACACGCAACCAGAGCAAAAATAAAAGAAAATACAATAGCTTCAAATAAATCCCATACTAAATTTAAGTCTATACTACTAGAACTTATTATTGAGGGTGCAGCTGCTTTTATCGGAACTAATACCATTACCAGTAATTGCATTGGAATTACTGCAATTAATATTGTTGTCATCCCTACAAGAGAGAGATGAAGACTTTTTGAAATAACTAAATTGAAAATCTCTTTAAAACGAGAAAAACTTCCACAAGCATGGTTGTGAGCTATTTTTTGAACCATAGCGACTAGAATTAACACAAAAAACAGTCCCACACAAAGTAGAAGAAAGATCAAAAGAAGAAAAAGCGGATTCGAAAGTATCAAAATAAACACAGATTTGAGGCTGGATTGATCAATATTCATGTTGGATACCAATATTATGAGCAAAATTCCAATAATCGAGATAATTGGGGTTACAGTAAATAATAGCAGGATTATTCCCACACTTTGCTGAAATCTAGCTTTTCTCCATAGATCTACCCCTTGTTTGAATGAGCTTAGGAATTCATACATGAAATTCAACCTTAAATCAGTAGTTAATGTATTATTGAAAGTTCAACTGATTTTTATGTTTCAAATTAAGAAAAACTTAGTTTCTGTTAATAACTTTAAGATAATGGCACTAATCTTGTGATTTCTATTGTTCCGCAGGAAATACAGTTGAGGTATTAAAAGCATTAGCGCCAATTACTGTAAACCTACAACGAAAAAGGAAGAGGGTATTTTTAAACGCGCATTAGCTTATCCCCCCTCTAGTTTGATAAAATAAATCCACTTTGTGATGTAAAAGGCTGGTTTAGATAACAAAAGTATATATCAAGGTATATACCTTTAAGGATCCATCATTAAGGATTTTGTCAATTAAAAAAGATTGAAAATCCAACTTGAATAATTGGTTTTTGAATCAATTAGGAGGAGTTTCTTCATGATAAGTTATAGGATTACTGTTGCTAAAGTATTTGAGCCAAAAGATGTTATTGGAAAAGATTTTATTCGAGAATCAGGAGAACCAATTAAGAAATGTGGATTTGTCGAAGAAAATCAAGTTTTCACAGTTGATGAAATCTTGTCTGTACCAAAAGGATTCTGTCCACATGCTTGGTATGGA
Organism: Candidatus Hodarchaeota archaeon; assembly: GCA_016839785.1. GTDB lineage: Archaea > Asgardarchaeota > Heimdallarchaeia > Hodarchaeales > Hodarchaeaceae > Hodarchaeum. The sequence continues at coordinate 4,000 of JAEOTQ010000030.1, read as the reverse complement.
ATTTTTAAAGAATTATGGATGTTGCGAAATGGTAATGGTTATCCAGATTGGACAGGACAGAATACGATATATGCAACATGTCCTGATGGAATACGACCTGTTTGTTTTAAAATAGAAAAATTGGATACTTGAATAATTAAGAATAGTTGTTTATCTTTCTAATCATTATCCAGGAATGTATCAATCGTTGGATAAACGACATTGGTGACCCCAAATCCGAACCTAAGGCCGGTTTAGATAGGAAAAGTATTTACAAAGGTATATACCGTAAATTTGAAAATTAGCATTTTAATCTCAGACAACTTCAACCACAAATAGGTCTGTAACAATTCATATAACTAAGCTTGACTTTATATTCGTTTTTATCCTATCAATGGTGGCTTTCAAGACAATTTTAAGTTATTTCATTGGAATATGCAAAAATCGTCGTTTACCGTTGGAAAAAAGACTTTTCATAGAATTCTTCTGCTTAAATGTCTCTGTTCGTTGGTTAAAACATTATTCCTCTGTAAAATCTTACGAATAGACGTGTTTTATATTTCATTTTAAATAATGGGAGATTTTCGAACTGGGGGGGAATAGAAGAGTAAAAATAAGAAATAATTGGCTATTTTTGGCCATATTTGAAAGTACTTTCAACGATAGTCGACAACCATATACTTTTAAAATTTTAATTTCCTATTATCTAAATTTTATGAATAGTATTGCTAAAAGCTTTCTTTGAACTTATTTTGGGATTAAAATGAAACCAGGACAAAATTTATTTTTAAATACCATTCAGAAAAAAAACATTTCACCATTACTGTTAATACTTGGAGTAGTAGGCTCGATTCTGATTGCATCTCTATTTAATATTTTCATATCTTATCATTTAACTGAAGATGAATTCTCTCAGGGAGGCGAAGTGATCAATATTAACCCTCATTTTTCATTAACTGAACGTGACCCAATAAACATTGATGGTAATGGAGCCTTTCATTCTCTAGCGCAAAATGAATCTTGGCCGGGGAACGGATCTTTAGGATCCCCATATATCATTACTGAACTTAATATTACTAAGAGTACAGGTTCCTTCGCATTCCCACTTGTAGAGATCCGAAATACTAATCTCTATTTCAACCTCTCTTTTTGTATCTTTGAGGGGGGTAGTTATGGTTTAGTTCTCTCAAATGTCACTAATGCATTAATTCAAAACAACACTATTCGTTATAGTCTTGGAGTTTTTGGACAAAGTGATGGGATTGTTTTAAACTCTTGCTCGAATAATGAAATATTATATAATACAATTAATAGTCATGATGAATATGGGATAACTCTTTCTAACTCAAGAAACATTACTATCCATTCCAACCATTTGCTAGATAATGGAGATGGAGGTATATCACTTTCATCTTCAAATAATAACACTCTCTCATCCAATAATATCACTAGCAACGGTCGATTTGCAACAATACTCACCTCCTCAAATAATAATACTGTTTCTGATAATATTATCATTGATCACGGGTATAGTATTTATGTTTCCTCTAATTGCCAATACAATCTTTTTGTTAGAAATACAATCGACCAGAACGGTGAATTTGGCATACGACTGACAAATTCCAGTAATAATACCATGGAGAGTAATAGGATTCTTCAGAATGGAAGGGGGATGTTTATCGACTCTTCCCCCAAAAATAGCTTTAAAGATAATGAAATCACATATTTCGGATTACGGATTATTGGAAACCAACTTAATCACCTTTTTCAAACAACTGTAATCAATAATTCTGTAAACGGTAAACCAGTTGTATATTGGAAGAATAGTAATGGGGGAACTGTTCCTGATGGTGCTGGACAGATCATCTTAGTGAATTGTAGTGATGTATCGATCATTAATCAAGAATTTTCTAATCTAGAAGTTGCAGTTGCATTAGATTACTGTAATAAGGCAGTGATTCAAAATAACCAGGTTTTTAATTCAAGCTTTAACGGCTTTTTACTTCGATATAGTAACTCTTCCACTCTTATTGACAATTATGTCCAGAATACTGATGGCGAAGGAATCGTTCTAGCTTATTCAGAAAATAATACGCTTATTGGAAATTCTATTGTGAATAATAGTATGATTGGTTGTACAATTGGATATTCTTCAAATACCACATTCCTCTCTAATAATATACGCATTAATTATTATGGGTGTTACATCTTATCATCTACAAATATTTCCTTCTCTTACAATATTTTTGAAAACAATAGTGAGTATGCAATCTATCTTTACTCCTCGGAACATTCTTTGTTGACTAGAAATGATTTTCATTTCAATAGACAAACAGGGGGATCTCAAAGTTATGATTCACAAACAAATCCAACTTTGAAAAATATCTTTGAAAATAATTATTGGAACGATTGGATAGGCCCAGATAATGATTTAAATCGAATAGTGGATCAGCCTTACTCTATTGACGGCCCAGCTAATAATCAAGATCTATATCCATTAACCGTCCCATATTCACAATATGTCCACAAGCTTACTGATCCTCTTGTATTATATCCCAACGGTGGAGAAACCTTATCTGACATAATCACAATTCAATGGACATCTTCCATTGATTCGTGGGATCATAACGTTAGCTATACTCTTTACTACTCAGAAGACAATGGCACAACATGGATCTTGCTTCAAGCTGATCTAACAAACACAAGTTTTGAGTGGGACACAAACACAGTTGCAGAAGGAACGGAATATTTGATTTATGTTGTTGCGAATTGCTCAGAGGGATTAGTTTCAAGTGACTATTCTAATAGCCAATTTTCAATTGAGAATCTGAGACATGCATTATCCATCCCTCAAGTTTTATTTCCTAACGGTGGAGAGATCGTATCTGGGGAGGTCTCAGTTCAATGGACCACTGCAATAGATTCGTGGAATCATCCAGTTACCTACAAATTATATTATTCTCCAAATAATGGATCTAATTGGATTTTAATTGAGTCAGACTTGAAATCAAATGATTATAATTGGAATCTCATATCTTTAGATGAAGGATCAAGCTACCTCCTTAAAGTCCTAGCAATTTGTACGAATGGTTTATCTGTAGTTGATATTTCCGATGCTGTTTTTAGTATCACGACTGTTCCTCACAGCCTCTCAGATCCAATTATCATCTCTCCCAATGGTGGAGAAATTCTTAAAGGAAGTACCCAAATACATTGGAGTGAGGCGGAGGATTCACTCAATCATATTGTCACATACTCAATTTATTTTTCCTTTGATAATGGTATCACATGGTTTGAAATAGCTACTAGTCTTACTTCTCTTACTTTCACTTGGAATACTACTAGTGTCGCAGATGGCTCTAATTACTTGATTAAAGTAAAAGCTATATGTGTAGAGGGGTTGATGGCTGAAGATATTTCTGATGAGATTTTTGGGGTTCAAAATATTATTCCTACTAGCACTACAATCCCTATAACCTCTCTACCAGATGAGACAACTACAACGACTTCTACAACATCAAAACAAGGTTCTTTCCCTAACATAATCTCTGTTCTTATATTTATATTAAGTCTTGTAGTAGTTATTAGAAGACAGAAGAATACATAAATTTTCTTCTCTTTTATTATCATCTAACGATCTGTAGGGATCATACCCCCTCAGCACCCATTGCGCATGGAAAAAAACCGGGTATATACTCACGATTTACTAATTCCCAAACTCCGTAAAAGGCTGGTTAAGATTAGAAAAGTATATACCTATGAATCTGAACTTATTATGTTTGATCCGCAAACCGCCACCATAGATAAGTTCCAATTACTCCAAAAAGACTAGTTAGAAGGAGGATGACATAGCTCATAATTCCTACTGATGCGTTTTCAGATCCTCCAGCACCACTATAGAGAACTGGAATTGCCCAAGGGAAATAAGAGGCAAGCCCTAAAATACCAATAAATTGCATAAATACCATTGTGATAATAACATAACCCATAGGTGGTAAATATCCGCGTCCATAACTCGCAA
>JAEOTQ010000184.1 GCA_016839785.1 Candidatus Hodarchaeota archaeon | reverse complement strand
TACTAAACGCTGTGGATGAAAGAAGACGCTTATTTGTTGGAGTCATTGAGAATGGATCGTTTTCTAGACTTAGGTCTTTAGTAATGACAATTGATGGAAGCTCGCCCTTTATTAAATTGCAAAATGTATCTTGGGATAAGGAAGATTTTTTTTCGGGTGTTTGAGCTTGAAAGAATGTGGAATCAAATTCTATAGGTCTTTTCCTACGAATAGGACTGAAAATTGTCTTATGTCCAATTTTCGATCCGTTTTCATCCAGATATGTGCAAAATGGATCATATCTTTCAGAAGGCAAGAATTTCTCTGTTGAAAATATACCCCATTCTCCGTCTAATTTTTGCTCCAATCTTTGGATATTTTTCTTATTGTCGACCAGGGAGTGTCCATCCATTATGCTTTTGAGTGTGAATGCTTTTGAAGTTCATAGACAGTCATTATAACCCAACCATTGAACAAAACTACAGTTATTTTTTGAATAACTGGTCCGAATTCTCCAAAAGCTAATAAGAACCCGAGGATAACAACTGAGAAAGAACACAAATAACCAAGATAGCTGATACTTTTATTCCAGTTTTCTAGTCCAGATTTCGTAATTGTAGAAACCCAGGAAGTTGCTATGGCCATTAGTAAAAACAGAATAATCGCGACTATATCATGAATATCCGCGGTTGTGCCTTTGCTTGGAAAAATAACCACACCAATGAGACAGAAAATCATTAAATTATACATTATATAAATTATTGCGAATTCTCTTTTATATTCTTTAAATAGATTCAGATTATCATTTTTAAGTTTGGATAAGAGATAACTAAAGGTAACAACCTGGATCAGAAGTGCGAGCGAGAAGAAAAATGAAGATGGTGACTGAGTACCTAATTTTGAAATAGTTTGATCAAATTGATTATAATTAGGATAAAGTGCCATGGCTACAAGTAAGAATATCCCAGTTAATCCATCCCCGAGTATAACTACTTTGAGGATATTGGAAATTTCTAATTTTTTGAACATCTCAAGAACTCCTTGAATCTAACAAATTTATTCGCCGTTCGTCAATATTTTCCAAAAGGATTGAGAAACACGATAATCCTGTGAGAATTTATACTTATAATCATTTTTGACTCTAAAATGATGTATATTTCTAGTTTGATTATTTTTACGCCGTTTTTGAAGGCTATACTTGCGACGGTGACTATAAAAATTGAAAAAAGAATAACAATAAATACAATGGTGATCTGTTATTGGTAGGAAATTTCATTCATTCCCCATATCTAATTTCATTTATTTTGCATTAGATTCACAACATACTGACTGGAGGTTTCTTCAATGGAGATTCATCGAAATATGAGTAGAGGAAAATTATTATCCCGATCCAAACAGTTTATTTTCTCTACCGCAATTGAAGATAGCGCTTCTAAATTGTCTCGTATCAATTTTAGATATGGATTAGCAAAAATGCATCTTGTCCAAGCCCATCTTGGCCTAGATCCTACTGCCACTTTTATTGCCGCTCCAGATTGTACCATTACCCGTAATATTGAACGATGGAGAAATGGAATTGGTTATGGGGGAAAAATTACATGGGGTGATGGAACAGAACCACTTATATTTGTAGATACCATGCCTAATGCCTGTGGGATGCTAGTAGGCTCATTGGATGAGATTCCGGATCCAATCGAATTAATTCAGAAAGTCCATGAACTTAATGACAGTAGTGGAGAAATTAAAATTGAGGGAATTCCAATTCATTGGAATTTTGGGAGCGGAAATCATTTTATCAATGTCTTTGAAGTTCTTCCTAATCCTGCAGTCAGTGAGTCCTCTGATTTACCTGAATATACTTTTATTACTCATTCTTCCCCTTCTGAATTGCGATCAGATGATAATCCTAAAAATATTGGATTGTATTATCGTGAGAGTGAGGCGTTACAGTATTTTTCTGAAACAATGGAAACACCTTTTGGGGATATTCATTATTTAGTTGGAAATAATACTCAAAGATATTATGATTTCTTTAATTGGGCTGACACGATTGGTGCTAAAAGGCGTATTCTAGCGGCTGAAATGATCTTTGGAAAAGGATTTGATGTTATTTCAAATACTTGTCACCAAGGCATGAAAACTTTAAACGAAGTTGTATTAGGAGCTTATACTTTTACCAATTCTTCACAAGAACAATTTTTTCCAGTAACTTTGAGAGCAGATCTACCTTGTTACCTTATGAAGGGGATTCCTAATTTTTCTGATGAAGCAGTGGAAGGGCTGAACTTCAAAGAGAGAATGGAAAAATTTAACCTTGAAGAACGAATAAAGAATGCGAATATTCTTCCCCATGGTGGTGGTTACGCCTTTCCCCATATTGTTGCTATTCCTGAGATCTTTGAAACAGTCGAAAAAAGGCGATATTTTTCTGTAGACCTTGGTACTGGTATCGGATCTATGATGTTTGAATCCCCACGGGATCTTCAATTTACATATCGCGGGCGTAGTGTAGTGATCCATACAGTAGAACTCGGTCTAGGGGAAATTGTCGCACGAATGGTTCCCAGATTCGCCTTAAAAATTTAAAATCATTCTTGCTGTTTATTCAATCCTTCATTTCTCTTCCCAGTCTTCCTTTTTAATGATTCAAATAGCTGGGGATGGTAATACCTTACTAGAGTCCATAGACTATGAAGACCAAGAATACCAAACGCGATAATTAACCATAATTCGCTAGCGGGAAGACTTCTTACAAACGATGCTTGCGTATTTTCTTCCCACAGCTCAATGAAGGTTGAAGATAAGATATAAACAAGTTCAGTGAAATATACATAGAGAAAAACGAAATTTCCTAGTGCGAAGACTGCATAAGCTTGTACGTATTCATAATTTGGTACTTCTCTTTGCGTACTCTGTTCTTTACTTAATTTAAATATGATTTCGTACATAAAATCCCCGAGGAATAAAATTATCCTAAAGACAATGAGTATAGTGATGATTACTATGATCTTTGAAAATGCATTCCCTCCTATTTCGGGAAATTTTTCTATTAAATAGCGTAAAATTGGAGAATTTAAATTTCCGCTATTAAACTTCTCTAATGCCTCCTCAAAAATGGGATTTTTATTAAAATTAAAAATTAAAACGGTGTAGAGTGCCCCTAAAGTTGTACTGAAAAGGGACCATACTCCAGTGATTATCAAACCACTTTGTGTTAACGATGAACTCTTCATGTTCTCGAGAACCCAGCCAAATCCTAAACCTAGTAATAGAAGTATTGGTACAATGTAACGAGGGCCAAAAGCGGCTCCTCCATGAGCTTCGTACTTCTTACTATAAAAAATGATAAAGGAGAGTATTAATGAGAAAATTACCATGACTTCTACAGGAAAGCGCCGATAAGCAAGAAATAATCCTGCAAAAGCAAACAGTAGAATGGGACTAAAATAAATTAATCCTCGACTATCATTCAACAATAATACTACAATTCCTTCATGTACTGGTTCTAGTAGATGAAGTGTAGAAGCCCAAATATGTGAAAACGATAAAACATTTGAAGTAATACTTCCAAAGTTAATAAAATTGTAAAGAAATAGTGGAGTAGCAGCTATAATTGTTGAAGTGCCATAGATGAAGGTGGATTGGATACTTTCTTTCCATGAGAATTGATGATGGTCGATTGGTAACAATACTAGGACAGCTAACCAGGGAATTGCAAATAGAGCGGGAAATTCAATTACAAATCCGAATCCACTAAAGAACCCAGCGGCAATCAAATGATATTTATTTTTACTTTCGCGATATTTCATCACATGGTATACACTACTAATCAAGAAAACTGCTGCAGGAACATGACCAAACATTGTGCGTGCATAAACCCAATAAGGGGTGGCAAAAGCTGTAAATAATGAAGCGAATATACCATTTCGTTCCGAAATTCCCATCATTCTGCTAACATCATACAATCGAAGTACACCAAATGCTGCAAGTAAACATAATCCTATCTGAATTCCTATTACTGCAAGAATGTCATTATCAGGCAGGACATTAATGTAAGGAGAAACAATAGATTCTAAAGGTGACCAAAGATCCATTAATAAATTTCCTAAATTTTTACCAAGGATGAAAAACGGAATCGAAATGAAAGCGACACCGGGAGCCTTATCGCTGTATAACTTATCATCGATAAGGGCATAATCAGGAGAAAGCCAATATTTGGATCCTTCCTCAATATATTCCACAGGGAACCAAAATCTTCCTTCTTCTACAATTGATTTAGTTAATAGGAATCGAGAAGTAGAATTAGGCCCTTGAAGTGTAAGGGGAATTGTAATCATGTAGACGATAAACACTAGAAGTAGCAATTTTCCTCGCAGAGAGAAGAGGTTAGTGAATTTTTTCCAAATGACTGGTAATTTAATTGATTGAAAAATCATTTTAATCATTTTAGTAATCTATTTTCTATTTCTTGATACCAAAATTATGTGAATTCACCAACAACGATAGAATTCTGTTTCTTAATGTCGGGGAAACTGGTTTAACGATGATAGAATTACCAAATAAAAAATTAACGAAATAAAATCCTGTTAGGTTACATAAGTTTTTCCCTTTTTCTGAATACCCAGATTTTACTAAGTGAAAAGTCAATGATAGTACTTACTCCCACAGATAGTACAGCAGAGAGGAAATACCAAATCGTTAAGATTTCAGTTAAGAAAATCGTAGATATTGTATAACCTAACGCTCCAAATAGCATGGAAAGGATATATTCAGAATATTGAGCTAGAAATGGTTTGCTTACTGGTTGAAAAGTAAATTTCCTATTCAGGAGAAAATTATTAGTTATTCCTATAAAATAGCCAATAGGGAGTGCAATCCAATACTGGAAATGGACGAATTCGGTCAAACAATACAGAATAGTTAGAGAAATTAGAGTACCTGTAGCACCTACAAGAGCGAATTTTATGAATTGAGCTATGGTTTGAAATTCATGGCTTTTTTGTGGATTCACGAGTTCTCAGTCTTCCAATAGGAATGCATGTGTAAATCTCGATTTAAATTGTAGTGGCTAAAGACGGTAACCAATCCATCTGTTTGTCTTGTGCAATGGACAGGTATTGTTCGATTTGTTTTAAACACAAATCAAAAATATCGGCAGACCCCTCATAGAACTCTTTGTACCAGTCAATAGTCATTTTCATGGTTTCTTCAATATCTAAAAGTCCTTGCCATCGAAGCTTGTGGTGAGCTTTTGTGCAATCAAGCTTCAGATAATGCGCTTCCTCAGGTTGTATATCTGCGTCTTTAGCTAGAATCCATGAACCTTTGCCCCATATCTGGATTAAAAGATCCACTAAATTCCTAACAAGAGTACTTTGATCTTTTTTTGGACAGAAATTCCAAGCTGTGGAGTATTTTTCATAATCACTGCTCATGAGAAGATTTAACCATAAATATCCAGACAACGGCTCAAGGACGTGTTGCCAAGGTCGCGTCGCATTGGGATTGCGAATTTCAATTTGCGATGAGGATGATAAAGCCTTAATACAGTCAGGTATTATTCGATCCTTTGCCCAATCACCTCCTCCGATGACATTTCCTGCTCTTGCTGAAGCGACTGCAACAGAGTTTGTGGATTGACCTTTAGGAGTGAAAAATGAACTTCTGTAGGCATGAGTAACAATTTCAGAACAAGCTTTGCTCGAACTGTACGGATCATTTCCCCCTAAAGGATCGTTCTCTCGATATCCCCATATCCATTCTTTGTTTTCATAACATTTATCACTGGTTATATTAAGCACTGTTTTCACAGAAGTAATTTTTCGTACAACTTCAAATAAATTGATGAGACCCATAATATTTGTTTCGTAAGTATATTTAGGGTCTTGGTATGAATCTCGCACAATAGGTTGAGAAGCGAGATGAAAAACGAATTCAGGTTTATTTTTGCGACAAACTTCTTCTAAATGATCATGATCCCGGATGTCCCCAATATTATGGTTAACTTTATTGCCTAGCTTAGCTGCATTAAAAATACTTGGTTCTGTATTGGGTTCTAAAGAATATCCTGTAACGTTTGCACCAAGGGCTTTGAGCCAGATTGTTAACCAAGATCCTTTGAAACCGGTGTGTCCAGTAACAAGAACACTTTTTCCTTTATAGCTTAAGTTAGGGTTTTTCAGAGTCGACAAGTAATCACTTCAAGTAAAGCCTTGTATGTTATCCAGAATTTCTCAACGGAATTTCTCGCCAGGCCAGGGGATTTTCCCATTTTTAAGCCCTTCCTCCCAAACATGGTTTAATAGTTGATATTCTCTATATGTATCCATGGGTTGCCAGAACCCATCATGGGGATACATCATTAGTTCCCCATCTCTTGCTAATTCACGTAAAGGACCCCTTTCAAAATTCAAATCGTCACCTGCAGGTAAATAATCCCATATCCTTTTCGAGTCAAAGATAAAGAATCCCCCATTAATTCTTCCTCCTGTTGTTTGTGGTTTCTCATTGAACTCTGTAACCATATTATTATCACTAATTTCGATTTCACCAAATCGACCACTTGGTCGAACGCCTGTGACGGTACCAATTCTTTTATGAGTTTTATGAAAGCTAATTAATTCGTTGATATTAACATCCGAAAGGCCATCACCGTAGGTTAACATAAAGTGCTCATCACTTTCAACAAATTTCCTGATCTTTCGTACTCTTGCACCCGTCTGTGCATTTTCCCCAGTTTCTACCAATGTCGTTTTCCAGTCAATATCATGATTTTTATCATTATAATACGTGATGTTATTTGGTTTATCTATTTGGATTGTAAAATTATTTGCCATCGCTTTAAAATTTAAAAAATAACTCTTAATCTGCCATCCCAAATATCCCAAACATAATACAAACTCCTTATGATTGTAGTAAGCATAGTGATTCATGATATGCCACAATATAGGGAATTTTCCAATTTGTACCAATGGTTTAGGAATCGCGTTGTCAGTTACTTCACGAATTCTTGTTCCTCTACCACCACAGAAAATAACTGTTTTCATATACATCACTTTTTTTCGTAAGACTTTATTTTACACTTTGTTGAACGAATTTAGGATATTTTTACATGATAAAGATATAATTTTTAATATCTCCTTTCAAATACTTGAATTAGTCCTTTGCACTTATTCATTAGAAAACTTGAAAAATTAGAATATCATCCTTTACAAGAAACCACTTACTCATGAATATTTAACTACGGATATTTGTGTGATAGAGTAATGAATTGATCAAAAATTTCTTTACAGACACAGAATTAAGGTTGATTAAATGCAACAAGTCGATTTTAAATCGTTTTCAAACAAAAAGATACTAATTACTGGTGGCTTTGGATTTGTTGGAACAAATCTGGTGGTAAATTTACTATCAAACAAAATTAAACCAATAATTCTTGATTATCTTCCAAACGAGTTAGAGCATGTACAGAAGGAATTACCTTTCAATATTAATGATGTGCAATTTCATAATACAGATATTCGGAAACGAGATGAAATTCTTCATACACTGGAAGAAGTGAACCCAGCTTTTATTATTCATCTCGCATCGATGACAGACCTGACTAAAGATTTTCAACATGCCCATCTCTCTGTAGATATCAATATAAAAGGAACTTTAAATCTTCTGGAGGCTGCGAATTCATTAGAACTTACAAAGTTTATTTTCTTAAGCACTAGTGATGTTTATGGTGGAGTAGCTCCTCCCTTCCAGGAAACTCAAAATGTTCTTCCAGCTTCTCCATATTCAGTATCAAAAATTGCATCTGAACATTATTCTCTTATGTTCAGTAGAATCTATAATCTTCCTGTCACCGTCCTTCGCGCTTTCAACCTTTTTGGAAGATATCAACTTCCAAATAGGGTTATTCCGTACATAATCACTGAATTACTCAATGGGAGAGAAGTCAAGCTTACCGAAGGAGAACAAAAACGAGAATTTAACTACATTGACAACTTAATTGATGCTATCTTACTTTCACTCAACAATTATGAAGTTCATGGGGAAATTATTAATGTTGGATGTGGAGAATCAATAGCCATTCGTGAAATCGCCCTCAAAATAGGTAACAAACTTGAATCAATAGATAAAATAAAATTTGGGGCCATCCCATATAGAGAAAATGAAATTTGGGATATGTATTGTGATAATTCAAAGGCTAAACGGTTATTGGGGTGGGAACCAAGAATAAATATGGAAAATGGCCTGATTAACACAATTAAATGGTTTGAGTCGAAGTATGACTAAAATGAAGGGGTATTTCCAATGTCAGTGCTTTTAGGGAAATGCTTAATAGCTTTCTAATTGGTTGATTTAAATAGTAAAATCGATTCCTTCTGTCAATCTTAGTTTAATCGATGCGGCATTGCTCTTCTAACTTAAGTAAGAGCTTGAATGCAATTCTGAACGGTGCAAACCACAATGACACAAAGCCAAAAACTCGCGGTAAAGTTGATTGTTACCTGTTTGAATGAAGAAGGAAATGTTCAAGAATTTATTGACGAATTGATGGAAAATTTATCATCAGATATTGATCTGGCATTATTACTAATTGATAATGGATCTAGTGATAATACTGGCCAAGTAATTACTAAACTAGCTCAAAAATACTCATCAATAACCCCTATTTATCGTGAGACTACTCTTGAATATGGAAAATCTATATTAGAAGCTCTCAAGTTCAAAATCGATTTTTTTCCTGAGTATATTGGCTGGGCTCCATCCGATAACCAAATTAGCGGAAAAGATGTCAATGAAACCATTAAAATTCTTGTTTCAAAAAAAATTGATTTCATTAAAGCAGAGAGGTTTGAGAAAAATTATTCCCTGTGGCGTAGAGTACAATCGTTCGTCTTCAACGCGATTGTTTCTGTCCTATT
>JAEOTQ010000183.1 GCA_016839785.1 Candidatus Hodarchaeota archaeon | reverse complement strand
TGCTTTCCTGCCGGATAGCGGATGTGTGACTCATCCTGTCCAGAATTATTTTCCAAATAGTTGTCTGACAAATTTAGTCATGATTCCTGACAATACTTCTAACAAACTTACCAATATATATATTAGAAATGTCTCTAAAATACCTATATACCCATATAACAGCTTTCATAAGCTATTCTTTCCCTTTAAAATTGAGAGAATCTTTTTTATTGGCTGTCTTCGAAGGTATAATAGATGGAAATCTCAACTAATGTCAGTAAAATAAAATATGCAATTAGAGATATATTGATTTCTGCAAAAGAAGTCGAGAAGACTGGTAAAAAATTGTACTATTTTAATATAGGCGATCCTGACAAATATGATTTTGATACTCCACAATTTCTTAAAGATGCATTAGTAGAAGCTGTTAATGTGGATAAAGCCAATTATTACAGTGAATCAATCGGCGATCGTGAGTTAAGAACAGCGATAGCGAAACGACAGAAACGTCTCTGGGGAACTGAATTAAATTCTGAAAAAATTCTTGTTACTGCAGGAGTTTCAGAAGCGATTTCGATAATATCTGGAAGCATGGCTCCAGGCACCGAAGTACTAGTTCCCTCTCCAGTTTACCCTTCTTATCTTTCATACTTCACTTTTCACAATATTTCTGGAGTTGAATATAATACACAGGAATCACTGGATTGGCAACCCGATATAGACGATATAAGAAAGAAAATTACACCAAAGACCCAAGCCCTACTTATTATTAATCCTAACAATCCTACAGGTGCGGTTTATCCTCCAAAAAGCGTGAAAGCGATAACGGATATTGCAGGCGAATATAATCTGTTAATTATATCAGATGAGATCTATGATTTATTAACCTATGGAGGAGAATTTAAATCCACAGCCTCTCTAACTGAAGTTCCTGTTTTAGAGTTTAATGGAATATCTAAAACGCTTTTATCGCCTGGGTGGAGATTAGGATGGGCAAATCTTAGAGATGAGGATGAGAAATACACTCATTTATGGGATGCAATGAGTAAACAATCCAGAATCCGACTTTGTGCGAATTCCCCAATTCAAAAGGCTGTAGCTAAAGTCTTGAATAATGATATGAAATTTCTCATTGATGTTAACAAGAGACTAAAAGAAAGAGCTACTTACTTCGCGAAGCGAATTAATCAGATGGAGGGATTATCTGCACGTATCCCTCAAGGAGCTTTTTATTCTTTCCCACGCATAGATTTACCTATTGATGATACTGAGTTTACATTGAAGGTCCTAAAGGAAACGGGTGTAGTCTTCGTATTTGGCAGTGGATTTGGAGCTTTAGGTAAGCAACATTTTCGTTCAGTAGTGCTTCCAGAAATTCAAGTGATGGAAGAAGCGTTAAATCACGTTGAATCATTTATGAAAAAATTGAACTCAAACGTTAAGTGATCAGAATGACACGGATAGACGAAATTAAAAAAATCGAAATTTTCCCAATTATTGGAGATGAGAGTCATCTTAATGTAAAAGGATTGAAAGACGAAGATGGTCGAAACAGAACAGGCTTCTTCATTACAGGTATGAGATTTATCAATGTGGAACAACCTGAACCGAGAAGAATACGAGCACGAATTACTTGGAATGCAGAGAATCAAGCTGTGGAAATTGAAGAAAATGTATCTAGTGTAATGAAACGAGGAATTGCACTTTCAGTATTCTTTTTAAAGATAAAAGAAGGTGAAGAAGGCTTCGAATTTCAGGATCCCGTCACTGTAAGAGGAAATCCAGAATTTACTGATCAAACATTTGAGGGAACTTCCATCAATTGTGCTTGGTCGTCCAATCCTCTTATGCTTGAACTTTCTAGCACCGAAGGACGCTTTCTATCTGCAAAACTTCGTACTAAACAACAAATAATTGAAGTTCGGATTGGCTAGCGATAAGATTTTCCAATATTAACCTTAGAAATTCAAGTTTGCATACTCTCTACCCCTCAAGAATGAAAGAACTGAGGGCAAATCAGAGGTTTTAAAAAACCCCTTAGTTTGTTCTAATAATCAAGGAGAAATATCGCTGATTCTCAGTATTAATCAGTAAAATTTAATAGCTATTTGTCCAAAACTGACAAGAACCAACTTTTCATCAATAATCAGAAGGTAGTTTCAATATGAGTCCAGATGATAAAGGTGAGATCGATCCTGTTTTGCGTAAGATAATGGATATTCCTGATGATCAAGAATTACCAGACGATGCTCTGATTGAGGTAATGCTAAGAGCGCTAGAAAGTCATCAGCTACTACTAAGATCATCTGCAGTCCATCAACTTGTGGATGTTGGAAGAAGAAATCCTACAATGGCACTACCTAAGATTTTAAAAGCTCTAGACCCATCAGTTGATTATTGGACGGTTCGATTCGGTGCTGTTGAGGCGCTGGGAGAGATTGCAAATAGAAACACCGTACAACCCTTAGTAAAATATCTAAAGGAGGACGAAGATCCAGATTTTCGTGCCATGGTTGCAAAACAGCTTGGAGAAATGGGAGATATTGCTAAGGATGCTGGAACTGCTCTTATAGAAGTGTTAGCTGAGAAAGAAAGCTCTGAACTAAGAGAAAATGCGGCTCATACGTTAGGGATTTTGTCATTCGATCAAGCGGTTCCTTCCCTAATTAAAGCGTTGGAAATTGAGACGGAAAATTATGCCAAACGCGAAATGTGCTGGGCGTTAGGAGAGATTGGTAATTCTTCCGCTCTACCAAGCCTGTTACTAGTGCTGAAGGATAAAGATAACGAATCCAGGGCAAAAGCTGTGGAAGCTCTAGGAAAAATAGAGAATTCGGACTCAATTATACCTATTTTGGATACCACAAAAGATAGAGATACAGGAGTTCAAGCAAAAGCTATTGAGGCGTTAAAAAAATTCTCTACTAAAAAGATTATGGCGGAATTTAGTAAAGTTGCAGAAGCAGACTTATTTGTTGCATTACAACACTTTCAGGATTATCTCTTTAATGTTGATAATGATGAGGTAACAAAGAAGGTAATAGAAATAAAAGAACCCATTCTAACTGCATATAAAGAGAAAATGAATAAAATTAAATCTGAGCTAGAAAGCGTCAAGGTTTTTGTTGAGGAAAACTTTGAAACTATCGCAAATTTAGGTAAAAAAGACTTGAAAGAGCTCGTTGAAAAGAAAATTCCGAAAATAGAGGCTAAAGTGGCAAATGTTTCCCTATATGAATTTCGAAAACAAAAATGGCTAGAGAATGATCTTTATTTCGAAATTGAAGGGATATCTAATTTATACAAGGAATCTGGTATAATGCTGTCAGAGCTACGAGACAGTGTTCAGGATCTACTCAAGAAAGGATTCCTACCATCCCTGCGTGGAAACGAATGAATTCATTTTGAAAAACAGATTGGGACGATAGAGATCAGAAACTCTAACTCTAATCCATACGTATTATCTTTACTCGCTTACCAATCCAAGAAGGGGGTAAGTATACTCGTCCACTGTTTCCACTCTTTTTTACTTCCTTTTCTAGCATCTCTTCTCCATAAACTTCAAATTTACTTTGGCGAATCGGTTCACTCATAGAAATTTTCCTCCTAGGGGGATTGGCCTATGCTTAGTTCTAATGTTAAGTATTCAGAAAGCTTAAACCCTACCGATGAAAAGAATTCTACTAAATCACCCCAATCCCAAGCGCATATAGTGCGAATACTACTTATTCCCTCTTCTGAAAAATAAGAGATTACACGATTTGCCAATGCGGTACCAACCCCTTGATCTTGAAATTCAGGATCAATACCAAGTAAAGTAATCCAAGCAGCTAAATCATCAGTACCGTATATATAGACCTTCGTTTCGGCCAAGAGATATCCAATCAATGTTCCATCTGGTAATACTACACCGAAACTTTCTTCACCATGTTTGATGATCTGTTCTTCTAATCGACTACGGAATAAAGGAGTACGCTTCCTTCGAACAATGAGTTCATCAATACGCATGATCTCATCAATATCATCAACAGAGAGAGGTCTAAATTGCAATTGAGCATCAAGCTTTTTTGTTGCGACCATAATGTCATCTCCGACTAATAGACCCAGCGATGGTTGACGAATTAAATACTTTATGAGGTTTTACTGGTTATCCTCTTTACATTCTTCTTTAAGAACAGAGAGATATTTATATCATTTCTCTCAACTGTAGGAATAGAATCAAGATTTTTTGCAATAAAATTTAGGAATTGTCAACACGAGTAGTGGAAGAATTATATTCCATATAGATATTGTCGTTTGAAAGGTGAAAGATGGCAAAATTAGGTTTGATTCAGTATTTTGGTGGATTTCCAGAAGAAAAGCCTCAACAGTTTGACCAACAGCGTTCAAGGTTTCTGGGCTAATCTGGTCTATAGTATCGCTCGTTGTGTGCCAAGCTTTATAATTACTAATAAAATCATCAATGATATCAACTGCAGGAACTCCTTTTTCTATAAACGGAAGATGATCATCTGTGATCTTACTCCACGATTTATTTACAAAATATTGATTATAGTTAATTTTATCTGCAAGATTCCATATCTTCGAGACGAGAGATTGAGCATATTTTTCTGAAAACCCTTCACGTTTGAATATTGCGTCATGCCCTCCAACCATATCAAATAGAATTGCGAAGGAAATCTCTTCCTGACGAAAGAGTTCTGAATTTACATAATGTCTGGAACCGATTAACCAATTCCATCCTATATTCCCTTGATCTTCTGCATCAAACAGGATAATCTTGAAATTTGTGATTTCATGCTTTGTTATTAAAACCCGACCTAGTTCTAACGCAACTGCAACTCCTGAAGCTCCATCATTTGCCCCCAGAACTGGATTTTTCCTTAATGCTGGGTTTGTATCCTGATCAGCCCATCTTCGGGAATCGTAATGAGCAAGTAGCAGAAAATAAGACTGATTCTGTTTGTTTATTATGGGAGTGAGGATCATATTTACCAGTGAAATATTCTCCCCTTCAATCCACTCTTTGGAAAAATTCTGATTTTCAATCTCCCATAGTCCATCAATATTTACTGTGTGAACAACCATCCGTCTTGTATTTTCTATTGCTTCGGATCCAGGAATAC
>JAEOTQ010000182.1 GCA_016839785.1 Candidatus Hodarchaeota archaeon | reverse complement strand
TCAGACTATGATCTAGAAGAGGTAAAACGATATCTTGTTTTAGAAGCTGATGTTCCAGCAAATCTAGTTCATATTGATCATGAAAAAAAAAGACTTCTTACCAACGCAGCCATATTAGAAGAAATCACTCAGGAGATTATCTCAAAATTTCCAAAAATAATTGTAGGTATGGCAGAAGAATACCCCTCCCACGACAATTTACAAACAACTTTCATCCCATTTAATTAAACCCAGAAATAGAAAAAAAGTGAACACGAAAATGGATTTAACAACGCCAAAAAATTTGAAAAACCCTCCATACATCCAACTCGCCATCGATATTCCCCTAATTTCTGAAGTAAGGAAACTTTTTACTCAAATTGCTGAAATTTCAACTTCACAGCTCTTGATAGAAATTGGTACTCCATTCTTAAAAAATGAGGGCCTTCGTTCTGTTGTCCCTTTCTGTCGGGAATCCTTCCCGAACAATTATCTTATTGCTGATCTAAAGACTCTGGATGTAGGAAAATTAGAAGTCAGTCTCGGGTCTCAGACAGGTGTGAATGCATGCGTAGTTTCAGGCCTGGCTCCAATTGCTACGATAAATACTTTTATTAGCGAATGTAGACATTCAAATATTGATAGTTGGGTGGATACACTCGGGATATCCTTTAATGAATTTAAAGCAAAACTTAAGTTATTTAAATCATTTCCTGATGTATTGGTCATCCATAGGGGAATTGATGAGGAAATTTCTGGAAAAAAATTTACGTGGGAGATAATTAAGAAATATAAAAACTTAGTACCAAGTTTGATAGCTGTTGCGGGAGGTATTACCCAGAATAATATCCAAGAGCCTTTAAAGAATGGTTCTGATATAATTATTGTTGGTAGAGCCATCTATCAAGCAGTAGATCCTTTTTTTCAACTGAATAAATTCATAGATTCACTTAAGGTTAATCCATAAAAACAGAAAAAAAAACAAAAGAGTTTCTTGAACATTTATTCGATATTAGCATGTTCAGCACGCATTGATTCTTCTGTTATTCCTAAATTCGAAGCTATTTGGGCTACACAGGAATCTAATGTTATCGCTGCTGCATACTCAAACGAAGGAATAAAAAAGCTCATATCTGAAATTTGACGAAAGTCCGCACTGACTTCTTCATGCCTTCCCTCGATTACCAATAAAATATTGCAGGCTTTCGCTAACACTGACTCTGGAAATGAAGTTAATCCAAGAATTTTCATGTTAGACGATTTAGCACTCCTAACTCGTTCCAATGTCCTGCTAGATACGCCTGAACCTGAAATGCTAATCAATAAGTCTCTTTTTTTTCTAAATCGCCAATCATAAGTTGATTTGACATGTATTCCTAAGTGGCTTAGCCGTATAGAAGAAATACTGGCAATAATGGAGTCTAAACCACTACCGAAAATAAAGAGATTATTTTCAGGATGGAGAGAGAAGGGTTCAAGAGAATTGATAAATTGTTGAAGAGGAGTTTCATTCGCCTTTATATTATTCAAAGTTAAATCTGCTGCATTTAGAACTCTGTTAATCCCCTCATTAAAACCTCTCACATTAGAATCCTCTCTAAGTCCAGACACTATTCCAAAACCAATAGCCATAGTTGTCATTTCAAATAACGTGCCTAAAGGTGTTAAAGGTGCTCCAGAAGCTACTTTTCCTGTTGAACTAGATTCCAAAGAACCTGTTTTTACATAACCACGAGGTATTACCATTATAGAATCTGCTAATCGGGCAGCTAGAGATTTCTCATCTCCCGTGATTACTAAAATCTTCGCTTTTCTAAGAATCGCGTTTTGTATTGCTTTTGTAGTAAAATTGGTCCATCCTGAACCAGTAACACCAATTACTACATCATTAGTTCTCACTGGTTTAGCTAGACTCTTTCCAAGATATGAGACCTCATAACCAATATTCTTTAACATCTCTCCAAAAAGCATTCCAACTTTTCCTGACCTACCCATTCCGACGAGATGAATTCTATTTTCTTTCGCGTTCTGAATAGTATTACAAAACTTCACCAGCTGGGAGGGGGTTTCGTTAATTGAATTAACTGTTTTTTTCGTAGTTTTCACAAGGAGTTCAAATGCTGAATAAAAAGAATCAAGAATTAGTTTTTGACCACTCATCTAGGGGAGCTCCAACGGGAGAAAGATGTATTAGGTAAGGAGATTCAATTTAGGACAATAAATGCTAAAAATAATGTATCCTAATAGATTTTTGCACAGTAAAGTGTAAAATTTTCAATCAAACTTGTCTCCAAGCAATTCCGTTCTTATCAGCATACTGTCTTGCTAGTTGCATTTCAGCTGTTGTGACACGCCGGTTAATGTCTTCATATTCTCTATGTACACGATACTCTGGACGATACTGGGACATAATATTTACAAAAGATAATGGAACTTCTTGTTTCACCCAATCCAATATAGGAAAAGTGTCTTTTTCAATTCGATTAGGCATACAAAGATGACGAATTATGATCTCATGTGATCCATTTGTATAAGCATTTTTTATGTTACGAGTAACAATTTCCCAGTAGTTTTCAATTCCTGACATTCGTTTTGCGAACAAATTTTCATGAAATTTCAAATCGGGAAGCCAGAAATCCATTATATCAACAAGTAAATTCATCGATTCTTGTGTGAGATACATGTTAGAGTTCCAGAGTTGAACTATATTGTTATCTAGTGATTGGAGAGAATTTAGTATATTATGTATGTTAGGAATTGGGTCACCTCCAACCCAATTGATATTTATTGCGCCCTCTGAAATAAGCTTCTTCTGAATATTGACCAATTGAGAGAACTCCACCTCATCTCCCTGTTTGTGTCCGTTATTTTTATTCCAGTTTTGTGAAATATCATAATTTTGACAAAACACACATTTAAAAACACACGATGCAAAGAAAATTGTACCAGATGGAACTAAAGGAGGTTCCTC
>JAEOTQ010000181.1 GCA_016839785.1 Candidatus Hodarchaeota archaeon | reverse complement strand
GTGCAAATGGCAAAAAATGTTTATGGCGCTGAAGTCACTGGTGTGTGTGGCCCCACTAATGTTGATTTAGTGAAAGAGATTGGAGCAGATCATGTAATAGATTATTCTAAGGTAGATTACACAAAGACCAATACTAAATATGATATAATCTTAGATGTTGTTGCAGTACAAAATCTATCAAAATGCAAGAACATTTTGGCTTCTGAAGGAATCTATATTTCAAATAATCCCATAAGTAGTCCAAAAAATATCTTTCATTTAATCACTGGTAATAAGAAATTTAAAACTGGAAATGCTGATGAAAGTGCGGCTGCTATGAATACAATTTGTGAATGGATTGAAGCGGGTAAGATCAAGCCAGTTATTGACAAAGTGTATCCGTTAAGTGAGACAGCTGATGCTCATAGACACTACGAGACAGGTCGTGCGAAGGGCCGAATTGTAATCAGCACCGAGTGAATAGAAGGTTTTGAAATGACTTTGGAAGATACAAAAATAAATGTAAAAATCAAGCTTGCAGCATTATGGGTATCCTTGGTATTAATATATCTTTATGCAGATCTTTTTGGATTTTATATACCAGGACATATTGAGGACATAATTGCAGGAGAATTAGCAGGATTTCAAATTACTCCACTATTATTACTAGGATTTATGACATTAATGACTCTTCCAAGTCTTATGGTTTTTCTGTCTCTGATATTGAAACCAAAAGTAAATCGGTGGGCTAACATCGTTATTGGAATATTTCAACTAATATTTGTCCTAGGAGGGATTATAGATCCAAATATTTATTTCGTATTCGCTTCTAGTGTAGAATCTGTGATTTTGTTACTAATTATCTGGTATGCTTGGACATGGCCTACTCAGGAAGATTAAATCTATTTTGAAAAAGTTACAACTTGAAAAGAAAAAGAGAGTATGATTATGAATTCAGAAAAAATGACCGCCAGAATTGTGGGAGGACTATTTATAACTGCATCTGCTGCTCCCATCTTAACTATATTACCTGTAGGGTTTTTAATAGATCAGGTTCCAGATTACTTGACAAAAGTGGCAGAAAATGAAGCTCAAGTAATGATCGGAGTACTTCTCGAATTACTTTGGGGACTTGCCGTTTTTGGAGTACCAGTAATGCTGTATCCAATTTTGAAAAAACACAACGAATCAGGAGCTATTGGATTTCTTGGACTCAGAGTTATTGAATCTATTAGCACGATGATTGGTATTACCATGCTCCTAGCACTAGTAACAGTGAGTCAGGAATTTGTAAATGCAGGGGCTGCAGATACTTCCACTTACCAAATCCTAGGTGACTTTCTCCTAACAGCACGTGACTGGGTATATATAGTTGGACCAGGAATCATTTTTGCCATATCAGCCGTGGTTCTAAATTATATTCTATTACAATCACAACCCCTTCTCGTGCCCCGGTGGCTCTCTGGTTGGGGATTTATTGGCGGTACTGCTATGCTTGCGGTGTATATTCTACAGCTATTCGGAATTGATCTAGAATTTCTATTCGTGCTAATAGCCGTACAAGAAATGGCCTTTGCCGTTTGGTTGATAGTAAAAGGATTTAATACAACTGCAAGTGCAATCGAGTCGTGAGATTTCACTTGACAGGCTTGCAATACTAGCCTGTTATCACTTTCTTTTTTTACAAAAATCTTCCAGAAAATAATGACTAATTTAACAGAGATTTTAAGGGAAATAAAATGGAAAATAAACAAACTATGAAAGCAGTAATAGCAACTAAATACGGAACTCCAGAAGTTCTTGAAATTAAAGAAGTTAGAAAACCAATTCCTGAAGATACTGAAGTACTGATAAGAATTTATGCAACAACCGTCCATAGAGGGGATGTGAGAATGAGGAAGTTTGATGTTCCGCGTGCATTTTGGATTCCTGCACGATTGATTTTAGGAATTAGAAAGCTAAAGAATGCAATCCTAGGGATGGAAATAGCAGGAGAAATAGTTAGCATCGGAAAGGATGTGTCATTGTTCAAGAATGGTGACAAAGTTTTTGCCTCTACCTTTTGGACTGGCTTTGGAGGGTATGCTGAGTATGTCACTATGCCTGAAGAAGGAGCACTGGTATTAAAACCGACCAATATGAGCTTTGAGGAAGCTGCTGTTATTCCAGCTGGGGGAATTACGACACTAGGCGTTATTAGACAGGCAAATATCCAAAGCGGACAAAAAGTCCTTATCTATGGTGCTTCAGGTAGCGTTGGGACCTTTGCTGTTCAATTGGCCAAATCACTTGGAGCGGAAGTAACGGGTGTGTGTAGTACAACTAACCTAGAACTAGTCAAGTCCTTGGGAGCTGATAAGGTACTAGATTACACAAAAGATGATTTTGCTCTAAGTGATGAAACCTATGACGTTGTTTTTGACGCAGTAGATAAACTTCCATCTAAACAAGGCAAAAAGGCTCTAAAAGAATCAGGAGTCTATCTTAACATTGACAAGGCTTCAGATAAAATCAAGAAAAAAGATGGAAGATTCCTACTCAGAGATCTTAAAGAGTTGATTGAGGCAGGAAAGCTAAATGCAGTGATCGATAGAACCTATACATTGGATCAAATTGTCGAAGCACACCGATATGTAGACGCAGGACATAAGAAAGGTAATGTAGCTGTTACTGTGACAACAGAATAACGAAATCTAATAAGCATATATTAAATAAAATGTTCGACATTCCTCATTCCAGAATTTAACAAAATTCTGGGAAAAGAGAATCAGAAGTTTCTATTATAGTATTAACTTCTTTAGGTGCATTAACAATGGGTAAGACTTCTTACTACCTCTTAAACATGATAAAATATTGGAAAAAGCTCATCACGATGTTAAGAAACAGCTCAGAATGGCATCTATCTGAAATTACGGCCGATGAGTTAAATGAGCGCTTATCTTCTAATCAACCCCCAATTATTTTTGACGTTCGTTCTGTTAAAGAATTTAATGGTTCAGATGGTCATATTCCAAATGCTATGTCAATTCCCATTCGGAAACTCTCATCTGAATTAAAAGATCCTCAGTCATACATCTTTAACTATAAAGAAAAAGAAATAGTTACTCTATGTCCTGGTGGAGGATTATCCTTAGTTGCTGTTGATATTATGGAGGAGGCAGGGTTTGAAAACGTCAAGAGTCTACACGATGGTTTTGATTTATGGCGTAAGAAAGGATACCCAACTACTACTACGAAGGAAATGAAAATTAGCAAACGTAAGATGTTTTTTAAACTCTTAAGGTTATGGTTGTGGACCATCAGAAAAAGAAAGTTTTATCTGCCTGAAGTATCCGAAATTACTGTAGACGAATTATTTAAACGTCTGAATTCTAACCAGGATCCACCCCCCCTATTAATTGATCTTCGAGACCGAGTAGAATTTGCTGGTACTGGAGAATATAAATATGAAAAATTTGGACATATCCAGAATTCAAAGTGGATTCCCCTTATGGAACTGTCGTTTTCTCTCGAGGATCTTCCCAACGACCAAGAAATAGTCACTATTTGTCAAGGAGGGGGAATGTCTTTGGTAGCTGTAGAAATTATGGTTGATTTTGAAGATGTTAAAAGCTTAAAAGGTGGCATAAAAAAATGGCACAAAAAAGGGTATCCCCTCATTGTTGAAGCCCCTCTTGAAGATAATAAACTTAGTAGTTCAGATAGCAGATCTCAAATAATAAAAGAAAAGCAGCTCCTGGAAGAAAAATATCTGGGTGAAATTCACCATACCGTGGATGCACGGGGTTTTACCTGTCCTAGACCTATTTTAATGTCTAAGAAAGCATTGATAACATTAGATATTGGTCAGGTATTAGAAATTCTCACCACGGATCCAGGAAGTTTGGTTGATATTCCCTCTTGGGCTCATGTCACGGGTCAGGATCTATTGACTGCGGAGGAACGGGGGCCCAAAGATTTCCGGTTTCTTGTTCAGCGTATGAAGTAACTCTCCTTGGAGCTTCCTATGATTATTAAATGTGATACTCAAATCTGGTCAGGAACTACTATTCTCTGGGGAATGTGGGCCTAAAGAGTTCTGTTTTCTCGATTCTCCGCAATGGGTGAATATAAAGTGAATCGTCTAGCAAACACAAGTATAGCTACATTATTTTTAGTATTCAACATTGGATATTTTAGTGATGCTATCACAAACCAAAATGCTGACTGGGCGTATATATTAGGAGTTGCTTATCTTCTTTATAATATACTTGTCATTGAGGTTGCATGGGAATGGACAGAGCAATTTATCTTCCCTCTCCTTTTTTTACCGAGACTGATTTACTTTGTTTCTTGTAAAGGGCCCCTCATATCCATTTGCTGTTGGCCTGATGATTTATGGATGCACTCTATTTTGCTTTTGCTTCGAAATAATTCTTATTCATCACTTCTAGATAATCTTCTTTATTAACAAGTGGCTGACTAATAACTTTTAGATCTTTACTGTCAAATTTTCCTTCTTTAATGAACATTTCACCCATTTTTTCCAGAGTTTCCAATATCTTTTGATTTCTTTCTGTTTTTTCTCTTAAAAGATATGCATGGGGACGAAGTATCGGTCCAGAAAATTCTGTGGACGAATTCATAGCTAGTTCTTCAATGATTTTTACTACTATATTCAAATTTTCAATTTCCCACCATCCTCCAGTAACTAAACCTAAAATTTTTGATATCTTCACATCATCATGGAACTTCGCTCTTGTTCTTCCATCTTTATATTCTAACTGTGGTTCTATCAACGGACACAATCTGTTAATAAAATTTTGTATCATTCCAGGAAGAGGGATATACACAGGAGTTGCTAGAACCAATG
>JAEOTQ010000180.1 GCA_016839785.1 Candidatus Hodarchaeota archaeon | reverse complement strand
TGGTGGCTTCTAGTGGAGATTCTTCTGGAGAGAAGAATAAGAAAACAAGGTCAAAACGGGATAGGCTTGGGAAAGAGCATCTCTAAGACCGAGAAGTTATGCTTGAAGGGCCGGGGTCTTGAACACAATTGAGTTCGGCCAAGCAAAAGCGGATGTTTCGACATTTGGTCCACTCCACTATTTTTCCAGACTAGATTTCACAGGATAGAGAGAGGGAATATGGGTTCTTTTTTCACCGAAATGTTTATTAACACCAACGACAACAATATCAACAGAAACAAAAACAACAACATTTGTTTCAGTACTACTTCCACAGTTAGAAACGGAAATAAACTAGAAAAAAGAGTGAAAAAAACCTTGATGCAAGCTCAAGAATTGAAAGATAGAATGAATACTGAAATTTTACCAATAGATGCTTATTCGGTTCCAACAAGCGCTAAAAAGATCTTCGAAATTCTAAACCGAGATGGACCTCTCACCTCAGGTGATATTGAAAAAAAATGTAGTTATTCTGACCGAACAGTCAGGAATGCGCTTAAAAAACTAATAAATATTGGTCTTGTTCGCAAAGTGGCTAATTTTACCGATATGAGAACTTCCCTTTTTCATGTCCGTGAAAGTGTCAATTAATCTTTGTTACCCCTTTTTTCCAACTGTTTCAAGAAATACTTTATTATAATGATTTAGAAGAGTTTGCCATACCCAATGTACCGGTAGACCTACCACATTATAATAATCTCCTCTTATTTCCTTAATTAGCAAACTTCCAATACCTTGTATTGCATATGCTCCCGCTTTTCCCATCCATTCATTATTTGATAAGTAAAACTCGATTTCGTCACTGGAAAGATTACGAAATTCAACTTCAGTAGAAATTACTTGCTGATATGTCTCTTCTGAAGGATAGACTATTATAGTACAACCTGTAAGCACATGATGGCATTTTCCTGAAAGTGAAACAAGCATTTGCTTCGCATGTAACCTATCCATTGGTTTTCCAATTATTTGATTCAAGGGATCAATCACAATTGTATCACAACCTAGAACGATATATCTCGTGTACCTAGATTTAATCCTTTCACCTACAGTTTTAGCTTTTTTAAGTGAAAGTTCGGTTACATAAGATTCTGGAGTTTCCATAGATAATGTTTCATTTATTTCACTTGGAATGATATGATATTCTAAGTTAATTTGAGAGAGAACACGCGCCCGAGCTGGAGAATTACTTGCGAGGATAAATTGGGGGAAAGATTCTGCCATAACAACCAGATAGCTAAAAAATATTAAAAAGACATAAGTAAGTCCTTCTACTACAAATGCAATAATTTTTATATTTCCTTTGTTTATCTTTCTTTGTCATTCACAAAACGAAGAGAAATATTGCAGTTAATTTTAATATGAAATCCATAGGAATGATAATTCATGTCTCAAACTAATGATACACTCCCTCCGCCTCCTTTCAAAATTAAAATGGTTGAACCAATACAATTAACTACTCTAGCAGAGCGAAAAGAGTATTTAAAAGCCGCAGGTTATAATATATTTAACATTCCTGCTGAAAAAGTCTATATTGATTTGCTAACGGATTCAGGTACTTCTGCAATGTCAGATAACCAATGGTCAGGTTTAATGCTGGGTGACGAATCATATGCTCAATGTAAGAATTTCTACAATTTACGTTCTGTGGTAAAAGAAATAACTGGCTTTGAGTTCATCATTCCCACGCATCAAGGACGAAGTGCCGAAAATTTGGTATTTTACGCACTGAATCTAGATAAAACAAAAATAGCGGTATCAAATCAATTTTTTGATACGACAAGAGCAAACATTGAATCTATGGGGGCGAAAGCTCATGATTTGGTTATTCCAGAGGCATACAATACATCTATCTATCATGATTTCAAGGGAAACATGGATATAAACGCTTTAGAAAATTTTCTCAATCAAAATTCAAATGTAGGAGTAATAATCCTGACTGTAACAAATAATACAGGAGGAGGACAACCTGTTTCCTTGAGAAATATAGAAGACGTTTCAAAGCTAGCAAAAAAGCATAATCTTCCGCTCTTCTTAGATGCTGCACGTTTTGCTGAAAATGCCTATTTCATTAAATTACGTGAAAAAGAATATTCAGAATTTACTCCTAAGCAAATTGCTCAAAAGATGTTTTCTTACACTGACGGTTGTATGATGAGTGCAAAGAAAGATGGTTTAGTTAATATTGGAGGTTTTATTGCTCTCAACAACAAAGACACATATAATCGTATAAAAGAGAGAATGGTGATTACAGAGGGATTTCCTACGTATGGAGGCCTAGCTGGAAGAGATCTCGAAGCAATAGCCAGGGGCTTAACTGAGGTTCTCTCTGAAGATTATTTACGCTATCGATATCAACAACTCCAATATTTAGGCAACAACTTAGTTAAGGCAAACATTCCTGTTTTATTACCAGTAGGAGGACATTCTGTTAATCTTGATGCCTTAAGATTCTTGCCACACATTCCCCAATCACAATTTCCAGGTTGGGCTCTTACGATTGCTTTATATGAGAAATACGGGATAAGATCAGTTGAATTAGGATCAGTAGTGTTTGCCCATCAAAAAGAGGATCAAACTTGGGTTTATCCTGATCTAGAATTAGTTAGATTAGCCATACCGCGAAGAGTATATTCGAGAGAACATCTCGATTACGTATGTCAATCCATTATCGATCTCTACAAATCAAAAGAGGAAATTAAGGGTTTGAAAATGACTTATGACCCAGGTCTCTTACGTCACTTTAATGCACTATTTGAACCAATCAGTAGTTAAGGGTATTAAGGACGCTAAAGGGGGAGAAAGTATCTCCGAATGATAACCTAAGCGATCTCAATTATTCCTTCCCGAAATGTACACTTTTTTCCCTTTTATTTACGCAATCAGTCTACGTGAAATATAGTCAGATAGTTTCTTGTCTCGAGGAATACGGGTGACGAATGCGTCCATACCACATTCATTACATTTGAGACGTAAAGTACTATGGTTGACAATAGTGTTAATGCTGTTTGTGTGGCACCAGGGACAAACCAATTCCATCTCGGCTTGATGGTGTAAATCTACATTTTCTTCAATTTCGATTGTCATATTTTTACCTCCTTTTTTTTGTTTGAGGGGAAAACTTCCAAAGCTGGACTTGTTTTCCGATATAGCTAGGCTATACCACACCGAAACTTTCGTTTCAGGATTCTTTCCATGATGGAATCCAAATGTAATTGGACCCTAACAAGGAATTGATTCTTGAATTTTCGAGTATAAAAATATTGTTGTAATTTTGTAATATATTACTAAAAGAGGTTTTTTTGGTCTAAAAAACTTTTGTGAGATCAATAAGCTTATCTAATTACCCAACATTTTCGAAGTTTGATAAAGAATGGTCTCGAATAATAATGGAGAAAAACGTCCAAAAATTACGTTATCTGCTGCAATAACCCTTGATGGTCAAATAGCTTCTTTAACAGGAGATAATAATCTATCAAATACTGAAGACTGGAGACGAGTCCATCATCTTAGAGCTGAAAATGAGGCCATCATGGTAGGGAGTGGAACCATCTTAACGGATGATTCAAAATTAACAATAAAACCTGAATATTTTGAGTCAGGACATCTCATCAAGAATCCCGTACGCATTGTTGTTACTTCAAGTGGAATGATCCCCCTTGACTCTAGAATTATAACTTTTCGTCCAGATATTCCCACAATTATTGCTACCACTAAGAAATGCTCGTCCATCAAGAAGAAAGAATTCCTCAGAAAAGGATGTGAAGTATTATTATGCGGGGAGGGGCCATTAGTGAATTTAAGGCATTTAATGATGATTCTCTACAAGGATTACAAGATAAACAGTCTATTGCTGGAAGGAGGAAGTAAATTAAACGGGAATATGATCGCAGAAAAGTTAATTGATGAGATTCAAGTTTCAATCGCTCCAGTTCTTGGAGGGAATGGAGTACCATTTTTTTCCTTGCCATACGCAATGAATTCTCTTGACCAGTCTCCTTTCTTCGAAATTCTGAATCACAAAATATATGGAGACATGATTTGGTTAAACTTGAAAATCCACTATAAACCCCGTAGTATAAAGTAAATTGTTATGGGTGATTTCAGATTGGTAGTAGGAGGCTCAATACTCCAAATATTGCACAAATTACAATTGGATTGGATTTAAATGATCCCAATGATTTAATAGCGTAGTATATTAACACTAAACTCCACAGAATTAATATTATCTCAATTCCCAAAAGGAATGTATCAAATGGAACGTCCGTTCCTCCTCCTGGGGCACTAATTTCCATTTCTCCTATTGAACGAAACACCACCTGACCCCCTTTAGAGAGAAAGAATAGATTATAGATAATAGTAATGACCTGATTGAATATCATAGGAATTTGTGCCCAACCTACAATTGTTGCCATTGTTTTGAAATTTCTTGCATTTGAATTTAGATCGGAGGCAAAAATCGCATGTAATAACCACAAAAGTAAACTCAATATTAACCAATTGATTAAGGTTGAAATTGGTGAGGAAATTGGCAATAATACTTTGTAAAGATCCATAAACTCCGTGATATCGGTTTCATTAGTAGGAAGGAAAGAAAAAAATGATTCAGAAAAGATAATCTCATACTTACTGAAAAAGATCATAAGTCCTATGACCGTGAGAAAGCCTACGATTAAATTGACTAATAATGGTTGAGAATAATTCGGAGAAGAAGCGATTTGGGGCATTTTTATTTTAGGGGTGAGGAGTGCACCACGAAAATTGTCTAAAAACGGTCGACGAGGGGTAATTTCAGGTGTTTTTATCACGACATATGGAGTACTACCTTGTGAAGGGAATAGATCTCCGGCTTTTGGTATCGGAGCACCGCAATAAGCACAAAAGGTTGCATTTGCAATTAATTCCTTACCACAATTCCCACAATATTTCATTACAGGTGAATTCTCATTTTGACCCATTAAAACCATCTTCGTATGAATATACAGATATCTTACTGATATTCGTATTATTCACATCCTCAAGAAAAGGATTGTTTTGTGGTATTCAAAAATGTACCAATATTGAGGATATTTTCAGTAGAGTTTAGATTTCTTCGATTTCTTCGATTTTAGCCTTCCCTAATCTAGAAAATGAAAACAAATTTTTAAATAACAGATATTTTTGCTTAAAAACCAAAAAAAAACAACAACACAAAGATTTAATATGATCTATCTTTGAGAACGACGATTGTGAAACCTGCAGCTTCATCAGGAGTAATGATAATCTCTGATTTGGGCATTTCAACATAGACACTTTGCAATTTCCCATGATCTAATGCATCTGAGACACTTCGTACCTTCTTTACAAGCGAAGCAACATGAGCAGAGACGCGTTCTGCATCAGATTGAGGTAAGTTGCTTTTTAGAGGTAAACCATCTTCATCGCAAACTAGAATTCCGCGCACACCTTGTCTTGCGGCCAGTCTTTTAATAGTGTTTTGTAACACTGAAGGAATGACGTATTCTTCACCGGACATTTTTCATTCACCTATTTTTACTTATCTTTCGAAGTGAGTGTCATTTGACTACTCTCTCGTTTAACTAGCGCTATGATAATAATCTCAGAATCATAATCAGGTATAATCTCTACGTCACCAACTTCTAATTCAAGTCGGATGCTTCGAGCAATCTCTTGAGAAATTTCTTTTGAAATAACCTTTACTTTTCCTACAAGAGAAGCAACATGAGCAGAAACTCTCTCTGTATCTTCACCAGGAAGACTCGATTGTAACGGTAATCCATCAGTATCGCTTAGTACTGCTCCATATACTCCCTTGTGTTTCCCAACGGACTCTATTACTTTTTCAAGCGCTTGATGTGATAAATAACCTGCACCTTGGGACATTGTTAATCATTATCCAATCTACTAATCATTCCTTAAAACCTTTTGCTTTTAATCTAGTCCCAAATTTGTTCAGTTTTTAGACTAAAAATATGAGTTCAGTTGTTGTAGTCTCGAATGAATACGTAATTTTAAATCTTTAGAAGAAAGTAACAAAGCATGTGCTCTAATTGGTAATAAGTCTTAAGATTCAGCTATTCATTTTTTGAATGTGTGAATCTGTTCAGTATCAATCAATAATTCATTTTTTACTAAATTTCTGGGAACCTAAATTTCTCTGATATGGGAATGGTGTTTTTTAGAATTGAGGGATACAGAATTTCAGATTTTGTCATCTTTTTTTCAACAACACCTACCGGTGGATAATTTCCTCAGTTCTGAAAGGTCAATGCTTTTATTTGAATTGAATCTGAGCTTCATTAGGAGAATTAACTTAATGAATTCTTCAGAAAAAAATTCTACCATCTTAGAAGAGATAAGTCTTCTTCTAGAAAAGAAGTTGGAAGAGAAACTAGAACCGCTTGTTACTTCCCTAAATTCGGTTTGTGATCAGATAAATATCATGGATCGAAGATTGTCGATTTTAGAGGGATCTCCTCATCAAGAAATTTCAACTGTAACGGTTTCAGACTCACAAGATCCAAGAGCTACCCCCCAAGTTAACTTTGACAATAAAGATGAAATGTTAAAAAGGGCGTATGATGTTCTTGCTGAAGCTCCCCGACCTCTAACTACGCAGGAAGTTGCAGATAGGATTGGCCGAAGTAGAAGTACTACCAGCCAATATCTTAATGAACTTCATCAGAGAAACTTATTGCTTAAAACTTATGGAACTACTCCTGACAAGTCTAGAAATGTAGTTTTCAGACCCGCAAATCAGAGTTAGGAAAAAAATTAGGAGGGATTGGGAAAAGCAGCTCTCTTGCTTCTCATACGTTCCAGTCTTATGGTAGAGTATGGTAGATTATTAATGAACCACTTATGAGGTATAATCCATTATACTTTTTCCTAGTGTTTCAAATGCGGCGTCTACACCTTCACCCGATTTCGCACTGGTTTCAATAAATGGAACTCCGAGCTTCTCTGCTAGTTTTTTCCCCTCATCTGACGAAACAGTTTCTGCACCCTCTTCACGTAAGTCTATTTTATTAGCAAGAAGGACAATAGGGACATTTCTGTCACGTCCAGAGTTTTTCCACATATCATTTGACCACTTTTCTACATTATCAAATGTTTGACGGCGTGTTACATCATAAACTATAACACCACCAAAAATTTTCGTATAATAAGCTTGTACGACATCTTTGAACATTGGTTGCCCAGCTAAATCCCATATTTGCCATCTTATATGGGTATCATTAACGGTTGTATCGTGAAGGGCAAAATCTGCTCCCATCGTACTCAAATAGTCAGTTTCGAATCCTAAACCTAAATATTGCTTGCGTAGGGATGTTTTTCCAACAGCTCCATCGCCTGCTAAAACAATTTTCCATAAACGAACATCGTCACTCATTCATTTCACCTTTCTTTTAATTTAGTCTTAACTGGGTATTTTTAACGAAATGCTGGTATCACCTACCCATTGTGTGAAAGTAATTTCTCCTTTAAATATTCGATCAACATATATTCTATAATCTTCCGCTGCAACCTCAGTTGGGATAATCAAAAACGAATCTTTGTTCTCAATAGGTTGTAAACGAATCATAGGCTTTTCAACTTTTGAAGCATCATCAGCAGCGGCTAATTCTAATTCCAAGAGGAATAAAAAGTCCCTTGCCTTAATATCATCAAATCCATATTTTATCATATTATTATCAGGTGCTAGATCAAGGAGGATTCGACTCCATTCGCCGATCCAATATTCATCGGTAAACCAATGCTCTAAGAACTCATTTCGTTTGGCTCTAAGTTCGCTTAACACAACCATGTAACGAATCATTCCTTCTCGAACACGCTTCATCAAATCAAGGCCTGGTTTATCATAAAGCTCATTAAACTTGGCTCTTTCCTTACTCAACAAAACCATAATTTTTACAATTTCTTCTAATTGCTTATCTGATGCAATTGGAACGTATTTAGACACTTTTTCAAGCCATTTAATCGTCGAATCAACTTCGGGTTTACTCGCTTCACTTCCACGAACTCGACCAAGAATTTCCTGAACTAAGCTCTTATTCTTGATTATTTTTTCATAATCTTGCTGAGGGGAAACTCGTCGATCCTTAATCATATCTTCAACCTTTAAACTAGCGTAGTCCGTGTGTTGTCTAACCAACTTCTTTTTCACCTCGTTAGTACGCGTTTTTGTAAGTATGACCGTTTAAAATCAGTTTAGAATCTCCATTCTTCTAGCACATATATATCATCTGATGCAGCTCGGATAAAGAATCTTTATGACAATAATATCGTAAAAAAAACTGCTTCCACTGCTTACTCATCATTCGGTGTGATTTTTCGCATATATCCCAGTCTTGTTAATTCCTCTAGTACTTCTAACTCAGTATTTTGATCTCTAAAGGTAATTTTTGAAGCTGATTCTGGAGTGAGAATTTTAGACGCAAAGAGCGCTCTAGCTGTTGGGCGTAGCTTTTCTGGGAGATCAAGTAAACCCAAAGCATCGAAACCTTGTATTTGTACATATTTTGGTGGTTCAGTGCAAGAACAAAGGGAGCTCCCTATTTCTTCTTCGATGATCATTTTCTTTTGTCGTGGGTTTATTCCCAAATTCAGAAGAAATTCATGTCTTTGATTATGAGAGGTAGTAAATTCGTAATAGAGTAAATTGTGGATGTTCATATCTGCAATATTTTCTGTTACATAATTTTGAAACGTTTCTTCAGGATCCACTCGGAGTTGCTGACTATTCTCTTGAAAATTTAGTATATTTTCCCTTAGTTGAGGATTCACAGTATTTATCTCAAAGATCCAATCCTCAAAGACTTTGGTAACAAGAGCTTTTGCCTTTGTAAATCCCCCAATTCTTCCAGTATTCGAAAAATCTTGGATTGTCTCTTGAAATTCATCTTCAAAGCGAGTTGTAAATGTCAGTAATAGGCTAGAAAGTGTTTTATCCTCCTTTGTACTGTAAAGGATGCCTATAATATTTTTTCCATACTGAAAGTCAATATATGAATTACCATTATCAATACCTAGAAGATCTCCACTTTTTCCTGCCGTTTCAGATATCATATGAGCGATACTACTTAATGCAGCAGTAATCAAGGCGGGATTTTTCATTTCATCTTGAGCTTTACCAAAGAAATGATAATACATTGTTGATCCTGAGTATCTATCTGTCATAAACAATGCTTGGGGAGAAGTTATTGATTTAGGTTCGATTGAACCAAGATTTCGAATTTCAACCGCACTCTTTAGTTTTTCTATGAAATCAAGGTAGATTCCATTCACATTAGAATTTGGATTTTCTAAACTGAAAACCCCGAGATCTGTAAAATCGTGAATATCTTGAATCCAGGGAATGACATAAAAAACTGGCCCCCGTACCTTATTTTCAATTTTCTTCAAGAACATATCCACTTTTTCCAAAATCATTGGGGGATGGACCATGTTCACAATCAATAATGTTGGCACTGTTAGGAAATGAAAAAAGTTTTGTATAGAAGATCTGGTTAAATTTATTGAAGGATATTTATCTGTTGAGATGAACCATACCATTTCGCTTTCTAATAGTGTTGCCATCGAAATTGATTTTTCTTCTAGCGTCGTTGGAATAATAAATACTAATATATCAATAATATCTTTGAAGAATAAAGAATTTACACGATGTCTAATCTTGCCAGGTAGACCACTTTCATTTAGTTGACAGCCTGCAGAAGGGAGTACCCTAACGAATGATCCTTGACTTTCTTCTTCATGCAAGAGAAGAGACTCTTTAACTAGAATATCATCTGAAATTTCGCTGATGAACTCTGTACTATTAAAGTGTGACTTTCCGTACTTTGAAAGGCTATATCGCAGTTTTTCTGTCAGTGAAAAGTCAACAATCAGTATTCTCGTACCAGGATTAGACTTTATATATGACAAGAATACATTTAGGGCTAAGGTTTGTTTACCAACGCTTGAAGTCCGCGAATAAATGCTAATTACCTTTGGAAAGTCCATATTTTTCCCATACACAATTTTTAATGAAGTCACGTTAAAGAATGTGATGATTGTGGTTATTCAGAAATGATATCTGCTCATAGTAAATGTCCTTGATTTATAAATTTTTAATTAATATCATGAAGAATCACTTTGTAACTTGAGACCGCAGATACCAGAGCTATTCCATTCGCCATTATTCCTACGCCTAAAACTCCAATTGTCTTCATACTAATTTTTCTCCTTCTCTAAGCAGTTAACCACTTACTTATTAGCTTTTTTCCGTTAAAGGATTATGAAACAAAGAACTAATCTTATTTGAAGAAATCTCCCATGGAATTATTAGGACTGAAAATAATTATAAGAAACCATTTACTTCCTGTTGAATGTCTGTTATCAAGTAAAATGATATTGAGGAGCCCCTTTCATGAATTTAGAAACACAAGATCAACCTCCAAATGTATTATTATCATTGGATGAGGTAGGGATAACTGATTTTCGAACTCAAATTTCTATCAGCAGAGGAACAAAGATTTACAGATATACTACGAATATCAAAGTTGTAATAAATCTACCCCCTTCCAAAAAGGGCGTCCATATGTCTAGGTTTATTGAATCGATTTCAGAAATATTATCAAGTAAAACAGACTCGTTTTTCTCATTGGAGGAAATGTCTGTCCAAGTTCTGCAGGAATTATTCACCCGTCATCCATTCGAGACTGGAATGATTACTTTGTCCTTCGAATTCTTTACTCCTCGGCTCACACCAGTATCAAAGCGAAAATCACTTGAAAACTACCAAGGTCAACTAGTTACATATTGGAAAAATGGATCAGTAGCTCATGAACTTTCATTGGGCACGTCGGGGAGCACAGCTTGTCCTCATGCTCTAGCAAACAATCCCCAAAATAGAACTCATATTCAGAGAGCATATGCAGAGCTTACCTTAAAAGGAAACACTTCGGAAATTCCTGATATGGAAATTATAAGTAAAATTCTGGATCAGAGCTTTTCTGCACCGTCTTTTTCCTTATTAAAACAAGAAGATGAACAGTGGGTAGTAAACAGAATGTATGAAAATCCGCTTTTTGTTGAAGATGTAACTCGAAACCTTTTAATAAACGCAGCTCAGGAGTTTAAAGAATTGGAACTCAACATAGAAGCATCTACAACTTCATTGGAGTCAATTCATAAACATAACATAATTTCAAGGGGAAGTACAAGTACTAACCCTGAAGCTAAGGCCGATTTTGAAACTAAAAGAAAGGAATAATCCCAAGATCATTCCTTTTTATCTGAGTCTTTGAAAATTCTATCACGAAACATTCTTGCTGCAGAAAATATACCCGCACTCCCCGCATTAACTGCAGATTTTCCCACTTTCTTACCAACGGTTAAAGCAAGCTCTGTTTTTGAGATCTCGCCATTTTTCACTCTTTCCATATAATCCTTTAGCTCATCATAGGGGGGGAGAAAATCAAGTCGCAGAATGTCCGCTTCCCAGTATCCTCTCCCTCGTTGTAAGAAGTACGTCAATGTTACAATCCCAAAGATTAGAAAGGAAAACATGGAAGTGATATCATGATAGGCCTCTGAAAAACTTAGTTCAGAAAACAATTCTTCATAAATTCCTGCAGTATTATTCAAAATTTGGAGTTGTATCAGATGAAATCCAAGTGCAAGTCCTAGATAGATAAGAACGATACCTTCGCCTCCTACGAATCCTATGAAACGACCTATTCTGAAGGGATCATCACCCTTCACATTTTTTACTTTTCCTGATTCATCTATAACTACGCCTTTAAGTTTAATCCTGCGAGAGATACTTTGCGCACTATATAGAAGAGTAAAAGCAACGAGTAAAAAGTCAAAACTGGTTATGATATTTTCAGAACCACTGATGGAGGTTAACACAATCATCATTTGATTAGGCAGAAGCATGACAAAGAAAAGACCTAAGACAGAGTTGAAAATATCATCAGAGAATAAGAATCCCTGTACAATTATTATCACTATTACAGAAACTGCAAACGCAAAGATTCCTAAAACAACATAGCTAACTCTAGAATCCATCATTCCCGCATAAATCATTAAACCATTACCAATAAGAGAAAAGACCGCTATTATGGTTAAAACTCCAGAAAATATGGATTTTCTTTCAGTCTTAGGTTTGCCCAAAAATAAAATGCTACCTGTTACTTTATTTGAAAACATACCTTTGGCAAAAGCAAATGATGCAACAGGAATTAAGAAAGACCAACAAAAGAAAGCCAATAGGGGAAACACTTCTATAAATAAATCAGTAAAATCATTTAATAAGGCAATCTCGGTTGAAAGAAGAGAGAGAATAAAAACTAACACAACGATGACAAGCATCAGAATTAAGCGTGAAATGAAATTCAATCTTTTAGCAACAAGACCAGAGAGAATGAAACCAATTGCTAGGCTGATTTCAAGACTGAATGCGATATCGATTAGTTCTGGCGTTATTAGTTCAGAAGCTTGATCTTGCATAACAACTAAACCTGTTGTAGATACCGAAATCACAAATAGAATGACAGAGAATAAAATAAATTGGCGGGAAAGAAGAATACGTACCCCACCGAATAAAGTAGACTTGAGATAATCCCAGAATGCTTTCTCAACGTAACTCATTAATAGAACCTCAAAAGCTGTAATCAAAAGGGCGTTTATATGCACTTCGTACTGAAGCTAAAACAATGGCCTTTTCTTGATTAACTTCATTTTTCATCGATTTAGGGGCAAGAATATGGATTTGACAAAATTAGCTGCTGAAATTGATTCTTTCATCAACAAACATGGTGGATACTGGGAGCCAGCTTGGCTTCTTTCAGCTATAATCGAAGAGGTGGGTGAATTGTCACGAGCAATGCAAGTTTTTGCTGGAATAAGGGAAGAAGGAGCTTCAACCATTTCTCCTGCAATGATCCAAGATATTGAAGAGGAAAGTGGTGATTTACTATTTGCTTTACTTTGTTTAACTAACAATTTCGGTATTAATTTGGAAAAAGCGCTATTAAACACACTTAAGAAGTACAAGCAGCGGGAATCTGGCATATACGATGCCGTTAGCTAAGATTATATAATTCACCTTTTGTGGTCAGTAAATAAAGTATTTCTAATATTGGAATTGATATTATGGCAAGTACAATTAAACTTGTTGCTGGAATTATTATTGCTCTAATTGGATTTCCTATTTTTCTTGGTGGATCTGCAGTTCTACTCGTTACACCCGTATTTGCGGATGATCAAGGTTATTTCATATCACCTAGTTATCATATCATCGACGATACTGTAACTGCGGTTAGATTGGATATTCCATTAGATAACGTCCAGCTCGGTATACAGATCGATCCTTCGGATTTTGTTACCCTCAAATTAAATGTTTTTGGGGAAATAAATGATGATGTATTCTTGGGATTGACAACTGATGAGCAAGCTAATATATTCTTAGAGAATGTTTCTTATCTAAGAATCACTAATCTTGACTTCTCAGATAGTTTCCCATTTAATTCAGAGGAATCTGGTTCTGCAATAAGCATGGAACCTGTTATTACAGACGCAACACCTAGAATTCCTGCTCCTACTGATGCCAATTGGCGTTTGGGTGGATCAAGCGGTAAAGAATTTATTTGGTCTCCATCTTATTCAGATTTGACGGTAGGGACTCTTACATTAATCATGATGAATGCTGATATGGGATTAGGTAATAAAGTTGACCTTACGTTCAGCATTGGAGCACGTGTTCCTATCATTAATGTAATTGGTTGGGTTTTAACCGTTTTTGGAGGATTATTCTTACTATTAGGGATCATTATCATCTGGAGTGGCTTACGATCTAAACCTCGAGGAGCTAAAAGAACACGATATTATCAGGGAGCAATGACAACGCGTGTAGAACCTATTGTAAAAACCCCTTCGAACTATCAACTTCA
This sequence comes from Candidatus Hodarchaeota archaeon, assembly GCA_016839785.1. GTDB lineage: Archaea > Asgardarchaeota > Heimdallarchaeia > Hodarchaeales > Hodarchaeaceae > Hodarchaeum. The sequence goes on along the minus strand of JAEOTQ010000180.1, from coordinate 2,444 downwards.
GTGTTCTAACTGTGGATCAATAAGTGAAGCTGACAGTACATTTTGCTCTCAATGTGGAGAGATTCTGCTGTCAGAAGATAGAAAATCAGTTGATACTGCGGTAAAATCGTCAAAGTTAGAATCTTTTGAACCTAGTGGCACAAAACTCGTTATAGCCGACTGGGGTCCAAGATTTTGGGCTTTGGTGATTGATTTCTTCATAGTTAGTGCAATAACAAGTGCTTTCACTTCTATCCTATTTTTTACTTTTAGTGATTGGAGTTGGTGGTCATTTGGAGTTTTTAGTCCCTTCCAATGGTTATTCAGTCTTGGTCCTTCCTCTCTGGTGTTCTTCCTTTACACACTCCTAATGGAAAATTATTATGGCCAAACCTTAGGGAAAATGGCACTCAATTTGGAAGTTATTTCTGAAAACACCGGTGAACGTCCATTGTTACAAGATCTTGCAATCAGTAGCGCAGGAAGAGCATTTTTCTTGCCTATTGACTTTATTATTGGTAGGATTGTGCGTAATGAAACCCAAGTTCCTGATATGAACCAAAGATTGTCACAAAAATGGAGTCGAGTGGTCGTTATTCAGAAACAACAAAAGAGGGAAGCGACAACTCAGTTTGTATCAAATCGCTTTTAATCTCCATCCCTTTTCTTTTTTTCTTTTTTATCAAAAAAATGGTTCATTAAGTATTAATTCATTTGACTCCAGTAGAACTCTTTTATAATCATCAAATGTTAAGAGAGATAATGCTTTTTCAAATGTCGCCCAAGTCCAGTTAACATGCTCTGATGAAAGCTTGATCTCTCTGGTCTGAAATTTTACAAGAAAAAAAACGACTTTCTTTATAATTGTTCTTGTACCCCGTTTAGGAAAGTAAATTGAGTCACTGATGAGACGCTTGATGATTTTAAAGTTGGTATTTCCAGTTTCCTCACTAATCTCCCGAATTGCGGTTTGTTTATAAGTTTCTCCTTCATTTTGTCGTCCTTTGGGGAATGCCCAATATTTGTGAGGAGTGTTATGTAGAACTAGTAAATATTCAGGCTTGTTATTCGAATTGAAATATACTGGAACTCCACCGCATGATACTTCGTCATATTGATGTGGTGTATCCTGATTTTTTGCCACAGATTACTCTTCCTTCTTAATAAAGGGGTATAGATTTAACATTAAATTAATTATGAATATCATTTACCCCAGTGTTGTTACCATAAAGCAAATAAGATCTACATTTTCACCTGAAATCGGGTTACAGATGGAAATTAAATCATATCGGGTAATTTTGAAGAAAGAGGAACCGTTTACAGATCTTAAGAATGAATTAGGAGTAGTAAAATGCCAAGAAGCAATGGTTGTATTTTCTCCACAAAAATCTGATGAGAATCTTAGTCGGTCTTATCCCATGAAAGACTTACAGTATTCTTCTGTTGCTACTCTCGGTTCTTGGTTCAAGAAATCTAAAGTTGTCCATCTGAGATTTGGATCAAAAGATGTATTCGTCAATGTTTATTTGGAACCCATTGATCATTCACCTGAATTTCTACTTACCCAAATATTAGAATCTATTGAGAAATATAAGAAAGGAACACTTCCAGGGATTGTAGGTTCTTTGATTGACAAGATAGGTGGTGAAGGTCAAAAGATAATAAAAGAAATGGGAGCTATTATCCAATCATCATCACGTGAGCTTACTACAGCTCTATCACAGACCTCTGAGTTTATACATCAGGCAATTCAAACTGCAAATATTTTAGAATCCTTTGAAACTGATGAAAAAACTCAATCAAAGACTATTAACTTAGATCTAAATGATATTGATGAAATAATGAAACGAGCATTAGCATCTGAGAAAATTGATGCAATGATCTCTAGTTTAATTGCGAAAGGACTTTTGTCTGCAAAAGATCAGAACTTCCAAGAAGCGTTGGATGCCCTTAAAATTGCCCGAGATGCAGCAAAAAATGAAAACTTGGAAGAATATGAGAAGTTAGCTGAAGAAAACATTAGAAAAGTGAAAGAAGCTGAAACTTCAGTAGATATGGATAGGTTTGATCCTCAATTTTCGGAAAAGGCTGTGAAATATGCTCATGATGCTCGAAACATTGTTGCAGATTGGGAAGAATCAAAACTAGATGAGTCCAATAATGTGTGACAGAACTAGCACCCTAGTATTTATTCTCATCCTAGCTATCCCCATGTCTTTTAATTCTGGATTGGGTATACAAAGTGTGGTAAATACCGATTTAACATTTACCTCCAATCTATATTTTAATAAAACTAAAGCTTATGAATTAATTGAAGATCAAGTTCAATTAGGATCACGTATTCCTGGATCCGAAGCAATAGAAAATACAAGACGGATGGTTGTTCACACAGTAAATATTGATGGACTATGGGAGATTGAAAATCAGAATTTTTCCAAAGAGTGGATTGAAGGGGAGAATATTTC
>JAEOTQ010000029.1 GCA_016839785.1 Candidatus Hodarchaeota archaeon | reverse complement strand
TTTTACAATAGAAAGACTATCTATCCCGAGTTCATCATGATTCAGTATATACTGATACATTTGTTCTAACTTTGCTGAACTCATCCCCACTTCCTCAGGCGTTGAGGTTTCCCAGCCATTTGATGGATAACTAGTTTTTCCTGATGAGTTGATGTTCCCATTAGTCGTTGGTATAGTAACAGAAAATAGCGTTAAGCACATTAGTATGATTATTAGTTGATTAATTGTTTTCTTCATTCTTATCAGCCTTTGACTTCTTATTAAGGACAGTTTATTTTTGATTTTGTTCTAAGACGCGTGGTTATACAACGATATCGTAAATGTAGATATTCTGAAACTCATGTTTTTACCATTTATAAGATTTTCCATCAAAAAGAAAAGTATAGAGATATGTACACTCTGTACAAAAGTTTGTACACTCCCTTTCAAAGAGGAAACCAGAAAGTTCTCAATGCTTAAAAGCTGATAGAAAGTGATTATTGAGGCCTTAAGCGCCAAATCCTGATGGATTCAAAGATAAAGGCAAAAATTCCAGAGAATAAGACGAGTAAAATAAGCCAATTAAAGGGATCAGTAATAAACGCATCACCACGTTCAAGAGCAGTTATTATAAAACAAAGCAGACCAAAAAGGAAGAACAAGAGATAAATGGAAAAACGAGGGATCATTCGGTAACCAACTCGGATATAAAACCCAAGAATCCCAGACTTTATTTCGGCTCTAATCTGATATTTATCTTGCTCAGGATCCTTCGCAACCACCCCTGCAGATTCGAGTTTTGATAGCTGATATGTAACCGTACCTGGAGAGGCATAATCTAAGGCACGCTGAATTTCACGGATACTAGCCGTTTTATTGGTGAGTAAATACCAGTATACCTGTAAGGTTTTCCCCTGTAAAATGTCCTTGTCAATAGGAAAATGAATCTTCCCAAACGATTGAATCTTGAATTTAGTTTCGAGATGAAAGTAGTAACTCGGTGTTTCAACCCTTTGGTTTTCCCCATGTCATCAGTAGTTTCGACTACCGCAATCTCAGGTGAAGGATCCTTAATAATTATGGTAATAAAAATTCCTCCTTCAGATTATTTACGAAAAATCGATTTAGAATAATAACTACAGTTCCTAAAGAAAGTATCGTTCCAATCAGTATTAGATACGGAAAAAGATACTGGAAAGTAACAACTAATATATCGAATCCAAGGTTAAAAATCAATGGATCATCTGTAAGACTCAAAGAAACCTCAATATACTGAAAATCAAGATTTATAGATATTGGTTCTATTTCTTGCCAAGTACGACTTACCTCGTTCCATTTATATAAGATTAAATTCTCGAAATCTCTTCTGTTATCGAAATCCTCTTTGTCATAATAAAATCGAACATTATGCAAGCTAGATTCTTGTTCGTTACTCGAAATACTGTAAAACTTTCCAGTTCCTTCTGTTTCAGGAAGAATATGATAAGGATTATGAGTCATTACCAGAGTAACCGTCGCGTCAGAAAGTGAGGTTGAGGGAGAAATTACAGTATCAACTAACTGGAAGTATAACGAAACATTAGAAATAGGAATTTCCTCCATGGAAACTAGATCTTGGTTTTCCTGATCTAAAAATACAAAAGATAAACCCGCATCAACATTTTCCTTGATAAGAGAAGTGATATTACTAGCACGTAAGTAGGTATGTCTGTCCTCCTGAAGTAAAAGATATGGAACCATTTCTTGGGAAAACTGTTGAATTTGACGGTAAAGGAATTTACGTTCCTGTGTAACTGGGGTATATTGAGACATTGAGAGTAAAACATCAAGATAACTGTTAGAAAAGCTCCCATAATTCAGAGAACCATTTGTGTGAAGGAGGTCCCAACAAATATTCGGATCTACATCTGCCCCCAAATGAAGAAGATATATGTCAAATATTTCTTCCCCCATTATGAAGGCTTCATTGGTCGATATCGACACAGAGGTATTTATTCCAAGCTTGGTTAATTGATTTCGAACGTAGTTAACTCTACCTTCTCTCCAAGAAGCCCCACCAAGATTCAAAGTAAAACGATATCCGTTGTCCCCCCGAGGATATCCTGCTTCATCTAGTAAGCTATTGGCAAGATCCAGATTAAATGGGTACCCTGGAACTTCATCATTATAAAATGGGGAATTTTCGTAGATTAAACTGGTAAAGAAGCCTATACCACGTCCCCATTCCTCTGAAAATTGATTAGTAAAATCTTCTTTATCTATAGCATGATTAATTGCCGCTCGTACCTTTGAGTTAGCTAAGAATGGGTTGGAATGATTAAACCATCCTAACTCGTGACCAGCATATCCAAAAGAGAGGTTCCAGTAATTATCATCTTCAGGAAGATCGAAAAGGGCTGTAAGTCCTATATCTCCTTCATGATTATGAATAGCTTCTGAATATGTATCATAATCACCTAACATATTAAAAGTAATATTACTGAAAGGAGGCGTTCCCTGATGATAGTCAGAGATCCGAGTAAGAAAGAGAGTGGAAAATTCATCCTCCGAGTCTACATATTGGTAAGGCCCAGTACCAATTGGAAAAGTGATATTTGGACCAGAAAAACTTGCTGGCGAATATATAGCAATCCACGCTGCTTCATTATAAAGAAACGGTGCATAAGGTTTTTCAAAATGAAATGTAACCGAAAAAGTGTCTTTAACTTCTACAGAGACAAGAGGGAAGGATTGAAGCATGATACTAACATTCAAGGGATCAATATAGGCTGGATTGGAGGAGTTTATCAATCTGTCATATGAAAATTTAACAGCGTGAGCATTAAATGGAGTACCATCATGAAAAAGCACATCATTTCTTAGAAAAAACGTCCAATGTTGACTATCTAAGCTCACAACCCACGATTCCGCGAGAGAAGGAATAATTTTTCCTGAATCATAAGAACGAACAACCAAACAGTCAAAAACTAAGGGGTATAAATTTGAGACAGTAAAATCAAGATTGAGGCAATCGAAAACTTGGAAATCACCTGTGGGGGAATAAAAATACGAAAGAATACGGAGATTATCCTGTTCTTCTTCTGATATAAGAGATTTTTGAGCTATTAAAGAAGGAGTAGTTCCATTCTCGTTGAAAAAATAAGGAGGAACAATACTAGAAATGAGAAAACTCCCGAGAACCATCAACATGAATAAATAAATAGCTTTCACGCCATTTAAGCCTCATAAAATTATGATTTTCCTTTTTAATGTAATTAAAACTTCTAAATGAATAAGAATATCCCCCTACTTAAAACTTTCCACGGTAGGAGGAGTAAAAAGCTCTATACACCCTGTACAAAAGTTTGTACAGCGAATAAGAGAAATTAAACTTCTTATGCTCTTTGGAGTATCTTTTGCTCAGAAGTAACTTTTGACCAAAATCCTGTAACAAAGCCCTATTTCATTGAGATATTAATCGAACCACAACTCCTGTATCCCGTAGGAGGGGAGAGGTTATCAGGAATGGTTACAATTACGTGGGAAGAATCGAAAAGTCTACCCAACTATAAAATATATTATGGCCTGTATTACTCTGAGAATGGAGGTAATTCTTGGATTGTACTGACACTAGGATTAGAAAAAACCTCCTATAGCTGGGATGTTTCACAACTGACAAATGGGTCCAACTATCTGGTTATGCTTCGAGCATATGATGGAAATGGGGTCTTTGTGCTAGTTGTATCGGGTAGGTTTACCATTGAGAATGTTGAAATAACGACTGAGGAAACAACAAAGAAATCTACACCATTTGCCGATTTCAGTGTCTTATGGTTCGCTTTTATGCTCTGTGTCATTTCTTTTTCCCGAATAAAGGAGAGAAAGGATAAAAATAGAAAGTGACTTCTCTAGTGGGATAATAATCAGAAAAAAGATAAAGATACAGTTAACTATATAATTGATGGTGTTATCATTGCACTGGGATGAAGTTAACAGAAAACATTATCATTGAAGTAAGTGAGATGAAAGACTCAGTCCTTGTTGAAACAATTCCAGGTATTACAAAACTGGATGCATCAAGTTTAAATAAGTTAATGACAACATTAAAAACCTTTTATTTCGAAATCAATCCATTATCCCAGCTTCTATGGCAATTCATAAAAGCACCTCAGCATGAAGTATTCGAACAGATTCTTGGTCATTTTGAATCCGATCCAATGATTTCCGAACGTCTTCAGGGGTATTTAATCTACTTAGAAACCCAAATCACTAAAAAACTATCATCAATTACAACTCAAGAAAGCAAAAAAGATGTTCCTGATGAGGAG
>JAEOTQ010000028.1 GCA_016839785.1 Candidatus Hodarchaeota archaeon | reverse complement strand
TTTCCACTCTGCAAAATTATAATCTATACATTGACAGTCGGTTCAACGACAAAATATCAAAAATAAACATCGTAAAATCCAACTTTGACGACGTTCGATATCACAGGAGAAGCTTGAGTTATGGAAAATCCCATCCTTTCCTTAGTATTTGGTACTTCTGCCGCTGCATCCTGGGCATTAGGAGATTTCAGTGGGGGATTAAGCTCAAAAAAATTCAATGCATACTCTGTTGTCATTTTTTCTCAATTTTTTGGCATATTTTTTCTGTTAGCATTGATTTTGCTAGTATCGGAGCCGTTAATTTCGATTATGGATATCAGTATAAGTTTAATAAGTGGGTTATTCCTATCTATTGGTTTAACTTCATTATATAAGGGTATAGCTGAAGAACAGGTAGGAGTAGTTGTACCTATATCAGCTATGGTAGCAGCCAGTCTTCCAGCGCTAGCAGGGTTTATTTCTCAAGGTTTACCTCAAATCAATGAGATTTTTGGTATCATTTTAGCAATGATATCCATATGGGTAGTTTCAGTATCAGGTAACGAAGGTAAGATTGATTTTTCTACTTTAAAGACCCCTGTTATTGCTGGAATTAGTTTCAGCATATATAAAATAGTTATTGCAGTAGTAAGTGCTTCTACTATACTATGGACACTGTTCTTTGTCAGAGTTTCATCTTTCTTTATTTTAATTGTTATCTCGTATTCCACCAAAAGATTACAAAGCCCAGTAGCAAAATTTCTTCCATTTTTCAGTTTTACTGGAATACTAGATGCTTGTGGAGGAATCCTATTTTTATTAGCCGTACAATTTGGTCGTTTAGACATTGCTGCTGTTTTTTCCTCAACTCATCCTGCTTTTACAGTATTATTGGCATATTTCCTCATGAAAGAAAAGGTGCATCGTCTACAATGGGTAGGAATTGGTGGTATATTTATCTCTATGATTCTAATTTCGCTCTAAACAAGTCAATAAGATTGATCTCCATCTCCCTAATACTTCAAAGTTCTTGAACTGGGATATCTAGAATAGCTTTAGCAAGGTCTATTTTGTCATCAATCTTTGCTTGACGTGAAATCATTATCCTTTGAGCTTGTGGAGATCCTGCACCATGTAAGGATTCAGTTTTATAGCTTAGTGATGCAACACCCATTGAAAGATTTTCAATAAAGCGCAAAAGTTTGTATCTATCGTTTACAGGTACATCATCACATGTGGATAGATATTTCTTAATTATGGGACCTATTTCCGTATTATCTAGATCTTGCTGACTTGGCATCGTACAGATTATCCCTCCAGCTAAATCTTCAGCTAATCGGCCGATTTCATACGGAAACCTAGTGACATTCTGCTTGTTTACATTGGCAAGTAACATATCCATCTCATAATTTCCTGCTTCTCTTTTGAACCCTTTTGCGGAACATGCCAGTGCACAACTCCAAAGAGTTTCGTTCAACTGAACCATTTCAACGAGCTTATCTCGAATATGAGAGGCCTTTTCTACCCCATTGTATTTGGCTGCTAATGCTGCGGCACCAATAAGGACATCTCCTACCCCTGTTTTACACGCGTATGATTGTCTGTGATAACCTGCGAAACGATTAACAAGGGCTCCTGTAAACTCTATCTCTCTTTTCATGAAGATTTGCTTATTAGGAATGAAAACGTTATCAAAAATGACAAAGATCTCTTGCCCACCATATTTAAAATTCCCAACATCTAATTTACCCTCCTCTAACTTACGTGTATCAGACGTTTGTCTTCCATAAATCATTGTGATACCTTTCGCAGTTGTATCAATTCCAAAACTTACAGCATAGTCTTCTTCGCCGTCTCTTAACGCCAATGTTGGCATAACAATAGCTTGGTGAGAATTTAAAAAACCAGTTTGATGTACTTTTGCTCCTTTAACAAAAATTCCTTTGTTATTTTCGTCGACAATATGCAAGAAAGCATCAGGATCAGTTTGATTAATAGGACGCTTACTTCGGTCACCTTTTGAGTCAGTCATACTACCAGCAATAAAAAGGTCATTTCTTTGAACATCTTTCCAATATTCCTTGAATGTATCATGGTAGCTACTACCAAATTTTTCGTCCATTTCCCATGTGACACTGTAAAGTGCATTAGCTGCGTCAAATCCTACACATCGTTGAAAACAACAAGCGGTCTTTTGACCCAATAACCTTTGCATCTCAACCTTTAATAATAAATCATCAATAGATTGGTGAATATGAGTAAATCTATTAACAATCTCGCCAGTTAGATGAGATTTTGCAGTCATAATATTTTTGTATTCTTCCCTTTGTGCACATTCATAAATCATTTTGACAGTGTTTATTGATGGCTCAATAATTTTGTAAAATGGATGTTCCCAAAATTTAGATATCTTTTCACCGAACATAAACAAATTTATTTCTCGTTTAATACTTTCTAGATATTCTTCTGGTGTTTTTAAGGGCATTTGAGTTTACCTAAATTTTTAATTGAAACGACAATTATTTACTTTGTGGGAAAAATTCCTATCCTGAGATTTTAAGTGGATGGATGAGAGTGAAAAGGAGGTTATCAAGGTACCAAAATTTGCTGAATTTACTCGTGATCCCAAATATGCTACCCAACTAGCTATTGTTGCTTTCATTATCTATTATAGCTTTATCCTGTTTGCGGCCGTTTTTTATACTGGAGGTTATGACTTTGTAACAGATTATTATAGCGATTTAGGAAGGACGTTCACTTCAGAAGGTGATCCTAATACACTTTCTCTGCTATTTTTCGTTACGGGAACCTTACTGACTGGTTTAATGTTTATTCCGTTTTGGTTAACGTTTTACACGCTATTTCATCAATCAAGAAATACAAGATTGTTGGGTAAATTAGGTTCAACGTCTGGAATACTTGCACTCACTGCTTTGTATGGAATTGCTTTGATTCCTATTAATATTATTCTTGATCTTCACGCTTTTTTTTCTGTCTCTTATTACCTTACAATAACCTTATCATTATGTTGTTACTCAGCAGCGATGCTCTTACAATCTGATTATCCTAATTATAATGGGGTGCTGGGATTATTAATTGCAGTGTTTGAACTGCTTTTTATAATTGGGATTTTTTCAGAAATTGAACCATTAATCCAAAAAATAACCTCCCTTTGCTTTGCGCTTTGGTTAGTTCTACAATATTCGACTATCCGCAGAATCGCGAATTCTAGGAGTCAAAGTAATTACATTATGGAATCTAACACTACAAAAACTTGTGTTTCTTTAGATGGATAAAACTTGGTATCGCAAATATCTAATCTCTCTCAGAATTGTAGTAGCTATATAGTATGATTCATGCCTTTCTTTTTCCAAAGGTTACGATATCTTTTTTTAATTGCACCCCAAATTGATATTTTTTCTTCTGTTGATTCTACAGGTAATGCCTTCATTGCACAGGCGTCACCTAAAGGACAAGTATCTTCCCATCCTCCTTTATTGTGAAATATAGGGGCAAGAACATTTTTAACAAGCAATTCTCCAAATTTTTCTCCAAAAATTGTATCAATAATTGTCCAATTCGTATCGGCATATTCATTTCTAATAAAAGTATCAATACCATCAAAAATGTCTCTAGCCATGGAAGGTGAATCTTCAGAAAGGCCGATTACAACATTATGACCAGATGGTAAGACTTTGCTGAATCTCATAACTGTAGGTCCAATTTTTACTGCTTCGAGTGAAGAGCTTGAACCACTTCCATTATTAGTAATCTGGGCACCAAAAGATTGCAATGCGGTTAAAAAACCGCTCAATAACATCGGATCTTTCGCATTGAGAGAGCAAAAGCCTTTGAAGCATTTACTAAAGATTGGGAGACCAGATGCTTGATAAACCATGAGGTATTCTAAATTCATTGTTATCTCTCAGCAATTTTTGTAGCCAATGATTATATAAAGATTATTTATTTGTATTTTCCGAGATCCTCGCCTAAAAGGGATTAGTCTATGGTTACAGTCGGGATTATCTCAGATATTCATTCCAACTACTTTGCTCTAGAAGTTGTATTAGAATTCCTTAATGACAAAATAGACGCGCTTATTTGTGCAGGTGATTTTGTTGGTTATGGGTTTCAACCAACTGAATGTCTAGAAGCCATGATGGATTACTCTCTACCAACTTACTACTGTCTGGGAAATCATGATGTAGGAGTAAGATACGAATTTTGTCAACAGATAGATCCAAAAATCTGTAGAAAGGATTTAAAATTCTTTCTATTAAAAAAGGTACGACCTGCAGCAAAAACAATGTTTACCAGAAATGCTCAAGATATTTCAGAAGCCCATTATCACTTTTTAGAAAATCTTCCACTTTTTTTTGAATTTCGGATTGGAAAAAGATCATTTCATCTTACTCATGGTACACCATCAAAGAAAGAGATGGACAAGGTTGTGAGATATCTACCTGCGCCTCCAATTCAACCATTAAGGCAGACCATTGATCGAGCAAATGAATTCTCTGGGACAAAGAAAGTTGACATAATTATTATCGGTCACACACATCAACGATTCTTCATCAATCGTGATCGAGTTCAAGGATGGTCCCATATTGGCGATCGCTACAGCAATAAGCTAGTGAGATACCCAAAAGAATTCAATTTTCCTAGAGATAAAATTATCCTCAATCCAGGAGCAGTTGGCCAACCACGTGATGGAAATTCTGATGCTTCTTTCGTAATTCTCGATTTAGAAGACAGTAAATTGACATTCCATTCTCTTCAATATTCAAGAGAAAAATTCTATCAAATAGCCAAACAAAAATGTCCACCATCTATTCAGGATTCGACATTTTGGGAGATAAATTTCTAATCAAATAGGGCAATGATTTTCTTGGCGCCATTAACATATTCCACAATTCGAGCGTACTCAAGTCGTTCTTCGAGTGGAGCATTCCGTTGAATTAATACCACCCATTTTTCCTTTTCCTCTTCAAAATTTTGAATTTCTTTCTCTAGTTTATGAATTAGTGAATCCAGATTGTTTAATCTGGCAATCGAATTGGCTTTCTCTAATAAGTTCAAAGATCGTTGAAGTTTTCCATTGATGATAGCAAACCTTGATTGGAGTATGTAGATCTCAACAAGTAATAAATGTGAATGATATTCTACTGCAATATTCTGTAAACGGGTAATATACTTATCGATACGGGAAAGAGTTTCATAGTTATCAGTTTCACTAATTTCGAGAGAGAGAATGTCGCATAAGTGAATCAATGCCGTGATGGTCAATTCGTGGTATGATGTCTCTTCTTCGACTACCTTGATTAAAATTTCTTTAGATTTAGCCAAGTTTGCTGGATTTTGAGTTTTCTTCAGAATCAAGGCATTTGCAATAGATGCTCGATGAGAAATGACTCTATTCTGCTTATTATTCATAGCTAGTCTTTTGAGAATCTTGAGATGGCTTTGAGCTTCGTCTAGTAAGTTTAAATCAAGTAATACAGAAATTAGATTAAATGTTGTTTCAGCTCGGTCAATATCATTGTCTACAGCTTCATTAATTAATGCAAGGGCTTTTTCTAAGTTTTCTTTTGCTAAACGATAATTTCCCTTAGCTTGAAAGATAAGGCCATGATTGTGGTAGGAATGAGCAAGGTCTTGCTTATTTCCTAGTATTTCGAATTGCTCAAAACTAGACTCATAATATTGCAAACTATTATTTAAATCTCCCTTAAATCTATAGATTTCCCCGATGTTATTGAGATTTTTAGCCACATATTGCCTATCCCCCAAATTTTTGTTAATATCTAGACTCTTGAGGTAATGAGTTAAAGCTTTGTTATAGTTTCCTTTTTGGAAATAAACAATCCCAAGAATATTGTGAGTATAAGCGCTATCTTGTAATAACTCATTAGTTTCTTGGAGAATAAGACTCTGAGCCGCAAAATACAATGCTTGATCTAAATCTCCAGTACTTCGATGGATAACTGCAGATCGATACAATAAAGCGGCAATTCTAATAGTTATTTCTGAACTTTTTGCATCAATACCATGTAACATTTTTTCTGTGGTTTCAAGTACGGTTAATGCGTCAGTTGATTTTCCCAGACGATATAAAGATTCAATTTTACATAATAAGAGATCTATAGCATTTAAACTTTGTCCATATTTGTCTAAGACTTTATCGATTTCTTCTCTGGCCTTCTTATACTCACCCTGTCGTATGTATAAGGTATTTATGAGCAAATCAAAATTAAATTGTGTTTCTTGGTCGATAGGAACTTGGGATTTTTCTACTTGAAGTAGATTCAGGGCTTCTGTAAATCTCCCATTTAACATGAGGGCCTTTGCTTGATTTAAAGAATCCTGAGAATTTTTAGTCAAAGTTATGGAACAACACCAGAGTTTATCAAACGAGAAGCGTGTATAAATAAGAATTTTATGGTGATGGCACAATTAAAAAGAAAGTTTAAGGCCAACGGGAGCGTGATCCGATCCTAGGACTTCAGGTAAGATGAACGCTTCTTTAATGTTATTTTTTAGGTCAGCTGTAACCACAAAATAATCAATACGCCATCCAATATTCCTTTCCCTTGCATTTGATCGATATGTCCACCATGAATAATGATCTGGATCTTGGTTGAACATCCGAAAGGTATCGATATAACCATGATC
>JAEOTQ010000179.1 GCA_016839785.1 Candidatus Hodarchaeota archaeon | reverse complement strand
ACAGATGTTGGTATAATTTTTTTGTCATCACTTCGGAGTTGAAGAAGTAAGAGTGTGAGGCCTTTTAAGATTGTGACTGTGAGAGGTCATCGAATACGCGAGCTGTCACTTTGTCGGACAAAAATGATCATGGTTGATTGGTGTTGTTAGGAGAAAAGGACAGGACAATAACATCTATTCGAGCTTTAAAATTCGAATAATTTTATTTCTACTGTTATTCAGTTGGAATTCAAAAAGAAAATTCACGAATAGCTTTTTACGGTTTTCTAATCCTCTAACTTGCCATATAACGTTCTGCAAGCCTTTATATACTAGAATAAATTATAAAACCATTAGTTTCAAATTTAGAACCTGATAATTGTTGAATTAAATTTTGTAGATTTTCTGAAGAAGTGTTTCAAAGGTTTTTTTAATTTTATGATTTTATTCTAGGTGAGTGACCCGCTAATATCTAGGAAGAGATAACTATGAGTATTGATGTAAAATCCTTATCTGTGCTAATCAATTCTATTGTTGAACTAGGAGCGAAAATTTGTGTACTCTCTGATATGTCTGGTTTACCAATGGTAACCCAATCAAGTCTAGAGTCTGAGGATGCTGATAGCGAAACTGCTCTTAGTGCTCTAAGTAGTTTGGTTGTTCCCACTGGAGATACAATTGCACGAGAGCTTTCAGGGGATTTCGTAAATATGAGTGTGCGAACTACAGGGGGATTGCTTCTATCAACTGTTATCGATTCTGATCCTAAAGTTGTATTGACTGCAATTGTCGATGAAAACTTAGAAACAACCATAACCCATGAAATGCTACGATTACAACCAATTATTTCAAATGCAATTGTGGGTATTGCAACTGAAATCAATGATAGGCGATCAATTGAAGGTCCAGATCAAAGAAAAGTGAATATCTTCTTTGATTCATTTCTTTCTAAAGTTAATAATGCAGTAACCTCCCAGGATTTAATCAGTATTGTCCGAGCAGCGAAAGAAGACCTTTACACCTTAGTCAATTCAGGTACAATTTCCTATGAAATGAATCGATATGTCCAGCGCTTACAAAAAGTTATTCAAAACAAGACATCAAGTTCTGAATCGGTTTCAAATATCAAAAAAGAAATCAGTCAATCAGTATCTGACTGGAAAGCACGATTGAGCGGCAATTAATTTCGTAGTGAAAGATTATTGTCTTTAAAGTTCATTCAATAATCACAGAACAGATATAAACGAAAATAAGGTTATTTTAGGCTCTAACCGAAGCTTGGACAAATGATTTCGATTGTTGTTACAAATTATTATTAGTTTCACTGATATGGTTAGCACCTAACACACAACTTCATCATGACTGTACTGAAAGCTACTAGCCATATATGCTCGTATCAAAAATTCAGAGAGTTACTTTACAAATGACATTTTTCCTTACGAAATAAAAAAAGGAGATTGTCGGATTTATTTTAGGAAAAACGGGAATGTGTAATATAAGAAAATTTATAATTGAGGATGCATATGCTCCATATAAGAAAGGAAAGGCTTAATTCGTTATACTCCCCCTTCATGATTAACGCAAATCCGCCTTCCTTTCACCTTTTCTCAAAAATTTTTTTTTCCAAGTACTTGCAGAGTAGTTATAAATTTCCCTCCTCTCCACATTTATTGATATTCGAATCATGAATTTCCGAGATCTACATACATTCTGATATTTGACATTCAGCCTTATTACTTCAATACTCTCAATTTCAAATATCTATAACGGATTATCCTACTCTGCACTTAATCCAATCAAAAAGTTCATTACTGAATTTGCATTCTCAGCATCTTCCTTCTGAATTCCGCAATTATCACAAACTGAATATTTTAATTGGTGTTTCTTGTTCCAATATCGAATACTGTACTTACCCTGGGAAAACAAACCTCCACATTCACATACATCCTCAGGGTTTTCTTGAAAAGTAGTATCTAAATGTCTTATTTGGCCAATTGCTTTCCGTAGATAGATTGTTGGATTCCCAATATTGTGAATAGACGGATCGATTCGGGTCTCTAAGAAAGATAATTTACTAATATTCGGATATTGCTCCAAATAATTGGGGATTAGAAAAGAGGGGGTGAAAATGCCACTTGTAACAAACACATAGTGGATTCCTTCTGTACCTGATTCGTTGAGAGTCGAGATGCTCTCAGTAAAAGTAAGATCAGCAGGAAAATGGGCAATTAATTCATCGCTCTGAATCACTTTAACGAAAGTTTTCTTACTATCTGAATCAAGAGTTAAAATATCTGCTGTTTCCCCATTAATATGTGGGAGAACAGGTTTTATATCGTTTCGCGATGCAAGAGGTGTTTCAGTTCGAGAGTGGGCATGATGCGCTATACGGTGTCCATTATTTTTTAGATAAGAAATAATTACTCGTAAATGCCATACGCGTTTCTTATCTTCCCTAGTGTGGCTCATTTAACTCCATTCCATTTATTCGTTATGTGGTAAACCTAATTATCTGATATTCTAATTAATTGTCACGGGGTTTATAAAATGAGGGGAATTCCTCACAATTAGATCTATTCTCTTGATTTCGCATCATAATCCGAGCCGAGAATTATGAGGAATTCTAAGTTTCCACTCCGAACTTTAGTAATAGGAAGAGAAACTGGCCCTATTGCTCAACTATTGAACATTTATGTTCCGAATACACTAATAGGGGCTGTGGATATTCTTGGTAACATGGAAACAAGAAATTATTCTGATTGGAAATTTTCTGTGGTTAAACAGGCTCCAGGTTACTCGCTTGATCGGAAAAAACAGAAATCCTTAGTAGATCTACTGTTCGAGCTAGCTATTGTCATGTTAGAGGAGAAAGAATTCGACCAGATAATTCCACTTGCTCCATTTCATAAGTTTCCTGACTTAGTTCATCAGCTCGGGAAGGTATGTGAAATCCCACTAACAACCCAAGAATCCCTAGAAAAGACATCTTCGGACTTTACATTTATTGAGGCGTTAATTGCACTATTTCCTAACTTCGATTCATATTATAAGAAAGTAAATTTTAAAGAAAACTCAGATCATTACAGAGATGGATTAATTATTACTGAAATGAAACGATTTTTTATCACATCGGAAACTGGAGATAAATTTAATAAAAACCTAGCAACAGAGGGAATTTTTATACCCATACAAGAAATTAAATGTGCAGGCTTTTTCTCTGTCAATGAATTTGTAAATTTCCTTGGATTTCAAGAATTAAAACCACCAGATGGGTACAAATTTTTTTGGGATGACCTTGAAAGAAATTCCTATTACCCAGATCTTGAAAATTCTATTTGTACGAATGGAATATCCACATTTGTTCAAATGATTAAACAGCTCAAATTGTTTGGCCTTATTACAATATTTTTTGGTATAATTGAGGATCAAATTGTACCCTTTTCCTGCAACGTTTTGCCTGATGAGAACATCGATCTCTGGATGGAGAAAGTAGGCAATAATCTCACCTCTCGTCTAGTGAAAGGGAAAAAAAATCAAAATCCACTCAGAGTGGATCCTTTATTTGGTTTTAAAATCCCAATTCACTCTTCAAAGGTAGCTCCAGTGCCTACAATCCCTCCTGATTTGGCAACTCAACGAAATTTACCAGGGATCGTATCCTACAATGAGTACCCCATATGTGCTATTTATGGGACTGCAGATACCTGTCAAAATGTAAATAAAGAGATCTTAAAGAGTAGAAATAAGGTACTACAGATTCTTGATGAATTCAATCCGTAATTGCATTTTCCAATTCAGATTTCAAATAATTCAAAAGAGAATTTGAGGGGTCAGATTTTTTGTGAATATCTAACCAAATTGGGGTATATAGACCGAGCTCAATTGCTAATAAAAGGTCTTTTTCAGTTTGCTCGATTTTTTCGATGAATCGTGAATAGATACGTGAAACATTATTTTCATGGGAAATTCCGTAAACACTAGCTAATTCTGCATTCTTTTGATTTTCCAAAACTTTTCCCTTTGCTATTTCCCATTCAATCTCGCGTATAGGGGTCATTTGTACATCAACCAACGTATTTTGTTATTACTTGAAAATTATAATGTAATTCATTGATGTTGGTTTTCAATCGGTTATACTTACCTGATTTTTAAATAACCTAATATTGGTGCAATAGCAGTACAACGCTCTTTCTAAACCAGAATTAAATATAAAATCGTTTGTTAATCATTTAAACTGACTAAATATATAGTGCATCCTTTTTTCCAAGTAATATACGCTTTATAGGCGTAAATTTACTTTTAAAGAGCTAACTGCTGATATATTAACTAATATTACCCCTTTTTAACAAAATATAAAAAAATTGTTTAGAGAGGAGGAAAAGATAATAGAAGAAGGTACTAATGGACAAAAAAACACAATATAATGCAATTAAATGCAAAATAATAAGGAAATATTTAATAAACTGAATTAGTCGGAGGCCCTCAGTGAACAAAAATGGCTGGAATGGAAATTTCTAATACGTCTGCTAAAGATATGTTCAAAAAATGCAGTCCTGAACTTGCATTTCGATTCATTGGAAATCAGGGGAGAACAATTGCTACAATTACCAATTTGTCAGAGTTAATTTCTACTTTATCAGAAATTCCAGCAACTATTGCCCAATTTCACGTTTTTAGAGAAACTACTCAGGATATTTTCGAACCCCAGCAATTAGATGGGCCAGTTGTTCGTTCAGATCTTGCGTTATGGATTAATTATGTATTAGGAGATATGGAACTCTCTCGTAGAATTTATGACTTGGGTAAGACTGAAAAAAATGCAGAAAAATTGAAAGAAAAACTAATTACTCTTCTCAAAGAGCGAGAAAAAGAATTAATTGAATTCATTCGTTCTTCATAGAAGTTTTTCCTGTCCAGCAACGATTCCCCTCCTTCTGAGAACTTTAAAAAGGAGCAGATTTTTTTGACCTTTCGATAGTAATCTGAGTTATGGTGGCTATATGTCTTTTATTCGACGAATCTTGGGTGTAGATCCTCAAACTAATTTTGAGAAAGGAAGTCTTGCCTTTGAAAGGAATAATTTTAAAACAGCATTTAAATTATTTAATAAGGCTTATCAACAATTTGATACAGAAGAAATGAAGCTATTAGCTCTTGATAATGCGGCTCTTTCTGCAGAAAAAGCGAAATTGTTTGAAAATGCCTCAGAACTGTATTATCAACAAATATTGAGAGTTACCGCTAAGAATAGACCGAACAGAGATATATTTCAAAGCATTGAGCGAACACTACAAATGATTCGTTTGAGTAAAAAACCTAAAATTTCTCCAAACCAAGTTAGATATCTTCAATTTTTAATATATCTCTCAGAAAAGGATTTTGAAAAATTATCATCTATTTATGAAACTAATAAAAAATCGTTAACTGATTCTTATGGTAAAGCTTTAAAATTGGCATGGACTCTTATACATTCATCAGATACATTCTTAGAACATGAACCGCTACCAACAATTGCTATTCCAGATGAATTCGATAAAATTAAGGTAAAAGCAGAAGAAATTATGCAACGATGTTCTCTTTGCAAATCGGAGCTATTTTTAGGTGATAAAAATCAAATAATTGAGAAGGGGTCCGAGTTTTTGCTATCTACATCTCTTACTGCTCATGCACCAATCTCAATAAGCTCAATCTTTTTGAGAACTGGATCTCAAGGACGATTGATCTCAACTTCCACCCCTGAATTACCTCTGAAACTCAGTACTGGAGAAAATTACACGATCAATTTTTCCTTAATACCAAATTTACCTGGAAAATGGACGGTTGGCCCCTTAATAGCGACCTACGAAATACCAAATGAAGATGGTGAATATCCAAGTAATTCAAATAGATTTACGATCGAAGCAAAGGATGCAGAGCCTGCTTTGGATCTGAAAATGGAAGCTGAGACTATCGAAGAAGATTTAGAATACCTGGTTTCAGTTATTGTTGAAAATATTGGAAAAATTTCATTACAAAATATCAATATTAAAATTGACGTTCCAGAAGGAGTCGAGATTTCTCAAGGGACAGAAGAGAAGCTGATTAGCTCATTAGCAGAGGGTGAAACCTTTTCTTTTGAAGTTGCGTTTAAATTTGATTTAGAACAAACTCATTTTGACGGCCGAATAATTAGAACAGATTGTTTCATTGGTGAACAGCATAGACTAGCGAAAAGTTCAATAAAGCTTGGTGGAAAATAAAGAAAGAATATCCACTCAGATACAAAGAATATTTCTGGTATGGCTTGGAGAAAAGGTTCATAGAACTTTTCTGAAAGAGTACATTTCTCCCTTAATTTTGTTTATGTTGGCACAATATAATGTTTGTCTCATATCTGACAAACATGGTCGTTTTTCAACGTATTCATCATCCAGAAGCCTTTTCAAAGCATATCGCACAGAACGAGTAGAACAAGAGACACGTGCGACAATTTCCTTGGAACTTACGGGCCCCTCTTCAAGAATTACACTGTATACCTTCTTACACGAGTTTGGAAGTTGTACTTCTTCAAGAGTAGTCTTAGTCATGGAATACTCATCCAGATTTTTCACATTTCCTTAATTTTCATACGCCTATTTTTCCTTTAAATAACCTTATGTTATATGCAAGAAATTTTAGATTAAAAAGGAAAAGCACAACGGATGAAATTACGTAGGACGTAAACCAAGTCGAGTAACGAATGTTGAATAGTAAGCAAAACAGTCCACAGATTCTTTCTCACCCAGGGTTACTGATGAGTGTACTATCCTATTCCTAAGATTTCTGAAATGGGCAATTTTTTTCTCATTAGGTAGGTCAAATCCACGTTTCCTCAATTCTACCACTTGAGTTTGGAAATCAGCTTTTGTTTGGGAATTTATGGGACATATTTGCAAGTATCTGGTTGAGAGTAGATTTTTGACCGCTGCATCAGCTTTGATAACGAAGAGTTCGAAATTATGATTTTTGAAGGCGTGCCTCGCTTGATTCCATAAGACTCTCACATAGTTAATACTCTTAGCAGCTTGAACTGGATCCATATTTATGGAAGACATTGTATTTTCTTCTGAATCTTCAAAATTTTGAATTATATACGCGATTCTATTATGTACTTGGCTATAAGTCATATAGGAGGATCCGTTGGTGAATAAAACAACTAATAATAACAGCATTGTTGGGATTGCCAAGAATAGTATTAGAGACGTTAGATTGGCGAAATATAGAGGTAGAAATTGAATTGAAAATAAGAGATAGGCGATGATATTTATTGCATCAAATACAAATAATCCTACAAGGAGATAGATCCCCCACTCGTATTTACGGCTAATTCGCTTTGAAAAAACCAAAGTTTCATTTTCAGACGACTCTACAAAATTTAACAAGGCATAAGTTCGAAATGGAACACTAGTTATATGAATTAGGATTGAGTCACTTGGCACTTCCTTGATATTGTAGATTCCTCTGAAACTGTTTCGAAAAATCTTAAATGCATTTTGGATAGAGGTAGTAACCGTCCATTGATTGACTCGATACCATTTTCCTTTTGAATCAAGATAAATTAAATAAACTGGAAATAAAATAATTAAACCTATGTTGAGAAGGATAGCTGCTAAATTCCAAACAAAAGGTTTTGACATACGATATTCTAGAAATATTTGAAACCTTCCAACTGCATTGGATTGTGGTGAAACACGCAAATAATAAATACCAGTATCAAGCCTCTCAGAGATGTTGATTTGACCATCTCTTTTTTGTTCTTCTTCACGCTTTGTTAATCTTGGCTCTTGAACGCCCTCATCGAAGATTTCGACAATAGCATAATCCAATATAGTAGAAGTCGTTGTATTCATTTCGAATACACGGAGATTGACTATCGTTCGGCTTACGTTGACTTTAAACCTAAAATAGTAGCGTTTTTCAGGGATGAATATTTGATCAACTTTGATGGCAAAAGTTTGATTGTAAGGGATTTCTAGTGCAGTCTTAAAATTGTACCCAGCTGTTTCTGCAGCAAATGAGGCGTTGTACTGACCGATTGGGAATCCTTGGTCAGCTTTGTGAGTTATTACAACAAAATAAGTATCCGTAGCTGGTGCATTCCATGAATAATTATAACTACTCTGTAAAATCTCAGAAGGTATGAGAATTGGGTTTTGCGGATTTAGTTCACGAAAAATTTCTATTTTTGACTCTCGTAACACAGTTGGTGTTATTTCTTTTATATTAATTGTTCCAACTTGATTTTCTTCTAGTAACACTTTCCAATAGTGCCTTTCGTGACTAACAGTAAAATTTACTGTAGTTGGGCTATCATTGACTAATATCGCAGATTCTAGACTATATCCAAAAGGTGGGATAAATGCTAAAATCGAGTAGGTGAAATTTTGGGTCGGGAGAATCCTGGTATCATTCACAGCAACAATCCAATCACCATCTTCATTTGCGTCCCAAGCAGCTAGATAATCAGTTGAGCTCACAGTGCGTTCTAATATCTGGGAAAAACTTTCTCCAGTGGGTCGATATAATTCTATATCCATATCAGTGTACGGAGACACAGAAAGATATACAACTTGACTTTGATTGACATTCGCAAGTTTCCAATAATGAGTGCTATTATCGCCTGTAAAAACGCCCTCATGAGGGATACCCAGTTGAATAATTGTTGAATTTGTAAAATCGACGCTACTGGAGTGTGAAGAGAAGGTTAAAGCAGTTATATTGTTAGTAATATAAACTGAATTGTCAACACTGTAAGAAAATGCCAGTAGTAGTGCCCATAATAGGACATAGTGCTTTTTAGCCAAACATCTCACACACAAAAACATGCAAGCTTGACATTTATTATTTACTTTATATGAAGCTGTAATTATTTACAGATGAGTTAAAGAAAACTGGAGGAAATGACTTTTTGATTTTAAGAAGACCTTGGGAAAGATTTTATGCCTCAATCATTAGGTATAATATTAAAGGAATAAGTATAACTTCTTGATCTGAGGTTGATTTTTCTAACCCATTTTTTTCATCCAGTGTGAAAAAGTCGAGATATTAAGGATTTGACTGGTTATGAGTCAGAGTATTCGAGTCTTCAAAAAGAGGCTTCAAATCTCTCAAAAGAAATGGACAACTGTTCAAGGCCAGTCATTGCGGACAGTTAATATTGTACTTAATATTTTATCACGATTTCATATGACCCAACGGTCAGATATCTTCTCTGAAGCAATTAAAACGAAATTTGATGATGTACAGGGTAGATTGTCATTCCGTCTTACTGAGTCTATCAATAGGCATATAACAGAGCTAAAATCCTTCTTAACTCATTTTGACGATATAATTCGAGAGATGAGAAAAATAGAAGAAAATTTTCGCTGTGACATTCTACAACCTGCGAAAAATCGCGCAGGTAAAGATAATGATGAATGGCCTCACGATTTAGAAATTATAGATCAAGCAGAAAATACTATTCGAGAAATAATTGATATGTACGAAATCGAACTCGCTCTCCGAAAACAAATTGTTTTTGAGATTCAGGAGTCATTTACACCTCAGCTACATATGATCACTGCATACCTCATCTTATGGACTTCTGAAATTTATATTGAACCAACTAGAATTCATGAACTCATTGAAGAGTTCGGCTATGTTGAAAAAATCTATGAACGATTTCAAGCTAATGAAGCAATTAATCCTATCTCAAAATAATGTTTAGATAACCTGAATCAACTAGCTTGGTATTTTGCTAAGGCAAATCCATTAGTTAGCTCTCCCTTCTGAAAACTTTTAACAAGAATCCCTTGGATCTTGTCATTTATCGCATATTCTGGCTCTCCCTGTTGCATTACGCGATGAACTAAGTCCATTGAAACTTTAAGGTCATTTCTCGCAGTTTCTTCATGTCCGCCTTTACAAATAGCAACTCCTCTCAATTGAGCTTGATTTGGACCTTTATGTGAAATAAATACACATTCTTTATCACCCGCGGTAAGATGGTCTGGAGAATGACCTATTAAATCCGAACTCATTGATTGAATTGCAGAGAACAATCCTGTATAAAGACAGACTTCTTGTCCAGCGGGACGGTGACTGGCAAATAGAGGAAGTCCACCATCGTCGAAGATATAAACTTCAGATTCAGAGAAAATTTGGCCTAGAATATGAAATCTCATATCCTCCTCATTTTCTTTCAATGGTTTCTCTTTAGAATTTGAAAAGGATAATTCATTTGAAGTATCCTCGGTCTCATTATCAAAATCTACCATTAAAAATGGATTTGAAACT
Organism: Candidatus Hodarchaeota archaeon; assembly: GCA_016839785.1. GTDB lineage: Archaea > Asgardarchaeota > Heimdallarchaeia > Hodarchaeales > Hodarchaeaceae > Hodarchaeum. The sequence continues at coordinate 13,362 of JAEOTQ010000179.1, read as the reverse complement.
GGAAAAATCTCATTTATGGGGTGAAGATCTGTAAGTATTGCCAGAGTTTTGTATCCTTCAAGTTCTGACTCTACAGAATTAGAAAAATGGATATTGAACTCCTTACCAAATGTTGAAGCAAATTTTGCAGTTATTTTATTCATAGTTTGTAAACTAATTGATTTTCCTGAAATCACGGATATAAAAATCGCTTCTAACCGTTCAAGCTCTTCAGGTAATGTTTGGACGAGTTTTTCCCCTATTTGATCAACTAAATCTTCTAAAACTTCTTCTAAACGATTTGAGTGTGATATTCCGTAAAATAAGCTTTTTGATTTACCAAAAATCTGAATTAAGTCCGAAAATGAAATTCCAAGCCCAGAAGTAGGGGATAAGACAGATATTAAGCTCTCTAAAAATATAATAAAGCCCTTATGATTAAAATTCTCAGTTAAATCAAAGTGAAAATAACACTCGCCAAGATTCTTCTTTTGATCTGAAGGAAGACCTCTACCAGTGTCAATGAAAATGGGGATGGTGCCTCTATATTCGATTGAGGCTAAAATTGTCCCTAGAATTCTAAGGATTCCAGGTTCAGAAGAATTAAACAAAAAAAATAGAAATGAGGAATTTAAGAGATTATGAACCTGAGCTATTGTTGAATCAGAATCAAAGATTACAACTTGATCAGCATATTCACTCAGATTAGTGGAAGAACTAAGCAGAAGAACTGGGACTCTTTTATCGTTGTTTATATCTAAAATGTTTTTAATAAGCTCGAGTTCAGGTTTCATATTATCTCCGAGGCAAACGATTTTTCCTCTTGGACGGAAGTACTCCATCATTGTTGTATTACTAAATGACGAACTCAAGGCAAATTTCACTTTCAATCTGTGTGATTTTCAAAGAATGACAACGATTAATACGGATAAGGATTCTGTATTTCCTCAATTATTAATATCTCATGCCCTCTTTCAATACGAATAATATCTACATGATATTCACGATTTCGGTTTTAGACAGAGAAGAATGAAGAATGAGATTGGGAATTTTTCTGGTACATTGGACTTCAATTTTGTATTTTCAATTAATCAACATTATTAGTGGAATCCTATCTGTTTATCATTGGGGGGTCTACTAATATTAATGGATCTTGAGGTAATACAACGAGCATTCTGGTCAAAACAAGATGTGAGTGATTTGGTGTTTGAAATACAAAAATATGAGGGCTTGGGAAGGCTTGGCACTGTATTTCTGGGACAATCTCATGAGACTCCCACGTTTCTGAATATCCAGATGAGAAAAGAAGATGATTTTACTCGTGTCGAAGCAGCATTCAGCGAAGAATCTGCTTCATCTGGTTTCAAAAAAATCCTCAAAAACTCAAATCTTGAATTTTTACGATCCTCACGGCCTCAATCTCAAGAATCGAGCACATTTCCTAAATGTGTCTTATATCCATCTCTACAGATGCAGGGAAAATCTCTAGCTAAGCTAAAGAGAATTGAGGAATTTTTCCCTAAGACACACAAATCCTTGATATTAGGAAACGAATATATTCATTTAATTCCTTGGGATTTACCAGATATCTACCTAGATCATGGAATGAAGTATTATAAAACAGTAAATCGTCTATTATCAATTTCAAAGGACAATCATTTCAAGTTTATGGTTAATATTCCTTTTAGATCAAGCCAATCGGACTCTTTCAAAGAAATATCCACTTTAAAGGCAGGAATTATTTGTTTAGGAGATTTATCGTCGACATTTAATCATCCAAAATATCTACTATCATATATATCATCGATAAGAAATAAAGTTACCCCCGATGTCATGTTCTATGCGCCTGGAGTTCCCTCTTCATTTTTTCCAATTTTATCTTATCTGGGTATCGATTTATTTGATTTTACCTTTCTTTCTTCTTTTCACACTGGAGGTAATGCATTGGAATTGGAGAATAAAGTGGAAGACTACAAATTTGTGATAAAACGTATAAATTCTGCCCTTAAATCGGGTAAATTGCGAGATTTAGTGCGTATTTATGCAAATTCATACCCACCCCAGAAAACCCTTCTCAGAATGATTGATAAACAAATTCCTCTAGATCAAGGAACAGCAATTTATGGATCAGAATCCCTTTATTGTACGGATCAGACAGATTTTTCCCGGCCAGAAGTCAATCGCTTTCGAGATAGGGTGAGAAATAGATATCAAATAGGTTCTCATATACAAGGAATAATTTTCCTACCATGTTCTGCAAAAAAACCTTACTCTCAATCGAAATCCCATCAGGTATTCCGAAGCGTTATACGAAGAACATTGAAGAGTAAACGTCACTCTGTTGCTGAGATAATTCTCACAAGTCCTTTGGGAGTGGTTCCTAGAAATTTAGAATACACATATCCAGCAGCACATTACGACATACCAGTTACTGGAGATTGGAGTAGTCTAGAAAAAAGACAGCTGGCTCAGGATCTCGAAGATTTTTTGAAAAAATGTCCAGAATCTGTTCAGCTTGTAGGATATGTTAAAGGAACAGAAAAAGAAGTATTAACTGATGTTTGTAGGAATTTGAATAAAGTAGTTCACATTATAGATAATGAAGTATCATCTCTAACCTCAAAAGAATGTCTTTATCAATTTAGACAACTTCTTACGAACAATCTTAACATCAATCAAATTTCAAAACGAAATAGAACGTTAGATTTTCTACGTACTGTTGCAGATTATCAGTTCGGAAAAGGTGTGGGAAAGCTTCTCATTCCTGAAGGTGTAAGACTTCATGGACATAAAGAACTTGGAATACGAATTCAACATGCTGGTAAACATTTGATGACTTTTCGGTCTTCTACTGGATTTTTAACCTTATCAATTGAAGCTGCAAAACGCATAATTGGATCAACCAGAAATATTGTGAAATTTGAGGGGGAGAGTATTCGAGGAACCACTATTTTTGCAAATGCCATAAAGCAGGCTGATCACGAAATCAGGATAAATGATGAAGTAATAATAATTAATGAACACGAGGAGATCATAGCAACAGGAATCGCATATCTTCCAGGAAAGTTATTAATCGACATGCCCCGGGGTTTGGGTGTAAAAATTCGTCAAAAGGTGAAAGAAAATGCATAATCAGGTGAATCCTCTCCTTTCAGGTAGAATTCAGGAAATCCGCCACAACTACCTTACTCAATTAGCCGAAACCTCACATTCTAAAATATGGAGTAGTGTGTCAGAAAATGAGCATTATTTTACTATAACTATTGTAATCCCTACTAGAGGATGTAGTTGGGCATTATCGAAAAATGGTGGATGTTCTGTCTGTGGTTATATCAACGATTCATCAAGAGAGAATGTAATCCCAGTCAAAAGGATTAAAGAAGAGCTAATCAATCTAATAATTGAGGCTGAATATAGCAAACCACTGGAATTACAGATTTTCAATTCGGGGAGTTTTTTTGATGAAACTGATGTTCCAGAACAATTAAGGAGTGATATACTAAATCTTATCAACCGTTCTGGACAAATTTTTAAATTATCAGTCGAATGTAGGCCTGATTTCATCTTAAAGGGGAAAAAAGCAATTGAAAATACCATCAAACGACTTTCAGATATAAAATTGGAAATTGGAATTGGTTTGGAAAGCTCTAACAATGCAATCTTACAAGACTGCTGGAACAAAGGTACAACCCTAGAAGAGTACGAAACTAGCTTGAAATATTTACATTCAAAAGAAGTTCTAGTTAAAAGTTACATTTTTATTAAGCCTCCATTTTTTAATGAGCAGGAGGCTATGAGAGATGCCATCAAAACAATATCTGATGCACAAAAGATGGGCACAGATATTATCTCAATCAATCCGTGCAATATTCAAAATGGAACTTTAGTTTACGAGCTTTTTAGAAAAGATGAATATCAACCTCCTTGGTTATGGACTGTTCTTCATCTCGTTAAAATCGCTAATGAGATTGCTCCTGACACTAGAATTATTTGTGATCCCACAGCCGCAGGTAAAGAGAGAGGTGCGCATAATTGTGGAAAGTGTGATAAGATCGTACTCAAATTGATAAAAAAAGCTGTACAACGAGAAAAACTACCGGAGAACTTCTCCGAAATATGTTCATGTTATCTGAATTGGGAAATTATAATGAATACTCCATGGGAATCTTTCCGAACACGAAATTTATCTAGACTACGAAAATTGAGTCCTTTAAAGGAATAAATAAGCGGAAATCCATCTCTCAAAATTAGATAATCTTATCATTTTTGGGAACCTAGGTATTTAGCTAATCCAGGATTATCTCTTAATACATATTTTGCCTCATCTTCTTCATGAAGTTTTTCTAACGTTTGTTTCACACTTTTTTCTAATTTGTTAGGAAATTTTACAGTAATACCTATGTGCATATCACCACGACCAGACCTATTAGGATTCGGGGCGCCTTTCTTTCTAAGGGTTATTATTTTCCCAGATTCGGTCCCTGGTTTAATTGTAATTTTCTCATCTCCATTAATTGTAGGAATAGTTAGTTTAGTGCCTAATACGGCATCAAGAAAACTAATTGGATATTCTAGAAGAATATCTGAACCATTTCTTTGGAAGAAGGGATGAGGTGATACGTTTACTACCAAATATAAATCTCCAGAAGGCCCTCCCAACTCACCTGATCGGCCCTCTCCTTGAACAACAACACGCATTCCTGAATCCACACCCGCGGGGACATGAGCTTCTACAGTTCTCGATTGCTTGACTTTGCCAATCCCGTCACAGGTCTCACACGCTGTCCCTTTTTTCAACATCTCCCCTTCTCCACGGCATTTTGGACAAGTGGTGATATTTATCATCTGCCCAAAGGCCGTTCTTTGAACCTGACGCACTTCTCCTACTCCATCACAGGTGCTACACTTAATGAGTGATTCTCCTTGCTTTACTCTATTGCCATGGCATACAGGACATTGAGCCCAGTTAGGAACTTTAATTGACTTCATAATTCCTTTCATTGCCTCATCGAATGAGAGATCAATGTTAAGTCTGACATCTTGGCCACGCCTAGCGCGAGAACGGGAAGTTCTAGCTTGAGTTCCGCCTCCAAAAGCATTGAAGAGATTTTCAAATATACCAAAGCCCCCAAAAAGATCGTCTAGTCCCATTCCTGAAAAATCTCTAAAAGAAGCTCCTGATAAGCCTTCATGACCATATCGATCATATAAAGACCGTTTTTCATCATCTGATAATACTTCGAATGCTTCTGCTACTTCTTTGAACTTATCTTCTGCACTCGGATCGTTTGGATTCATATCGGGATGATATTTCCGAGCTAAACTTCGGAATGATTTCTTGATATCTTTAAGATCTGCACTCCTTTGGACACCAAGAACCTCATAGTAATCTTTCTTGTTTTTACTCAGCAATATCACCTGATAAATTCTTAGATTTTACCTACTCTTCATCGACAATCTCATAATCTACGTCGACAACTTCGGAGTCATCTTGACCAGATGGAGCACCTTGAAACCCACCGCCTGGAGCGCCTTGCGGAGCTTGTTGTGCATAAAGTTTCTGTGCTAATTCATGTGCAATTTTTTCTAAATCTTCGCTCTTTTTAATTACATCAGGAATATTTCCACTCTGTAAAGAGGATTTAAGTGATTCAATCGTACTCTCTGCATTACTTTTTGTTGTAGCATCAACTTTCTCACCCAAATCCTTAATCATCTTTTCGACTTGATAGACAAGTGAGTCCGCTTTATTTCGTGCTTCAGCTTCTTCCAATCGTTTACTATCTTCTTCGGCGTACTTTTCCGCTTCTTCAGCCATTCTCTTGAAATCTGCTTCTGAAAGGCCACTATCGCTTTTAATAGTGATTTTCTGTTCATTTCCGGTTCCTAGGTCTTTTGCGGATACATTTACAATTCCATTGGCATCAATATCAAAGCTTACCTCAATTTGTGGAACACCACGAGGCGCAGGAGGTATACCGACTAATTGAAATTTGCCTAGGGTTATATTCCCCGCAGCCATTTTCCTCTCTCCTTGTAATACATGAATTTCAACTGATGGTTGATTATCAGCTGCGGTAGAGAAGATTTGACTCTTATGAGTGGGAATAGTAGTATTTCTTTCAATTAACATTGTGAATACTCCACCTAAGGTTTCTATCCCCAAAGATAATGGAGTAACATCTAGCAATAAAACATCTTTTACTTCACCAGTAATAATTGCGGCCTGTATGGCTGCTCCCAGAGCGACACATTCATCAGGATTGAGTTCTTTTGTCGGCTCTTTATTGAAATAGTTTCGTATTGCGGATTGAACTGCAGGAACACGGGTAGAACCGCCAACAAGCAAAATTTTGTCGATTCCTGATGGTTGGAGTTTTGCATCAGATAATGCTTGTCGAGTAGGTCCCATAGCTTTTTCAATGAGGTCAGCAATCATAATTTCGAATTTTGACCTTTCGAGAGAAAGATTTAGATGTTTAGGGCCAGTATTATCAGCATAAACATACGGTAAATTGATAGCTGCTGAAGTTTTCTGTGACAATTCAATCTTTGCTTGCTCTGCCGCATCTTTCAATCGCTGTAATGCCATCGGATCTTTCGAAAGATCCAATCCGCTTTGTTTTTGAAACTCTTCAATCATCCAATCAATAATACGTTGATCGAAATCGTCTCCACCCAGTCTATTATTTCCTGAAGTTGCTTTAACCTCAAATACACCCTCAGAAAGTTCTAATATTGAAACATCAAAAGTTCCACCACCCAAGTCAAAAACAAGAATTGTTGATTCATCTTCTTTATCTATTCCATAGGCTAAGGAAGCACTTGTAGGTTCATTGATAATTCTTAGAACTTCTAATCCAGCAATTTTTCCTGCATCTTTTGTAGCTTGACGTTGGGAATCAGAAAAATACGCTGGAACAGTAATTACTGCTTGAGTAATAGTTTCTCCCAAATACGCTTCAGCATCTCTTTTCAGTTTTTGTAGAATCATCGCACTTATTTCAGGAGGTTTATAGACTTTTCCATCGATAGTCACCGAATAATTGGTTCCCATCTCTCTTTTAATGGATCTAATTGTCCTCTCAGGGTTGGAAACAGCTTGTCTTTTAGCCTGTATTCCAACTACTCGTTCACCCTCTTTTGAAATTGATACTACAGAGGGAGTAATTCGCTGACCTTCCGCATTGGGAATAATCTTTGCTTTTCCACCTTCCATTGTGGCTATGGCAGAAAAAGTCGTTCCTAAATCTATACCAATTGGTCTAGGCATTTAATGTTCACCTTAATATTTTAATTTTGAAATTATCACCTTACTAGGTCGTAGTAAGGTATCGTTCAGTGTGTAACCAGTCTGAACTTCTTCTAAAATTATGTCTTCTCCTTCTCCTGAATCTGTTCTTACGAATACAGCTTCATGGAAAGCTGGATCGAATTTAGTCCCAAGACATTCAAGTTTTTTCACACCTTCATTGGTCAAAATACTTGAAAATTGTCTTTCAATCGCCAGAAAACCCTCTTTTAATTCATCATTAGTATTTGAGGAATCGATAAAGCTTGATTTTGCTTTTTCTAAGGTATCTGCAAGTTCAAGAAATTTCGTGAGAAGATTGATATTAGCATTTTTTAATAATCTTTGTCTCTCAGCTTTCGTTCGCTTCTCAAGGTTTTCATAATCAGCTAAAGCACGGAGTAAACGATCCTTGTTTTTTTGATCCGTTTTCTCTTTTTGTCTTAACTCTTCTTTTAATTTCTCAATTAAAGTTTCTAGCTCTCCTTGTTCATTTTGCTGAGATGATTTACTATCCATAGTGGTAGTCTTTGTTGACATCTTGACTTCTTTTGAGTCAGATTCTTTAATTTGTTCATCAATGTCGTAGAACTTTGAATCATTTTCTGTGTTCTGTGGAGTATGTTCTTTCATTGGTATTTTTCACTCCGTTTGGCTACTCAATGTGACTTCTAGTTTATTTAGCAAGTTTAATCCGCTTTCTGGTAACAAATTCTTCTCGTTTAACCTTTTGAGAGAAGCAAGAAGTTCTGATCGTTTGGTTTTGATTTCCTTCTGGATTAGTCCTATTGTAATAGGAGCTGAACTTCTAAAGATCGTATACGCCAGTTTTCGATCTTTTCGATGATCATCTCCCTCCAGTTTCATAGATATTGTTTCATGGAGTTCCCCTGTAATAGAAATTTTCTTTCCCAGTATAAAACTTTCAACGGATCCTAGTTTATCAAGAATATCATTTAAAGATTGGATTTGTTCGGCGTAATCTTGTTGATCTTTTTGGACCACGTGTGAAAGCGTTGAGGCCAAATCATTACTAATTTCCTCCAAATGAGAATGTAAATTATCGATTGGCTTGCTTTGATGCCCGATTTGGATATCGAAGACATCTATATCAAAGGAGTGTTCGCTGAGTGTTATTCGAACTGACAGATTTTTGGCAATTCGATAAAGTTTTCTCGCTGGGCCATGTGGTCCATCCACTAGTTCTTGAATTAACCATCCTTTTTCCAATAAACACTGAAGATGCTGTTGAAGATGTTGTTGAGATCTTTCTAATTCTTTTGCAAGCTGAAAAAGATACTTGGGTTCATGTGCAATTGAGCGTAGTATTTTCCTCCGCGTTTCATTACCTACAAGTTTAAAAAACTCTTTTTCATCCAAAAGAAACTTTGTCTCCTATATTTTAGACTATTTATCTCTAGAGAACAACTTTTCGGATCTACTAAAATGTTTTTTTACTAGCCAAGAAATGATTTACTAGATACCCCAACTATGCAATTCATTGAAAGAAGTTTATTCCTCTTCTTCCTCAAGCATTTCGTCACTACTCAAAAAATCTGGATCTTGATTCATCATAATGCGCATTTCTTCAATGGAGAGTACTTTTTTCTTTTTAGAGCTTAGTTTCTCTTGAATTATAGCTTTTTGTTCTTCCAATATCTCAGCGCTAGCTTTTTCTCGTTCAAGTTGAACGCGCTCTTTTTGAGCTCGATTTTGCTCCCTAAAGATACTAGATTTTTCCCTTAGTGACTTATTCAAGGCACGAAATTCATCCCGAAGTACTCTGATTTCATCTGCTCTCTCCAGAAAAGTTTTATGGCACCTATCGGCTTCATCTTTTGCCTTTTTTCCAGTGTCATAAAGGTCGGTTAATTCTTGATGTGATCGTTGAGAATTCTCAACAAGATCCTGAAAATCTTTCCAGCTATGATCCAAAAATCCTCTAAGATGATTAATTTCCCTGTTTATTTCTTTTCGTGCTTTGAGCTTTTCAGTAGATACAGAAATATCACCTAATTGCTCCATTAGAGCGTTTACTTGCTCTGTGAGTTGCCGTTCTTCTGCAATCCCCATTCTTGATGTAGTTTGTATTTTCCAATCCAAACTATCGATACGTTTCCTCAGACCGTGTGATTTCCTAATATCATTCTCAGTGATATCCATTGACTTAATTTCTTCTTGCAATGATTTAGCTTTTTCTATAAGCTCCTTCATTTCTTCAAGAACGCTACGGCGGACTGCTTTTAACTCCTGGATTGCGCGGTTGTTTTTATCGCGTTGGTCTTTTAACCCTCTTACTTTGGCGAAATTCTCAGATGCCAATTTGTTAAGATTATCCCTCTCTTCACGTCTCTGATTTCGCTCTTTTTCCAATTTTCGGAGATTACTTAGTAAGTCAGCTTTTTGATCTCGAAGCTGTATAATTTCTTCTCTTAAACTCCGTAGATCCTGAACTTCAAAAGCTTTTGTCATTTATATCACTCGTACAAAATTAAACTATCAGTGCTTAGCACTGGTGTCAGTTTGATAGCAGAAAAACCCTTCAGACTCTACTTCACTGAAAACCTCTGAAATTTAAATTTTCTTTGTAGGAATTTTCAGCTTCTAATATGACATTTCTCATTTCACCTCATATTATTGAAGTCTAACAGATTATCAGGATTAAAGTAGGAAATACGAATAATCATCGATAGTATAGAGGATCCAGAAAGGTTGCTAATTACGTAAATTAGTAATAATCAAATTGAATTTCGTTACATATTGGATCTTCAGACTAGTTTAGCTAGTATTATGTCAATCATCAAGATATCCCCAACAAATCGCTTATTTACACATACAATCTTCGTAAGGTTAACCGAAGATGGAAAATCCTTTGACCAGTGCTGTAATTTTCGACTTAGATGGAACTTTAATTGATTCTATGCGAGCATTCACAGAAATAGTCAGTTCTAATCTCGAAAAAAATGGAATTATTGTGACTACAGAGTCAATGGAAACAATAGGTATTCGATTATTGACAAAATTTCAAACTCCTCAAATAAATAGTGGTTTTAGGCTTGTTTTCGGTGTTTTTTGGAACATTGGAAGAGAATTAGGGCTAGGCCGCATGAAATCATTGATTTTTGCTTTTTCTTGTATAAATAAGGTCAAATCAGTTTATGAGAATGCCCCAATTTTTCCAGATGTAAAACAGAGTCTCTCAATACTCACAAACCATGGATTCCAATTAGGTATCTGTACAAATGCTTCTCGGAAGCAATTAGAAGAAACGATAGAAAAACATGACATCAAAGATTTCTTTCATCCAAGAGCCTTAGTTTCAAGGGATGATGTGCTTAGAATTAAGCCTGATCCTGAAGGGCTTCTTCTTGCCATTGAAGCGTGTTCCACAAGTCCTCAATTAAGTTTTTTTCTGGGAGACATGCCTGTAGACATCCTGGCAGGAAATGATGCAGGAGTAAAAACGATTGGTTTAACAACTGGTTTGGTAAATGAGTCAATTTTACACCGATATAGTACTCCTTCAACTGTTGTGGATTCATTAGAACAGGCTACATCATGGATTTTAGCTTCTAGAAACCTGGAATGAGTCTAATTCGATGAAAAAATACTGATTCATATTCTACAATTCTTTGTGAGAAATTTATTTCTCGATTACCGAGGATAAATTTAATTTAAGCATGATTCAAATGCTTGAATAAGTGTGAAACTCGTTAATTGTTCATTCTTGAACGAAAACAAGAGTAAACATCAGTATTATAATTTCAGGTGAATTGAAAATGAATGATTCTGATTTTAAAGAAGTATTTTCCGAATTAAGTGTCTTAGGTAGGTCCGTCGAAGAAAAAATGTATGAATTTCTGCTCAAAGATATTCATACAGATTTCACAGATCTTGTAAAATGGCAAACAGCAACTGGAGGAAAAAGACTCCGGCCAGCCCTAACTCTCCTATTCGCGCGTGCATTTGGTGCTTCAGATAAGAATCTGGAATCTAGATCTGCTGCTGCAGGTATTGAACTAATACACACATATTCTCTAATTCTAGACGATATTATAGATCGGGGAGATCTTAGACGGGGGAAAAAAACCACTAGAGCAGAATTTGGAGATGAATTTGCCATTTTAGCAGCCATAATATATAGAGAAGCCATTTATGAAGCCGCAAAATCTACTGGCGAATATTTTACTGATACAATTGATGTTTATTCAAAAGCTATTCGTCAGTTAACTGAAGGTGAACGATTAGACATCCTCTTTGAACAAAAAGATGACAGAGAGAATGAATACTTTCAATCGAATCGATATATCGACGTCACCTTAGCAGATTATTTGCAGATGATTAAGGGTAAAACTGCAGCCCTATTAGCTGCAGCATGTAAGCTAGGAGCAATGGTAGCTGGGGCTTCCCTAGATGAACAAGCTAGCGCAGAAAAATATGGACAGGCTGCAGGTATTGCGTTTCAGATTGCAGATGATTACTTGGACATTTTTTCAACTGCTGATACATTTGGTAAGGTTATATACAAAGATATTATTGAGCAGAAATTGGGCAATTTCGTAATTGTACATGCTCTAAGATTACTTGATTCCAATGATGCAAATATCTTAAAAAGATATCTAACAGATCAGGGAATTTCTGATGAAGAGCGTATTAGCAAAAGTTTCCCCTTAATCGAGAAATCTAAGGTAAAAGAGTTTGTTATGAGTGAAGCCCAAAAATGGGCTGATGAAGCAAAAATGAATATTGCTACACTTGACTTTGAAGACAAAACAATGCTTAAACTCCTGGAACAAGTTGCGGATTTTTCTGTAAAAAGAGCTTTCTAACAATGATCAATCAATTATTAGCCGCCTTTTCCATTCTTTCTTCAATCCCCTGAATTTCTTCTAAACCAGTCTTGAGAATTTTCTCTAACTCAGATATTTTGCTTTGTAGAGCTGTTATTGTCTCCGCATTCTCCTTTTGAGCCAATTCCTGTCCGCAGATAGTACACAGAAACCCAAATTCAAACGCATCAGAAAAAGTAACAGGAGTATGCCCTTCTTCACATACGTAGAGAAGATTCCGTTGTTCATAGTCCAAGCGTTGTTTTAATTTTTTTATTGTTAGTTTTCGACGGCTTACTATTAAATCGCGAATCCTTTCCCAAATGGGGGACCAGTAATACACAAAATAACCCGTTTCTTTATCTCGAACTCGTCGATATCTCGCCAAGGATCTTTCATTTAACTTATATAGCGATTTTCTAACTTCTTTAAGAGCAATCCTTACTATGTTATCTTCTTCAGGGGTTTCAGTTTCGTTCTGATCTAAACCCTCATTCAAAATATTTACAATGTCTTCATCAATTATTTCTCTATGCTCTAGCAAAATATTGAGGACTTTAACCGTAACTTCATCAGTTAATTTCAAAATAACGTCATCTAATTGGGAATACGGCACTTCTAAACCTTCTACTTCTAGTTGCATAGATGGAGCTGATCTACATATTACTTATAATATGTTATTAGCAGAAAAAAAATATTAATCTTGAATGGTTAAAAGTTTTCGAGTTCTTTGAGTGCAGCCATAATGGATTGAGATTCAGGTTTCTTCATTTTGACAGCTGATGGTTCCGTTAATCTATCCATGAGTGTTGCCAACGATTCTGATGATTCTTTCATCCTCACTCGGATTAATCCCAATTGAGCATCCGATTCAGCAACTACCACTAAAACTCCCCGTTCTCCACTTTGAGCGGTCAATATTTTACCATCAGTGAATTCAGCCAGCATTATACCTAGCTCCCCGAGAGTTAAAGCACTTCCTTGTTCCGCAGCACCGCAAAACACAGCAGAAGCGATTGCTCCGATACTTTCAAGATCGAAGGCCCCCATAGTTTCTGATACCAATAGTCTTGAGGCTCTAGCAATTGTTAGACCTGTTCTATCACCTAGTAAAGTCACTTTAATTGATGTATCACTTTTTAATAGACGTGTCAACTCGCGGTGTATTTCATCTCTTTGTTGCATCCAGTCTTCACCTAATTCTGTTTAACCTTCTATTCATTCTTCCGCTCAACAATCCTTATTTTCCTTATTCCTTATATT
>JAEOTQ010000178.1 GCA_016839785.1 Candidatus Hodarchaeota archaeon | reverse complement strand
GAGGATTCCAAGTACTTTTGGAGGAGTATTTACCAATTATCTTGGTAGTATCATATCCATCACAAACTTTATAAAGCTCAGAATGGATGAATTGTTTGATGATTCTGGGAATTTTCATTTGAAGCCCTCAAATGTTATTATTTCCCGAATCATCACTTAAAAAGTTTTCGTAGGGAAAATTAACTGAATTGTTTCATTATCGAAGTTACGTTAGTACTGTAAAATTCCCTTAGCAGATAACAGAAATTGATATACCATTACCCATTCACATTAAATGCTGAAGTTAATGTCCTTCAATGTATTCCGTTTTTCCGATCTTGGAGAAAATTGAGTGAGTAGGAATTTTGTTTATCTATTAATAAATCATTAAATCGATCACTTTGTCTATCAGAGACAATAATTATCTCCCCCTCTGGTGTTAGTTCTGCTATTCTAATTATGAATCTTTTACGAATGTTTTCTACCCAAAGGGTATCCATTTCAACAAATACATGTGGAAATGACGTTTTAATCAGACTTATAGGTATTTTATAAACATCTTGTAATCGTAGAAGCAAATAATTGGGATTTCTCCCATGGATTGTCTGGATTGAGGGTATACCCACAGAAAGAATATTCAAAAAGGCTAGAAAGTTATCTTTTGTCGAGAGTTCTCCTAAATTCACATAATCAGGGCTTCTGTGCAATAATTTTTGAATTTCCATTGCTTTTGTGTAAATATTTCTTTCATTAGGATCATAACCTAGCCTAAATCTTACTTGATTTCCAATCCTTAAATTTGAAGTCTCAAGGACATCCTCTACAGACAAAATCCTGAAGTGAGGAGGGATATATTCTAACAGAGCATTTTGCAAAGTTGTTTTCCCCGAATTTGGAGGACCAATAATAGAGAGAGACACTAAATTATTCATTATCTCCCTAAGAAAATTTCCTTGCGATTGAGGAATACTACCAGATTTAATCAGATCCTCGAGATGAAGATTATGAGGATGGAACTTTCGAATATCGAGATGGACATCATCGATTAAAAGAGGTGGAATATCAACAGTGATTCGAGTGTGAAATAACTTTGTCACAAAGTCTCCTTTCATGGTCGGATTCTCTCGATTCAGATTAAAATCATTCTCGAGAGCTACTCTATGTATAAATGACTCTATTTCTTGTTTCCGTAGACGGATTTGGGTTGAACATCTTCCGTACCTCGCGTGATCAATATAGATATACGATTGACTGGAATCCAAATAGATTTCATCAATTTGATTATCTACCAATAAAGGACCAAGTCTCTCCATCTTTAGAATTCTGAAAAGGACTGGAATTATTAGATGCTCAGAAAAACCTAAGATTTCTCCTTTCAAGTTAGAAACGAAAGAAAATAGCTCATCTAATGAAATGAAATCTTGTGTCTTAACAATTAGTTCTTCTATAGTACTTTTTAGTAACCCTTCGTACAAATTGAAATTTTTTAATTCCCCCATTACAACCTCATCGTAAATGACTTGATATTCAATATTTGAGGATAGTTTATCTCTCCTTATCAGAGCTTTATAACACAAAAACTTGTACGAGTTTATCAACGAGCCAGATTTTTGATTTATAACTAAATCAACTAATACCAATGAGCATTTCCTCCATTACTAGCCAATGGTTTATTTTCCTTGTCTCATTGAGTCTTTAATCATTTTTTCAAATAAATTATCCAGCTTCCCAGGAGTAAGATTGTTCATTTTAATGAGATTTTTCCGAACTAAATCAAAACAATATTTCCTTCTGACTAGACCTTCCCCATCTATATATAAGGTTAAAACATGGCCATCTTTAGCATGGGAAACTGCTTTTGTCAGAAGAGAGTGATTATTCCTCGCTTGCTCTAATTCTGTAAGATTTATGGTTATTGATTCGCATTTTCCACATATTGGACATTTAGCAGTGATTACCTTTGTTCGTTCTTCCAAGAGGGGCAATTCCATCAATCATCTAATCAACCGCGAGTAATTAAAAACACCCAAAAATGATCAATATTGAACCTCGATTCGATTCTTGCTCTATGCCACTCAGAGTTCAAATAAAACGAAATTGTTGAATGTCTTCTCTATAGTTTTCACTCTTTAATATCCCTTGGTCAAATCAAGCATTCTTAGGTTCTTATGAAGGAAAATTAAAAGAATGTCTTTGAAATGAAAACGGAGTTTCTTTTGAAGATCCCTTTGGTTCAAAAAGAAATTCAATATCAGTAATGCCGCTAAAAGATAATTTTCAAATGTATTAAAAATTTCGAGGTTTCTTAGTTGATTAATATTATAATGAATCATTTTTTTGGAAATTTAGACTTTTTTGATATATTAAATTACTCATATCACTGGAAATCCAAATACTGGATCACAAGGCATCAGATACAAAACCTTGTCCTCATCCTTTTATTTTCATTTATCAGCATGACGTTTATTCAGACGATTTTGAATCTTGTGACGATCGAATATTTGATTCTGGAGGGAATCTGCTTCTTTGTATGTTTACGGATAGTTCATTTCTTTATACGTCAAGATTTCAAAAATTATATGATTAAAGCTGAAATTATAGGATATTTTGTTCTTCATGAGTTATTAATAATTCTCGAAACATCAAAATCACTGAAAGATGCAACTAAATTTATAATAACAAGCAATTATCAGATTTATTCAAACATATTTAGTGATAGTTTAATTAAATCCCATTTTGGAATCCCCCTCAAAGATGCTATTCGTTCTCAGATTGAAAACCAAATTTCTGGAGAGTTAAGGCGTGTTTTTCTCAATGTAATTGATACTTGGGAAACTGGGACAGAATTAACTCTGCTTTCTACTAATATGATTTTGTCTCATCTTTCTGAGTATATTAGGGAAGAAACTGATAAAGTGGATACTTGGGGTTCACTTTTTTCTGGATTGACTTTTTTAAGTCCTCCTGTTATCTTATGCTATCTCTTAATCTCGGGCCAGATTACTAATATTGTTGGATTTGGGGTAATATCTATGGTTTTTTTTGCTTCAATTATATTTCGACCTGATAAACATCTCTCTGTATTTGCTGGACATTCTCCATTATTACCTTTTATAGACGATAGAACAATTGAATTTCTAGTGATTCATGCGGAAAATCTAGTATCAGGATTATCTTATATTAAAAGCTTGAATAAAGCCCTAAATGTATATATTGAAAATACAACAGAAGTTCTTACATCCTCATTAAAAGAGGCTCTTGTTTCTTTTCGCTTAAATGTTGAACCAGCTTCATTTACTGACATCGTTGCTCTTCAGAGATTATTCTCTTCTAGAACGCTTCAAATTCTCAACCTAATTGAAAAATTCAGTACAATCAGTACAAAACTTGCAGGTAAAAAATTATTGATTATCACTGAAGAATTGAATAAGACTAGTAACTTGCTTCGTATTGGTAAAGCTAGGCTTGAAGCGACTGCATTTCAGACAACAATCATCCAAATTTTCTCACTCATCTCTCTGGCCTTCATATCTGGAGCCAGTCCATTATTTCAGCTGATTTCAATCTCTGTCGGGGGGTACAATCGTAATACCTATGAAATTCCTAATTTTGATCCTATTTTCATTTTTCTCGGATTATTAATGAGTATATTGCCTCTATACATCAATTTCAGTTCAGAACATAAAATAACAACATATTCAGCAGTCGTCATTCGCGTTTCAAGATTTCTACTATTTTTGGCCGTATTTATTATTACCAGAGACTTCTTAACGGGATCATTCTAAAGAAAAGTATTATCTTAAATTCTTGGGTTATTTTAAATCGTTTTTCATATATTTTTTTAGATATTAAATCTAAGGTAGGAATCTTTTATCAATGAAAAATGTTCTTCTTGGTCTATTAAAGCTTAGAACGATAGTAATTCTAACCCTGATTTTATCTTCTTTAATTGTGACTATAAATAGTCAATCAAAATCCTCGTTTAAAGGTTATACCAATCATAAAAAGTCATTAACACCGTTATTTTTAGAAACTAACTTTCATGAAGAACTCCCAAGGCAAAGATCCATTTTAAAATCCATTTCCACGGAGGAAAATCTATTTCCATTCATCGCAGAACAAAATGCAAGCGTTCATCTTACTAGTAAAGAGATCTATTCAATTAATTCCTCACGAACAAGTAAGATTCTTATAGAGTCAACGCCACAAAGCTCCTCTTTTATCATTCATTCGGGTGCCTCAGAAGAACGAAGTTCTTGGATAAACAATATTGAGCCTGATTATGGAGAAGTAGAAGTCTTTCAGAATCTTACTGATTTTTCTCCTTATTATCGTCTAAATTTTTCTGAAAATAACATTACTCCAGTCTCAGGAATTACTAATATTGATTTTAATGTTACAACCAGTCCTTCTCCAGTTAATTACTCCACTGAGTTTTCATTCGAATATAGGATTCCATACATCGACGGAACGTTAAAAGATGAAGTACATTCCTTGGTATTAGAACTAAGGTTTAACAACGCATCTTTAAACTTTATCATTGCTGATAATGGGAGTTTTTTCGGAGATCCTTTAGAAGAGAACGTTTACAAGCCCGGAACAAAATCTTTATATGTATTGTGCAATGAAACTGAGCAATCTGATTGGATCTCAAATTCATTCAATATCACTCATTTGATTACTCAATATTTCCTACCTTCTGAATATTCCATGTTCTCACAATTGAAAACCGTTTTTTGTTATATGTTTGCCTTTATACCTGAGTTCGATATATGTTTAGACATAAGGGGGCTTAACTATACTAGTTCATTACCTCCTAATGAATCTGCCATAACTTACACTATAGGTGAATTAGTAGTGCAGAGTGAAAATGGAAGTTTAACACATGAATCTATTAATGACAATATTTCCATTTCAATGGAAGAAAATACTTCATGGAAAATTTACCAACAAACGAAGTTTTTCGTCGTAATAACTCGAAATTTTGAATTTTTATCCAGTCCCCACGTGATTAATTGGAATAAAACTTTTGTCCATGTCAATTATAATCTTTCTATTCCCCAATTCTTCCCTAATCCTCTTTCTAGTCTATTGTTCGCAATTATTCCATCCGATTGGACCTTTCTCGAAAATATAAACTTTTCAATATCTTTTGAAGAGTTAGAGATCTATGAAATCCTCCATGGAAATATAACTGGTCAATTATACCAGTTTTCAACTCAAAATCTTAAATCTTTATTATTTCAATTCAATGTCCCTAATTATATCGAAAATCTTGAAGCTCCAACCATTTTATCTTACTATGAAATGGTGCAATTCGCAGGAAATTTAATACAACCAAGTACAGGAATTTTACATCTCTATTTAATGAATGAAACGATTTTTGGGCATCTTACTACTGTGTGCATGTTAAATGGTAGTTTCATTTTTCCTATGATCAGTATTGAGGATCATTATCCTTTAGGGGTCGTTAATTTAGTAGTAAATCTGTCGTCAGTTTATCAGTTCGGAGTATATCAGCAATTAGTTCACATTCATTCTGGTGGGGAGACCACAGCTCGAATTAGTCTACTCACTCCTGATGCCATTGAAATTTACCAATACGATCCGATCTTTCTCAACCTCTCATTGGAAAAAGAGGGACAAAAATACATTGAAGAGTCAACGATGGTAATTATTGTAGTAGGTGAGTCTATTCATCAATTACATCAATCTATTAACGGATTCTATCATCTTACTCTAGATCATGTCGTCTGGCCACCGCAACAGAGAAATATTACAATAATTGCATCAAATGAAGGGGATTTTTTTGCGTCTAAATTGCTAAATTTAACTATTTACCCTGTAGTTGTCGATTGGGATATTCAGGGGATTCCACAAATATTAAATCCTTATAATAACCTTTCCTTTAGAATTAATATGTTCATAAGTCCACAGGAGGGTGGAACGAACTGGCCCGTATCTGGAGCAGATTTAACTATCTGGATTAATAGTACTGTGATCCAGCAAAGTCAAACCAATAATTTTGGTTACAAAGATGTCATTATATCAACAAGTAATTATGAATCATCGAATATCTTGAATTTGATTTTGATAGCAAAACTGGAAAATATCATACTTAAAATGAATACCTTCACAATCACAATCTCAAATGATTCTATTGAAACGGATAGATATCATCCCGTTCTGAATGAAATCACACGAGCGCCTGTAATCAGTAATAAAAGTTTCTTCCATATTTTTAATATCACATATCCAATAAATGGTTCTTTATGGTATATTTCATCTGATAATTATTTAGGCACTCCTATTTTCGCTTATTTATTGAGGAATGATTTTATTTTAGAAATAGAAGTTACTGATCAATTTTTGATTTGGGATCTCATGAGCGACTCTACGAATAATGACACACTTCTCTTAGAATTTCAAGGTCCACTTGTGATCTTTTCTGTATCAGAAGATATTTCGAGTTATGAAGTACACATCAAATGTGTTTCGAACTTCTCAATTTCCAACTATACTTTAATTTTGGATTTGGATTTCATTGAATTTCCTTTGGATAAAATTTATTTACGAGATTTTCTTAAGCGTGATATAACAAATAAATTTGAAATCGAGCTATTAGGTTCACAGATCAAACTGAAGCAGTTGAGTATTATTAATGGAATTTTGGTAAATTATTATCTTGAAATCCAATTTAGTACCCCTAAAATCGAAATATTGACAGAATTCAAAGAGAATTACACATATGATGAACAAATCACCGGAAGATGGAGATTTACATCTTCTAGCAAATTTTCATTTTCTGTATTATACACTATCTCTGACCAATACAGTTCTGAATGTCGAAATACAACAATTATTCCCTTTGCAAATAATACATTCATCGTAGAAGCGTTTTTTCAGAAATTCAAATGGAATATCTCTATTAATGTAAAAATGGAGTTAAATTTTTCAAATGGAGCTCTGTCCCTAAGCCCTGAACAGACTTTTTCCATCGTTGATCCATATCCGCCCAATTATTCATACTATTTGGAATCCTTTGAAAAAGTCATCAATCTACATATAATCACTTCTGAGCCAGATTTAGGATCAGGAATAAGAAATATCTCCTGCTTATATTTTGGAATCAAGTATAATTCATCGATTTTAAACTCCAATCACTATCTTATCGAAATTCCCATTGTGTATTCTCAATTTGGGGAAATTTATGTAATAATCTCAGACTGGGCGGCCAATGAAATATCTTTTTCCATTGATTTGAAAAATGAGTTGGAATCTCCAAATATGGGAGATAAAATGAATCCGGCGATATTCCTGCCATCGTTAATTTCTATCATGGCAATTTGTGGCATCTTCGCATTTAAGTTCATAAGAAAAAGAAAAACTTCTATTCTTTGAGCTGAAAATAATGATTTCAAAAAAAGAAAAATATCGCTGGGAATTTTTAGTACTTTTTAGCTTTTTTATTGCCCTAACACTTCTCGTAATTATGTCAAATATTGCTAATTCTCAAGAAATTAAGAATTCCTCAAACTTATTTACCACATTGGTTATTGGAAATATCATACCCCTAGTAATCACATGTCTGTTGATTATTTCCGAATTAAATCTTTATTCATTTAGAAAAAAATCTTTATTAACTCTTAAAGAAAACCAGTTCATATACATTTCGCGATTCGATATATATATGAGTGTTT
Source organism: Candidatus Hodarchaeota archaeon (assembly GCA_016839785.1). Classification (GTDB taxonomy): domain Archaea; phylum Asgardarchaeota; class Heimdallarchaeia; order Hodarchaeales; family Hodarchaeaceae; genus Hodarchaeum. The sequence continues at coordinate 3,444 of JAEOTQ010000178.1, read as the reverse complement.
TTGAATGTAGATCCCTTTCTGATATCTATGTTGAAGGATTTAATTTATTAAATGAATTAAATCGGTATTCGATTGAAATAAGCAAAGATATCAAGCGATTAAGGATTTTTTTTTATTCGAGTTCTAAGATTGAATTATCTAAACATATCGAAAAAGCAAAACCATTACTAGATACAATTTTTCCCAATTTAAATGTATTAACAAGTTCCTCTCTAAAAACGGATTTTCTAGATTATTCTTTTTGGAAATTCGGGAAATATACATTCATTAGACAAGGTCGATTTCTATTCATTCCAGAAATAGAAAGTAAAAATAGTTCAAGAGTTCTAAAAAATCATACTCATATCTTAAATTACGTTTCTCAAAGTACCAAAAAAGAAAAGCCTAATTCGACAAATTCTACACAATTTTATTCTTTCCTTAAACATGAACATACCTCATTTTTTGAATTATATGGATATAAATGTTATATTAGAGAAAATAGGTTTGTTTATGATCACATTGATGAGAATATTCTTCTTAGAGCTATGATTCGGTATAAACTTACTGGATTTAATTCTACATCGGATGATGATGGATATATTAACTTACAAAGAATGTTAATTCCATTTAATAAAGAAAAATCCAATTTTGCGAGGCCTAATACCCCCATTCCTCCTACAACTGAGTCAAACGATAACCCCTCAAATGTTCACATCTCTCTACAAACAAGTCATGGATATAACCAGATTTGCATAGAATTGTGTAACATTTCTCAAAGCTCAGATGAGGATGCAATCAAAATTAAGAATTGCGAAAATAGGGTCTCTTTTTGTAAAAAGCTATTAGTTAATCAACATTTAACAACATTACTTGGTGAGCTAGTAGATGGGGAAAATGATAAAAGAAGAGATACTATATTAACTGATCTCTTACGACATGTTTCTTTTCATCAAATCAACTGTTTATTAGCACAATTTGTAGTTTCTTCCAAGCTGGATATTCACGATAAACAAGTAATACAGTTATTACATACTTTAATACAGAAACGAATCGAAAACAATAGCCTAGAGAGAGAGTCAGGTAAGAATTCGTTCCCCGTTGTAAATATTCTTCATCAAAGGTTAGAACACAAAACAAATGTCGCTTAATTGAGCCCCGGTACTTTACAACTAATTATCTCGGCGCTACTTCATATTTTCGAATTGATCTTCAACTATATGGCTCTATTATAAAAATAAATTGAAAATGGGCCCACCCGGATTTGAACCGGGGATCTCTCGGTTTCTGTCGGCAGCCTGGAAAACCAGATGCGTTATCAGCATCGCCCGTTCAGAAACTCTTCTGAACGCCGAGCGCTTTAACCAGGCTAAGCCATGGGCCCAAAAATATTCCACTAAGATGACATCTGTCTTCATTATTCTTGGTTAAATAAAGGTTATGGATTATCGATAACTCTTTGTATATTTTGCACGTGCACCAGGGCCTCCAAAATGCTTAGGTTCTCTTCTTCTTGGATCCCCAACGATCATATGCCGGTCGTAATTCATAAATTTAGCATGTAATGCTTCTGAATCAGTCCAAGCTAAAATTGCTCTTGCAATTGCTGTTCTAGCCGCATCAGCCTGTCCCATGAAGCCCCCACCTTTAACTTTAACCTTTATTTCAATTTTATTGCGAACTTTTTTATCTAGAAAATGAAGTGGTTCAAGTAATTTCATTCTTACAAAATTTGGTTCAATAATTTCGATAGGTTTTCCGTTGATTAATACTCTACCCTTTCCTTCTTTAATTATTGCCCTGGCAATTGCCGTTCTACGTTTTCCGCTTCGTAATAGACTTTTCAAGATTATCCCTTCAGATTTTTGTATTCAATTCTCCTAGCGATATATAGGAAGATTTTGGGTTATTCCGCTGAGTATCACCTAGAACTTCAAGTTCTTGGCCTTCAAAAATACCTGGTACGCTGTTAAATACTTTTAACCGCTTGTATGCCTCTTTCCCTCTGCTTTTTTTGTAGGGGAGCATTCCTCTTATAGTTCTTTTTAATACCTGGTCAGGTTTTCTTGGATAGAATGGACCTTTTAGAGGATTTGATTTGGTTTTAATATGGTACCTGTCACTGTATTTCTTAGCAACTGAACCAGGGTTGCCAGAAATTAGTGCTTTCTCTGCATTAACAACTATAATATTTTCCCCAGATAATAAGCGTTTAGCAACAATACTAGCTAAGCGTCCGATTATTGTATCTTCAGCATCAATAATTTTTGAGTTATCAATTAGAATATCGTTCATTTTTCTCTTTCCATTTCTCATTTCATTAATCGAACGTTTGTACCCTTTGGGTTTGTCTTAATAAGTTCTTCAAACGATAGACATTGACCGCCTACTGAAAGAATCTTCTCTTTTGCAGATTCAGAAAAGCTTTCTGCTGCTATACTCAACTTGTGCTTCAACATTCCTGCACCCAAGATTTTTCCAGGTACGACAATTACATCCTCAGGTGAAGATACTCTATTAATCTGAGATAGGTTAATTGCGACACGTCTTCTATTAGCAGATGAGAGTTCTTTACTTAATCTTCTCCAAATATTTGCGTTGTTTTTTATTCCAGCCTGATTAATCGATCTAATTAATGAAGTTTTGTTTGGGTCAGTTCTTGTTGCTATTTTCAATTAAATCCCTTCTAAAATTCTTCAACATACACTTTAAATTCATCTGCTTTTTCGTTCAATATTTTTAGAGCCTTAAGTAATATCTCTTTAGTGGTGAGAGCACCAGTGCTTTCCACGGTAAAAATAAAATCCGTTCCTGTTGTTGTGACATTAACCGCATCGGTCTCACAAATATCCACGCATTGATTGCACAGACTACAGTTAATTATATTTTGAGCGAAAATCTTGCCGTTTTCGATTTTTATTATATCTCTAGGACATGCTTCTACACAGTCTTCGCAATAAGTGCAGTTTTTTTCAGTAAATTGGACAACTGGGTAATATTTATAGGAAACTGTGGAAGTCGGTTGCCATTTTGCATGGTCTGCTCCGCGTCCAAGGCGTGCAATTGCTTCAAGAAAGATTTTTTGATTTTTCGCCATTTTCAGAATAGGTATATTCGGAAAAACTGGGGTGATCTTTGGATCTTGCGATAATAGGCTATTTGAGTACACGATCTCGATATCCTTCTCGCCTGAAACCTCGAGAGTTAAGGATACCTCACAGGATGTACAACCTTGTCCCCCACATTCACATACTGCTGGTAAAACGTAATTTTCCAGATCAGTTTTAAGAGGTAGTAGACCAAGACGATGTGCTACAATTTCGTCGTAAAGAGGGGTTGTATTTTCAATGATAATTACCTCATCGATCGCCATAGTCGGTACCTCACTCATTATAAGCCGACGTAAGGTATTTGCGAAAGTAGGAGTAATACCAGAGAGAACAAACTTCACAAAATTCTCATGCT
>JAEOTQ010000177.1 GCA_016839785.1 Candidatus Hodarchaeota archaeon | reverse complement strand
GGTCATGTATACATTATCTGGACTATAATCATTCTAAATATTTTAGATTGGTTTTTGGTGATATATATTATCATGATATACCTTGCAATTGTATATACACTCTTTGAAAAGACTTTTCTCTATCCAAGGAAGGAAATGCATACAGAAAGCTGAACTGAATGAAAATTCAAACGATTCTTTTGTCAGAGATGAAATTGTTAATCCTTGGGATTGGTAAAGATGGTTAGATGACTTGTAGCTCCACTAATTTTTCATAGAAGAGTTTGAATGGAATTGTCTCATGATAATTTACATAAGCCTCTACATTGATATACAACCCATTTGACTTTAATGATTGGAGTAATATCTCAACTAGTTGGAAGTGATCAGATACAAGATGTAATAAATGTGATGTGAGTATAATATCAAATTTAATTTATTAGGTTCAAAAACGAAGGAATCATAATGATAGAAGATGACACAGAGTTAACAGGTGAAAATGAAGGATCTAAAGTTGTAATACCCCCTCCTCAACTGATAACTGAGTTTGATAAAGAGCGAAGAGACCTAGCCTTATCTTATACTCGTGCTTCCCGGCGTTTTGGCTTCAAAATGACAGTTGTATCCTTTTTTGTCTCAATTATAATTTTACTCTCCAAGATTACGGTCGAAATTGAACAAACCATCAGTATTAACGTTTCAGATAATCCATTCATTGTTGTTGGACTCTTTTTCCTTATTTCATTTATCATCATTACAATTGTGGAACTCCCCATTGCATATTATACCTTCACCCGATACTCTCGGAAGTATGGACTAGTGACGATGTCAACTCGACTTTGGCTAAAGCGTCATCTTAAAGGAGATCTTTTCAGCATTCTAATAGGAATTATTCTGTTGGAAGGATTTTATTGGATTTTAAGGGCCTTTCCCGATACTTGGTGGATTATTGGAACCATTGCACTTATTTTAGTTTCATTAATCTTGGGAAGCTTAGTTCCAATACTTATCCTCCCCCGTTTCTATAAATTCTCAGCATTAGATACTACACATCCCGAATTAGCAGCTGAAGTTATCCAAATGGCCAAAACGTTAGGGGTGAAAACGACAAAAGTATTAAACTGGCATTTAGGTGAAATAGCAACTGTGGGGAATGCGGGATTAATGGGGTTTGGTTCAACACGCCGAATCGTTATAGCTGACACTATGCTGGAAAAATATATACCTGAAGAAATAAAATGGGTATTATTACATGAAATAGCCCATTTTAAGCATCGTGATCTATGGAGGCAAATGATTATAAGTATATTCACCACTGTCTTCATGTTTTTTCTTACTCATTTCTTATTCACTCCTATTGCTGATTTCTTAGGATATCCAGGGAACATTACTACGATAGGTAGCTTGCCTGTCCTTGGATTTATTTTTTTAGTAATAAATTCGATTCTGTTTAACGTTCCCTCACTTGCTTATTCACGAAACCGGGAAGCTGAAGCTGATTCGTTTGCATCCTCTTATATTAACAATTCTACTATTGTAACTAGTTTATTCATGAAGATGGCTGATCAAAATCTTTCAGATATCGATCCTCCCAGGTGGGAAAAATATTTCTTCATGTCCCATCCTCCAATAAAGGAGAGGATTGCAGCAAGCAAGGATTTATGACAAGCTCTTGTATTTCGAATATATCCACTTAAGAATTGATTGATAATTAACTGAATTGAGATTCTATGTCCCTCTTAAACTCAACTGTAACATGTCCTACCTGCGGTTATGAGAATTTGGTAACAATGCCTAAAAATTCATGTCAGTTAGTTTATGATTGTCCTGAATGCCACTCTACTTTCACACCGAATATCGGGGATTGCTGTGTGTTTTGTTCATTCGGGGATGTAAAATGTCCCCCAATGCAAGCAAATAAAGGAAAGATACTGTAGAGGGATCATGTTAAGAGTAATTTTCGATCAACTTAGAATATTCATAATATACAGAATATCGGCGTCATCAATCATCCTGAGAATTCTTCTAAAATAATAAACTGCAATGATTACCATAATCGGACCCAAAGTACCCGTTACTGGAATTATTAGGGGCCAGAGCTCAATCCCAGTAATCGCAATTATTATGAAAAATGAAATATCAAATAACGATCCAAAGAACATGATGATGGTTAATAGTGTAAAAGCAAGAATGAAATTTCTATCTTTTTCTGCTAATTCCGATTCTTTAAAGACATTATAGTTTCGTAAACAGATTCGTATTAACAAAATACTCGTAAGTAAAACTGGGACACCATAGGCAATTGAAGACAAAATTCCAAAATATGGATCTGATTCAGGTAAAGTGAGAAGTAGGAATGAAACTCCAACCATAATCCCAAACAGGAATGGAAAATATTTTTCCCACAAATTTCGTCGATTAATATAAGTTGTAAGATAATATAGACTAACTTCAAGATATAATGGGGTAAACATAAGACCGAGAAGATGTTTAATCATAAATTCCACCATCTCGTTGTCTTCCATAATGAGTACCATCCAATTGACAAAAAGTAGATATGCTAATAGACCGAAGCATATCATAGCGAGGTGAAATAAAGATTCTTCTCTAAGGGTTAACCATATTTTAAAGAATTTGATACCTCCAACTAAAAAGATGACTACAAAAATGAGTAGAGAAGCAAAAGTACTGATTTTAAAGAGTAATTCTATCATAATTAGTCACCATATTCCTCCATTATTTTTTCTCCATACTCTTTTACCCATTCATGCGTTTTTTCTTGCAGTACATAGGAACAGAGGACCGAAGGTCGTAACTTAGTCAGTTTTGCCAAATGATCGATCTCATGGAGTACTTCTAAGGGAAGTCGAATTGTAATAGTTGAAGTCTTCAATTGGAATTCTACCTACCGATAACATAAATAGTGGTGTATACACTGTGCACAGGGATTTTTAATAAAATCCGCATATTTTTTTATCGTCCTTTCTCCCAGTTATTTGAGCTATTCGGTGATTAAATGAAAAATCTCAGGTTATCTATGATCTTCACGATAAACTACACGATTTTAATTTTCCTCTGTTTTTCGATGACATACCCGATTGAAGCAATAGAGAACCAACAGGGTTATTTCTCCCAAATGTCCGTAACAGAGAGAGAAATTTCTTCACGAATCTCAAGAACGGAAGGCAGGGTACAACTTGAAGATACGATTTTGCCTACTACAAATTTATCAGTTTCCCAGTATATTACTGGCCAGGGTCAAGTTAATACCTTCAGTACATCTGTTCTATCCTTGAATAGTACTCATTGGTTCACTCGTTCAAATTATGCTAATACAAGTGCAATCGCCTCACCCTTTGATTCGGTAATCTCCCGTGATAGTGTGAATCATTCCTATTCAACTTCAGGATATTGGAATTGGGAAGAACAGGAGGATGAATCGTTTGACTTTTGGATAGATCCTACAGATTTTACTATTGACTATATCTATTCTGTCTATATTCAAGGGTACGGTTATCGTGACGCAAGAATTACTGGTTTAGCTAATTTAACTATGAGTGGAGTAGGTACATTTGAAGCGTGGAATCTTACAATTGATATTCCAGGTTTTCCAAATTTTGCTCTGTATGAGAGAAACACAGGAATGGTCTTATGTACGTATTTGGAGTTTATCGGAGATATTTGGTATAATCTCACATTTGCAGAGCTGGCTACACTTCCTGGTGATTATGTAGGTCCTACACTAGATGTTCTTTCCCCTACAAATACTTCCATACTAGCCTCCGGATCACTAATTTCAGTTTCCTTTACTTCTCCTTATGGTATTCAGCAGTTACGATATAAATGGGATGATGAAACAGATACACTTCTCACCTCCTCTGATTTTCAGACCCCAATTCCTTCTGTGGACGGTTTACATAATTTATCAATAACAGCAACAGACTCGATCGGTTATTCTTCCTCTTATTCACTTCTCTATAGCACCGATAACTCTTTACCAGGTATAATTCTGAATGATCCCCAAAATAATAGCAGGATACAAGGTTCAAAAGAATTAAATTTTACCATCATATCAGGCAATGGTACGTTTACATATAACTGGAATTATAATCCTGTGAATGTTAGTTTCACGATGAGCAGTAATAATACTGTTATTTACGTTCCCTCTCCAGAAGTAGAGACTGTTAGAACCTTACAAGTTTATATCAAGAGTAATATAACGGCAGATTGGATAAGAAGCACCTATCTATTTACCATTGATAATTCTCCTCCTGAGGTAATTATATATGATTTTGTAAACAATTCTGTCCTAAAGGGTGAGATAAGTATATCTTTTTCCACTTCCGAGGATGTAAATTTCTCATATTCTCTTAACCAGGGTCTACAAAGCTTTTTAGTTGTTGAAGCTGATGAAAATTCTACTTTGACTTTCAACGATCTTGAGAATGGGACTTATGAACTAGAAATAACTCTAGAAGACGAAGCCGGAAACTCCCTCACTAATTCCTTAATATTTTCTATTTATTCTAGCTCTTTCAATTGGAATTGGCATCTTGAAGCTGAACAAGCGAAAGCGTATGATTTTGTTGATGAAAACGGCATCCTATGGTTTTCATTTATCATTGTTTCTGAAACCGATCAATCATTCAATATTTCCCAACTACCACTAGTCGAATCTCCATCTTTATCCACAGAAATGCAATTTGGAATAGAATTCCAATGTGAAGTTCCTGAAGATATAATCTATCTCTCTTTCACATATCTTCTACCAGAGCCTCTTGTGAATAACAATCAAGATTTCCAAGTGAAACAATGGGTTGTGTGGGATGATCAGTCACAAGATTGGTCTGAAGTCGAAACTATCTATAATCAGGTCCTACACGCATGGGTAACGACAGTAATTGAGTATCATCAATATTTTGCACTTGTAGAGACAGGGGAAAGTACTCAGCTAAAATCAGTCGAAGTAGGAGGGGGTTCTATTCCCTCATTTGAGCTACCGCTTGTAATAATGGCAATTATGACTATTTATGGATTAAAATCAAAAAGAAAACAAAAATGAAGGTGTAAAAAATGTCTATGAAACGAATTGAATATGAAGATGCATCAATTGTTCTCCGTTTAATCGCTTTGATTATTGATATTGTGATAGGAGTAATTCTTGCATTTTTAGTAGATATAGGCTGGACATTGGAGTATGATATATTTTGGTCGAAGTTATTCAATTTAGAAGGCGAAGCAATGTCGTTAGTTGTTCTTTGGTTCTTTGTTGCTTTCCCAATATATCATATCTTGATGTCTAGCTTAACGAATGGTCAATCTGTAGGCAAACTGGTCCTTGGCATACGAGTTGTAACTGATTCTTATGAATCTACCAAAAGAATGTTTACTTTGCACTTTAAGCGCTTTTTCTTCTTGCGAGCAGGAACCAAAGTTGTAAAAGAAATTGATCCTTCAGTCAAAGGCTTGTCCTAAGCTAAAAACAACCTAAACGAGAGATGAATCCCTAGAATGTATGTCACAGATCAAGGTATCAAAATTTCACTTGAAGGGGTAGTTACACTTGAACATGTCAATCGAGTGTACAAAATGGGAAATCATGAAATCCATGCATTAAAAGATGTTTCATTATCTTTAGAAACTGGAAAGCTTGTTGTGGTATTAGGTCCTTCAGGATCTGGTAAGACAACACTTCTTAATGTACTTGGTGCTATTGATAAGTGTGACGGAAGAATTATAGTTAACGATTTAGATATTACTAGATTGAATAAAAAGCAATTAACCAAATATCGACGTGAGAAATGTGGATTCATCTTTCAATTTTTTAATTTACTTCCTGTTTTTAATGCACTTGAGAACGTTGAATATGCGATAGAATTAGCCTCAAGACTTTCTCGAAAAGAGGTTACAAAGCGTGCAACAGATTATCTACGGAAAGTTGGGTTATTTGAAAAGCGTTATCATTTTCCTTCTCAATTATCAGGTGGTGAACAACAACGAGTTGCTGCAGCTCGTGCGATGGCTAAAAATCCTGAACTTCTTCTTTGTGATGAACCAACTGGAGAATTATCAGTGGCAGAGGGAAAACAAGTACTTGCCGTCCTTCAAAATATGATGAAAGAACGGCCTGATGTTTTAACCGTCCTCGTAACACATAATCAGAAAATATCTCAAATCGGCGATATAGTAATTCGTTTACGATCAGGTGAAGTTGATTCGATTGAAAAACAGACTCCTATCCATGCAGAGGAATTATCTTGGTAAATTAGTGATCAAAAATGGCAAAAACAGTTAAAAATATTTATCGGGCAATAAATGCGAGTAAATTACGCTTATTCACTATTGCGCTAGTCATCGCAATTGGTATTACATCATTTAACGGAATGATTACTGCTTTTGTCCATATGACTCGTACCTACGATACAGCATTCGAAGAACATAATATGGCAAGTTTTACTATACAAACTGCCAATCCTGGAGGGTCAGGGGAGGATGCCTGGATTGATTACGCTAATTTAACAAATTTTCTGAGTGAATTTCAAAAGCAAGAACCGCGTGTAAAAGCCTACGAACTTAGAATTGTGCACAGTACTGTATTTGAGATACGTGGTGAAAAACAAAATGGAAGAATTGTCGCGATGAACACTTTGGATTCCCAAGGAAATCATCGTGACCAGTCTGATGTTAACGGGTATAGAATTCTCTCCGGTACTCCATTTTCCGAACTTAGTCGATATCAAAATGTATGTCTTGTTGAGACGCATCTTGCAGAATACTGGAAGTTAGAGCCCCAAGAATTTATTGCGATTGGCGACGCAAGAACTCCATTTGAAATAGCAGGGGTTATTGCATCTCCAGAGTATTTAATTAATCAGGGTGAGTTTTCAGATATCATGCCAAGTCCACGGCGCTTTGGGGTTGTGTTTTTACCCTTAAGAGCCGCGCAGTCCTTATTGGGAGTTCAAGGAAAAGTTAATGAGATATCGGTATTGTTAGAGGATGGATTGTCTAAAAAAAGTCGTGAAAACATTGCAGATGATCTGAAAATATTCTTGGAGACAAATTACAATCTTAAATTGAGTGATCCTATAGATATCGATAATCAAGCCGCATACTGGCTCTTACTAATTGATATAGAAGAGGCCCGTGAATTTGGCATTGTTCTCCCACTGATCATCTTAGGCATGGCTATTGGTGGTTTGTATGTACTTTTTAGTAGAATGGTTGTTGCAGAAAGAAAAGATATTGGTGTCGCTCAGGCACTTGGTTACGATAGAAGAACTATTATTTTGCAATACCTAGGCATTTCTTTGGTAATAGCAATTGTTGGTACGATTATTGGCACATTCCTAGGTCTGTGGTTCTTAAGCTATTTTAGTCCTCTTTATGTTGACATGCTAACTATTCCCTTTGACCCTGAAGTCACAATTGAATGGCCCATTGTAATTGCTGGTATTATTATAGGAATATTAACAGGACTTGTAGGCGGATACTTCCCAGTGCGCGGGGCTATACAACCACTTCCAGCTGAAAGTCTTCGATTTGATCCCTCTCTACATATCACTACAGGTAAAATTCCATTGATAGAGCGCGTTATTCGGAAATTCAAGATTACTCCAAGCGTAACAGGATTAAGACTCCCTCTAAGGAATTTCTTTCGAAGTAAAAGACGCACATTCTCCTCTGTATTCGCAATCATTGTTTCTGTATCATTGATTTCAATGGCCTTTGGTATGATCGAGTCAATGGATGGATCATTAACCTTCTATTATGATGTTTCAGAAAATTGGGATCTAAAAGTTGATTTTTCAGAAATACCAACGAATGGTTCGCAGATTGCACGATCAATAAAGCAGAATGTTGAAGGTGTCACAGATATTACCTATCATCTGTTATCTGGAGCCACTGTCACTTCTTCCGAATCATCCTCTAGCAAACAGGTGAGTGTAATAGGTATGAATGACTCAGATGGATATTTAGGTCATACTTTCGATTTTGAAGCTGGTGGTTGGAATGCAGATGGTATTGTTCTCTCTGTACCGGTTGCAGATGCATTAAATGTTGGATTAAACGATGAAGTGAATTTAGAACTTCCCAAATTAACAAAATTAGTCTCTACGACTCCCTTACGAGCCCATTTCGAGCTAATTAATATCACATTTCAAATTACTGGAATAATTGACGAATTTAATGGTCTAACTGCTTTTGTCGGTCTAGAGAAATTGGCATCAGTTAGCAATTTTCCTGGAGAACCTGCTAATACCATCCTCTTGAAGATCGAGGATCCTACTCCAGAACGTTTAGATATAATTCGTGAAGAGATCTACGAGAAATATGGGTATAATGTCCGAAATATTGCTACTAAAGCTGAACAAAGAGGGGAATTGCTAAAACTAATGGATTTACTCTATAATATTATTTATATCGTCGCTATTTTTGCTGTAATTCTTTCTTGTGCAATTATTTACAACACGATATATATAGGCCTTCAAGAACAGCAAAGAGAAATTGCTACTCTTCTTACTATAGGAACAAACAATAGAAAGTTGATAAGGAATGTAACTGTTGAAAATACCATTATAACTTTTGTAGGAACAGTACTTGGTTTAATTTTCGGCTGGATTTTGCTGTGGTTTTTCATGCGTGTTATTCTAGATATGGAGTTTTTCCGTATCAAGCTCTTTATAAGCAACAATACCATTCTAACGAGTTTTATCCTTACATATATAGGAGTTCTTGTTACTCAATACTTTCCTTTGCGTAAAACCCTAAATTTAAACTTAGCAGAAGCAACAAAGGAGCGAGTAGTCTAGGAGGTAGAATCATGGCATTCATCGTGATAAAAGAATTATCAAAGACGTACTCGTTGGGAGAAACGAAGACAATTGCATTAAATGGTATTAATTTAGAAATAGATAGGGGCGAATTAGTTATCCTATATGGCCCTTCGGGTGCAGGTAAAACCACTCTTTTAAACATGATAGGTGGCTTGGATATACCTGACTCAGGAGAAGTCACCGTAGATGAGATTCCTGTGTCTTCCCTCTCTGCGAAATGGCTTACTGCTTATCGTAAGAAAAAAATCGGTGTAGTATTCCAATTCTTTAATCTCCTCTCTAGATTAAATGCACTTGAAAATATTGAGTATGCCATTGATCTTATCGGTGTTAAACAAGAGAATGGTAAGCCTTCGTTTAAGAGTAAAATCATTCGTGAGAAGGCGGAAGAATACATTGATAAGGTCGGATTGAAAGATAGAATGCATCATTTTCCAACCCAGCTGAGTGGTGGTGAACAACAACGAGTTTCAATTGCGCGCGCATTGGCTAAAGAGCCCGAAATTCTCCTTGCGGATGAACCGACTGGAAATTTAGATTATCAAATTGGTCGAAATGTGTTAGAAATTATGGAAGCGATGACAGGTAAAGCTCAAAATCGTACAGTACTCATTGTTACACATAATCCAGCAATATGCCCACTTGGTGACCGGGTTGTACGATTATCTGATGGAAAAGTTGCGGAAAATTTCACCCAAAAATATACTCCTGCTAAAGAACTGTATTGGTGAAAATCGCATCAAAATCGACAAAAAGAGGGGAGGAAAAATTCTTGTTAAAGAGTATTAAGTGTTAACTATGGCAAGAAGATCGATAAAAATTCCATCAAAAGCAGTAGGTAGTAACACTTCATCCGAAGAAGAGACGTATGATGATGTACTCCACTCTTTAGATTCAATTCAAACCAAACGAAAAAATTTGGCTTCTTCGAGTGAAATTTCGGGAAATACTGTCAAACCTACCACGATTGGAATGGCCATCGTAATTATCGCTATTGCAGCAACATTACTGCTTTCTTTTGGATCCCTCCCTTCCACTCAAGATACAGAGAGTGAGGTTAAACTGACAGATGGTCTGGATTTTCAAATCCAGCTCCTTAATTACTCACAAGTTATGTTATCGGATTATTTGGGTGCCTCCATCATACTCGATTTCTTTGCTACTTGGTGTCAACCCTGTGCAACCCAAATAATAGAATTGCAGAAATTGCAAACTAAATATCCTAATGTTCATATTATCTCTGTTTCGATTGAAAAGGATGATACTATTAGTATTCTTGAAGGATATTCCCTTGAACATGAAATGGAATGGATTGTAGGACGTGATGCGACGTTAAAAGCGGCTTCACGTTATCAAATTAATTCTATACCGACGATGGCATTTTTTAATAGTCAGGGGATACGTAAATACATTGACCACCCTCCAGGAATTACTTCCGAATCAGTTATGAGTAGTTGGATAAGAGCCGATTAGATGTTATAAAAGCACGGGTGAGTTTATGTATATATTTGGTCTCTTTATTGATGATTCAATTGGCCTTCCGTTATTTTTCTTAGCTGGATTGTACGTTGCTCTTTCACCATGCTTGTTTCCAATAATGCCTCTGACAATCTTTCGAATTATGAACAAGGATATCACCGATTCGGAGGGTAATACAGTTCATCCTTCTCGTTTCACTGCTCTGAAATGGGTAAGCATTTTAGTTAGTGGAATTTTAGTTACATTTTTAGGAGTCGCCCTAATCATAATGTATTTATGGGTTGGAATTGCTACGCAAATTCAGGGTATTTATAGACCATTTTCTTTCTTATTAGGCGTCCTGCTAGTCATAATGGGGATATTCATTCTTTATCCAAAACTATCGGAGAAAACCTTTGCTAAAATTCCGATCCCTATGAAAATTTCCAACCTAATGGCACGTGAAGAATACAAACAGATGGATCTGTTTCTGATTGGATTTGGATATTCGTTTATAGCTCTTCCTTGTGCATTCTCTGTTTTTTATGCGTTAATACTTATCATCATTAAAGCTGTAAATCCCGTGTTTACATTAATTGGGCTTTCGTTATTTAGCCTTGGGCTGTTTATTCCTTATTTTATCCTTGTCGTTGTTACTGCTGAAGCGCGAGTACGAGCAGCTCAATATTTAGCGGAGAAATTCAGACTAGTAGAACTCATTATGGGAGTTCTCATAATAATCTTTGGACTTCTTTTTATTTGGCCCTCATTTGGTGGCCCTGAATTATTCGAACTTACAGTTTAGTCCTGTGATTCTTCTGAAAAATCCATTTTCAATAGTAATAGGGGTTTTGGAAGTTCTGTTTCATGCCGTTGAAGAAATTTATCAAAATCCATAATTTTGATGGGAATATCAAATTTCATAACAATATCCAGGAATTTTTCAATTCCACGTAACTCAGTTCCTGCTAAACCAATTTCACGGGTCACAATTTCATTTGTAAGTGCTAAGAGTAATGCTTCAAATCGAGGTGTAAGCTCCAGCGTGCGGCCAAAATTCTGATAGGTTTTTCGCATGCCAGTCCATAAGTTCACCCTCTCGTTCAGTTCAATCTCTTTTTCTTTTCCCCATTGATGAAGTTCTGTAGAAACCCACGTTTCTTGTCCAATTAATTCAGTAAAAGCTGGTAATGGTGAAATACTTGCTAGAATAACATATGGTGTGTGATATAAATACCGAAAAACTTGGAAAACGACTTTAGAATTGAATTTCAATGAATGATACTCTTTCAATTCTACCCACCATTCTCGGTCTTTCCACTTCCCTACTAGATCTGGTGCCAGAATAACTCCATATAGGTCTTCTAATTGCTTTTCTTCCATATCTGAAGCTTCTTGTAGATCCTCAAATCCAATTTCAGACAGAAAGGATCTTAAAACGTTAATACTATCTTTTGAATGATCGCTTTCTGGAGCTTCAATTAGTTCTTCAGCATATCTTCTCCGTTTTGCTCTTTCGATATAATTATTTAGAGTAGGAAGTAATTCTACAAATTCAGATTCTTTAGCAGTATTAATCAATGCTTGAATTGATTCTAAGTCTTCAACACGTGGACGTAATTGACGTTCTACGGCTTCATTTCGATAAAATATTGAGGAATATCGGCCTTTTTTACGATCAGTACGTGTAGGCATACCGAAGCAGGCACGTAGAGAATTGGGTGTGTGATAAAGGAAGGGGTATTGTCGTACAAATTGAACACCTGCTGCTAATGCTATTTCTCTAAATAATGTCCTATCTGGAACATTCCAAGGTAAAGATTCAATTAGAGCAAATGCATCTAATCGCTGAATTAAACCTTCTAACCGATTCTTATGAAATCCTCGGACTCCCTTTAATTCGTTAGGGTGTTGTCTTAAATATTTACGTACTCTATTTAATATAGTTTTTCTTGTTTGTGGAGGCATTATAATAAGTTTCTCTCCAATAATAGTAAAATTAAGGTTTCTATGTGGATATATACGAATTAAATGTTAAAATACAAATCTATCCTAATTTTGACCATAATTATTCTAATCTTTGATCATATTCATGAGAGATGAGGTATCGTTGATTGAACCGTATTTCTTCCTTTTATTAATCTTCTCTTAGGCTTTGTCTACCTCTCATTATCCCTGATACAAAAGGTTTTTTATTCTTAGAGAGAGAAAATCGTTGTATTTCATTCTATGCTTCTATTTGCACCATTCGCAAGTATATTAATTTTGACAAATGGAGATTTTGAATACCATTGATCGTGAACCAAACAATGATAAGAAGTAGTTCGACTAATTTTGATTTGATTGGCTTTTTAACGGCTATTCCAATACTACTAATTTTTTACCATAAAAAAAACAAATAAACTATGAGGTTGGAATGGATAAATCAGTGAGGAATACTGTTGTCAATCAAAAAGAATGCGGATCTTATCTTAGTAATTGGTGGAACAGGACACTATGGACAACATATCGTAAGGGCATTATTGAATAAAGATATTCCTGTTCGAGTATTATCGAGGAATAAGGAAAAAGCACTCCTGATTCTAGGAAAAGATCCTTTACTAGAAATCATAGAGGGGAATATTTTAGATCAAGTAGTGTTAACCACAAGTCTACAAGATTGTAGTGCAATAGTTATTGCGGTTTCTGCGTTTAATCGAAAGACTATTCGTCAACTACGTTTAATTGAACATGATTCGATTCTAAAACTCTTTCAAATTGCATCCGAGAGACACATCCAACGTATCGTGTATATATCTGTATATGAAAAACCTGTTCCAGACATAAAAATGGAATCAGGGAAGATCAAATATGCTATAGAGGAAGCATTAGAACAATCAACATTTGATTATACAATCTTAGGAGCACCCCCTTCAATTGAAATCTTTTTTTCTTTAATTCGTGGAGGGAAAATGCGTGTACCAGGCGGAGGTCCCTCATCCCTACCAAATATTTCTCCCCTTGATCTGGGAGAGATTGCAGCTCAAGCTGTACTAGTAACGAAATTGCCCCAAAAACGATATAGATTAGCTGGTCCATCGGCTCCTTCATTTCCTGAAGCCGCAGAACGTATTTCAAAAGTTATAGGAAAAGAAATTCCCTTTGGAAAAATTCCCCTGTTTCCCTTGAAAGTTGCAGTGAAAATTACAAGTCTTTTACGTCCTATTATGCCTTATATCTCACAATTGCTTCCTTTTATTCTCTTATTGAATAGTTTTGAATCAGAAATTGCATTGCAGGTAGAGAAAGATTATCAGCTTCTTCAGAATACCTTTAACTATACCCCACATACGTTAGAAGATCATGCTCGGATGTGGGTCACTGAGAATGAAAAGAATTAAGATCTAAGGATCAGATAGCCTTCTAAAAATGTTGATCTAGATGAATAATCAGCGGATTGTGATCTTTGTTATATCACTCACAATAAGTGTAGTTAGTCTATTCTTGTTCGTATTCTTCGATTTTCCCTTTTTGTTCTTCTTTCTTTTGTTTCCACCATTTTTACTTAATAGTAGAAAGAGGTCGAGTGAATTATTTACTTGTCGTGTATGTAGTGCAATACTTTATCCTGAATGGAGAGTGTGTCCATATTGCGAAACACCAAATGATAGGATTTCTTCGTTAAACACAGATTGAAAACTCTAGACGAAAAACTCAGGATTTTCTTTTCATCGTCTAGAAAAATCTCAATAATTTGAGAGAATCCCTAACATACAACTTTGTAAATACTTTTTTCTCGATAGCCTGTAATTATACCTATATACCCACATAATAATTCGTCTACCCCCTTATCACCAGAATCAACTAATAAGGGCTGCCCATTTAAAGAATTAAGTTTATTTCTTGTTGCTATTACAACTATATTTTCTTTTCCGATTTTTTTAATAATATCAGGGCTTAATTGCTGATTACCTCTTCCAAGTATGTATCCCTGCCCTCCAATAGGCGTTATAATTAATTTAACTTTTTTTCCCTGTATATGATGCACAAGTTTGGATTCATTTAGATCATTGGCGATCAACTTCTTGTTATAGATGAGATCAATTCCCAATAGAGTATTTACCAATTGTAACTTATCCATAATTGCTCTTGTTGTAGTTCCTGGACCAACAATATAGAAATAATCGGTTTCCATATTTTCTATAATCTCTTCTGCAATTGCTTGGTGAGCGAAGCTTTCTGTTTCAGGACTACCCGCTTTTGAGCTCTGAACATGAGCTCTTTCATACGGAATTGTCAAATAACCATATAATTTTGCTCTAACAATTCCTTCTCTGAATAAATCTTCATCAATATCCATCACTTCAGTCTCCCTAACTCTGTGAGTTCTCTCTTGGAGAAATGCTAGAGCTAGCTCCCCAGCACGGGTCGGATTGCGGGCAAAAACTGCAGATTGGATTTTAACTCCAGTTGGAATTCCTAAAGTGACTACCTTACTTTCTATTGCATCATAGATGTCTCTCGCTGTTCCATCCCCACCAGCGAATAGGAGCAAATGAATATTTAAATCTAGTAAATCTTTAGCGGCCTTTTGAGTATCTTCTGAAGTAGTTTTTCCTTTTGAGATACTCCCAATAATTGTCGGTTGAAAACCACATTTCTTAGCAATAATTCCTCCCATTTCTTCTGGATAGGTAATTAATTCTATCTTCTCTTTAATTGGTAGTAATTTTTGAATTGCGATCAATGCGCGGTTATGTGATTCAGGTTGTGCACCTAAAAGCCTAGCTTGTTCTAAAATTTCGACCCCATCGGTACCTTTTAGTCCTACCCGTCCCCCCATCCCAGCAATAGGATTTACAATTAATCCTACTTTTTTGGTTATGATCATCATTTCCTTTAATGGTGTTTGAATGCAACAAATTATATTTAACAATTATATTCTATCATTCTTCCATTTCTTTAAATAGGCTCTCCACGTGATAGCCCATTTATCTGGATCATCTAAGGAGTTTGTTATAAGTTTGTGAACAACACTTCGATGTGGGGCATTTTTGACTATTTCTGGATTTGTATATGCTTCCTTTGCGACTTTTGCTAGTCCTGCAATATATTCATCGATTTCTGCTTTAGAATACGATTCAGTAGGTTCAAGGGTAAATGGTTGTGGTACGATAAAGGGATGATGGCTCGACCACATATGAAAACCGAAGTCTATCATACGATTGGTTATATCTTCCGTTGTAATCCCCGTTTCCTCTGTTAATTTACTCCAGCTATACCGAACCTGTTCGATCCTGTGATGACCTTCAGCATAGGGGGCACTGGTACCAGAAATTTCTAGGACTTTTTTTAATAAATAATTGTTGTTAAGAACAGCGATTCTGGATACCTCTTCTAATCCTTCTTTCCCTAGGCTGATAATCCATAAATAGGCTTTTAAAACAGCTGAGACGACTCCATAGTATGACCTTACTTTTCCTATTGTATGAGAAACATCATAATCAAGATAATATTCTGATCCGTTGTAACCCACCAATGGTATTGGTAAAAACTTTATAAGTTCCTTTTTCACTCCAAGTGCTCCCGCTGACGGCCCACCACATCCATGAGGAGAAGAAAAGGTTTTGTGAAGATTGAAAAAGCACATATCAAAATCTGCTTCTTTTGCCCTAGCTATCCCTAGTATTCCATTGGCATTAGCTTGATCATAACCACATAATCCTCCAACTTCGTGAATCATCCTGGTAAATTCTTTAATCTTTGGATTATAGATACCTGTATCTTCAGGATTGGTTATGAACAATCCAGCCGTTCGATCCGAAATTGCTTCCTTTAACGCCTCTAGATCAGGTAATCCCTCTTGATTAGGGTAGATATCAATGATCTTGTACCCCTGTACGGCTGGAGCTGCCGCATCTGACGGATGGGAAAAAATTGTTGTTATAATTTCATCACGTTGTTTATTTTCGCCATTATCCTCATGATAAGCTTTAATTATAGAGCTCATCGTCAATATTGCTTGACTACCACTTGCTGGTTGCAATGTAAATTGATCCAATCCAGAAATTTCTCTTAGAAATAAATCCGTCTTATGAAAAATTTCTAATATTCCTTGAACTGTGCTGATTGGTTGTGAGGGGTGTAAGGCTGTTAATTTTGGTGATGTAGCTAATATTTCATTAATTTTAGGGCTATATTTCATTGTACAAGTTCCTTGCCCGATGTCAACATTCAAATCAGCCCCGAGAGTCTCCTGAGATAATCTAAGATAGTGCTTCAAGATTTGCATTTGGGAAATTTCAGGAAGACGAGGAGGTTGTTTTCTGATCATATGCTTGGGTATTTTTGAAAGGCCATCTCCTACTGCTGCTTCAATTTCACCCTCAATTTCAGGTAAAAGAATTCCTCGTTCTCCTTTTGTTCCTAATTCAAAGATTATGGGTTCATCCCACTTTGCTTGATGAAAATTTCGTACTTTAATTTTTTTAACTGGTGACATTCGACAACACTTCCTTTAACGAATAATCCCCTCTAATCCTAGTACTAATTTGTCAATATCATCTTTTTTATGAATCTCTGTTACACAGAATAACGCGCTTTCTCTGAGATTAGGAAATTCTTTAGATAAATCTTTTCCACCAAAAATTTTCCTCTTAACCAGGAGTTCATTTATTTCTGAGACTTTTTTCTGGGTTTTATTAAAATCTACAACAAATTCTTTGAAGTGAGGGGTTTTCTCGAAAATGATGTCAATCTTGTCAATAGTGGATATTTTCTCCATAGCGTATTGAGATTTCTGTAAAATTAACTTCCCTAAGTCTTGCATACCTCGGGGACCTAGTAATGCTAAATATACTCCTGCAGTGATTCCCCATAGAGCTGCTGCAGTACCAATAAATTCTTTTCCTTTTTCTCTTTTACTAAAAGAAGTCCTGTCATATGTTACATCACCAAATCCATATTCTCCCTTAACAATAGTCGGAATAACTCCAAATAATCGGGATGGATACTCCATGACGAATTTTTCTTCATCATGTGTAGCTATAAACCCTGCATGTCCTCCACCATACTGCATATGAATACCTAACCCTTGGATATCTCCACAAACAATATCTGCGCCATAACTACTTGGAGGAGTCAATACTCCTAGTGATACTGGATCAGCACCCACAATACATAATGCATCATTATCGTGGATGATTGTTGAAATTTTTGTCCCCTGATCTTCTATACAGCCAAAATAGGAAGGATTTTCAAAATATACTCCTGCAGTCTTATTCGAAATGGTATCCTCTAGATCTACAAGATCTATTTTTCCAGTTTCATAATCAGTTTTCAAAGTTTTAATTTTTAGTGTTGGATTGCAGTAATTCTGAATTATTAATAATCTATCAGGGGAAATACTCTCGGAAACGAGGATCTCCGTACGATCTGCAATTCTCGTAGCCATCATAATTGCTGTACTTGCTGCTTGTCCCCAATCATAAGTTGGAACATTGACTACATCCATCTCCAATAATTCTCCCATCATACTTGCATACTCAAACAAGGCATGAAATCGTCCATGATCTTCGTAAGGTTCCCCTGCATAAGCAGTTAAAAACTCTGAACGCTGATTGATTTCATCACAGATTGCAGGGACATAATGTTGCCAACATCCTCCTCCTAGGAAACTGATGGATTCTTGACATGTTGTATTTTTTGATAATATTCTTTCTGCATGACTTTTAAGATCAATTTCCGATAGTAAAGGGTCAGGAAGATTCATTCTTCCCTTAAATCGTAAAAAATCTGGAATATCGTTATAAAGTTCCTCAATATCATCAATCCCAATTTCTCGCATCATTTTTTCTTTAATTTCTGGTGCAGAGTTTGGTATATATGGATGAACAAGATTTTTTTTGGTATTCATTTGTGTGTCTCCATTCTAAATTTATCAATCAGAATTTATGCTATTCCTCCACCATCAACAACAATTGTAGTTCCAGTTATCCAACTTGAAAGATCGCTAACAAGATATAGAACAGTGTGTGCAATATCTAGAGGTCTACCAACTCTTTTTAGTGGACGTTCCGCCGCTTCTTCCATGAATTCTTTCATGTCTTGATTTAATTGAACTGCTTCACCTCTCAAGAGCTCTGTATCAGTATCACCAGGACAAATACAATTTACCCTAATTTCATGTTTTCCATGATCAATGGCCATCGCTCTGGTCATATTCACAACTCCACCCTTAGCAGCACAGTAAGCTACAGCGTTCGGCCCCCCTTTAAGTCCCCAACCTGACCCTGTATTTACAATACTTCCTCCATTACCCTGTTTGATCATAATAGGAAGTACGTGGCGTGAAAGTAAAAATATTGCTTTTAAATTAACATTGATAACTAAATCCCACTCATCTTCCTGTAATTCTACTGCATTTTTCCTCACAATGACTCCAGCATTATTAAACAAAATGTCTATTCTTTCAAAATCGTTGACAATAGCAGCTACAGTTTTTTGGCATTGTGTATCTTTCGTTACATCACAAAGATAGAATTTAGCTTGTACTCCTATTTTTCTAATTTCTTTTATTGCCTCATGCCCACGACTTTCATTAACATCCAATAATGCAATAGTAGCCCCCATTTTTGCCAATAATTTCGCTGTTGAAAGCCCAATACCAGCAGCTCCCCCAGTAATTACGGCAACTCTGGTTTCTAAAGAAAGAAAAGTAGAAGATTTAATTTTTTGATTATTCATATGATGATCCCCAAAAGATCTGTTCCTAGATCAAGATACAGTTATTATAATTCAGAAAAATAAATAATTTACATTTATTTCGTTTTCTCAGAAATATCGATGACACCTTCCGAGTCTCAAGACTTATAATTTCTTTAAGAATGCATTATTCACAGTTTATTCAATTTTCATCTTTAAGGGATTATTAATGAAAGGTTTGAAAAATAAACGAGTTGTTATAACAGGAGGAGCCAGTGGAATAGGAGCAGCAACAGTTTCACGATTTATATCTGAAGGCTCCTTAGTTACCATTTTGGATCGTGATGAGAGTGCTTTAAGCAAAATAAAAGAAAATTTTCCTGATATTGTGGGAATAATAAAGACAGATGTAGTGAACCTTTCTGATATCAATTCTGCTTTCGATAAAGTGAAAAATTTAATGGGAGGCCTTGATGTTTTAGTTAATAATGCCGGAATCAGTATTAGAAATCCCTTTTTGGATATTTCCCTCTCCCAATGGGAGGAAGTTCTCAGTGTTAATCTGACCGGTGTGTTTTTAGTTGCGCAAGCTGCAGCAAAAATGATGTTAGCAGATTCAGGTGGAGTACTCCTGAATATGGGTTCAACTAATGGAATTGCGGGATATCCATTTTATGCTTCGTACAATGCATCAAAAGCAGGAGTGATAGAGCTGACAAAATCTTTAGCTCTGGAATTAGCTCCAGCTATAAGAGTAAATGCTGTGTGTCCTGGTTATATTCTCACACCTATGCAAGAAACAGAATACACACCCGAAATGCTTCGTGAATGTGAAAGTAAAGTCCCTCTCGGCAGACTTGGAAAACCAGAAGAGGTCGCAGGATTATTTGCATTTTTGGCTTCAGATGACGCAAAATACCTGACAGGACAAACGTTTGTAATAGATGGAGGAGAACTCGCTGGTGGTCTAGCCAGCAGGTAAGTAAGTTAAAAGCCTATCACAATAATTATTGAGCACAAAATTTAATAGGATTAGGAGTTAGAATTATTTACATCGTAGAGGTTGAATTTGAAAGTGTCAGGATCCGAAGATATGCTGCGAAAAATGTACGAAGTTGACCTAGAACAAAAAAAAGTCAGCAAGATCTTCCAAAATTCTGATATTAAAAGCAATAGAAGAAAACAATTCGTCAAGAACCGAGTAAGAGACATAGTAGCCGCTATGATAGCGGTTTTCATTGTATATATTATTTTCAATTAAAATTTGTAAGTTTACTCAGTTTTCTTCTCCTTGAGGAGATTGTCAATAATATTAAGAAGTTCATGATTATGTTTTTGCATCTTAATCAAGTGTTGTCGAAAATCTTCAAGATGGACTACATCTGATTCTTTTAAAATTGCTAATAGTTCTTTTTTCGGAAGACGGAACATAGGAGGGAGAGGACGTGGTGCATCTCCATGTCTCGAAATGAAATGCTTAGCCATATTTTTTCTATTTTCTTCAAGTTTTTTTGCTACAACCATTCCAAAAGGAGTTAAGCAGTATTGCTTAATGCTTCTGGAACTCTCATCAGAAACTGTTTCTCGTTCACTGGTATGCTCAATAACTTCTTCTTTAACAAGTTCTTTTAATATAGGATATATTGAAGCAGTTTTTGGACTCCATTCACCATGTGTTTCTTCTTGAATTGCCTTGGCAAGTTTATAGCCGTGAAATGACTGACTTTCAGCTTTAAGATCGGTGTGTTTATGTAAAAGAAGATGTAAAATAAAGAATCGAAGGCTACCTCGTCTGTACCGATGTATCCACGTGTCTACTAATAGCTGTGCATCCTCTTCTTGTTGTACGGGAGTTGACAATACTAGAACCTTCAATTAAGATATATGAAGGAAACCTATATATAGGTTTCCTGTTGCTCCAAACTTATCAATAAAACATTGTCTATGAGATCGATTTATTATGCATGTTACACAACCGTCATCAATGGAGTATCAGAGACCTGAGGAGGCACAACTTCCCACTAATAAGTATCGTTCGGCCACTCATTGGTATTTGAGCTTTTTTTGGAGAAGTCCTGGATTAGTTATTCTTAGTCTCGGGGTTTCTTTAATCAGTACACTATTAACACTAGCACCTAGTATTTTACTTGGAGTAGCATTCGATGTATTGAAAAATGAAGGATTTAGTACAGGTTTTATACTTATCTGCCTTTCTATTATTGGCACGGCAATTTTGAACTTTTTTTTCACCTTCATCACTAATTATGCGTGGACCCTCGCAGCTTTCCGTTTTGAACGAGATGCACGTCAAGAATTCTTCGATACTATTCAGAACCACAGTATGGGTTTTCATGATTCGATTGATAGCAGTAGTTTATTATCAATGGCAATGAATGAAATCTCACAAATGAGAATGGGAGTTAATCCCTCGATGCGAATGATGTCTGCTTCACTGTTAAGTTTAATTTTTACCATGATATTTTTTCTGAGTTTTAATTTTACCTATTTCTTAATTCTAGCTATTGGATTTCCTATTTATCTTATCATGGTGGTTAGATATGCAGCAGTAATTGGCCCAATCCGTGAAGAACTCGCCCAACGCTTAGCAGTTGTCACTCGTGATACTCAGGAAATATTTCGTGGAATCGAAGTAGTCCGAAGTTTCAATCAAGAAGATCGTGAAAATGTACGTTTTGTGGCAGGGAGTGATAATTATGCCGACATTGTTACCAAAGAAGGGCGTTTATCGGCATTTTTTTGGCCAGCTCTTGTACTTGTTGCAATAACGGCTATTATTTTTGGATTAGGTTTAATAAATCTCGCTAACAATCCTGACACATTAAACCAATTTATAGCTTCAGTTTCAATCTTGTTGTCACTTCAGTTTATGAATTTCATGTTACCTATGTCGATTCTGAACGTCAGGGCAGGAAAAACCAATGCAGATAGAATTTGGAAAAAAATGACGTGGCAAGATCCAGTACCCGACCTTGCTCAGGAAGGAGTTCTTCCCAACTGGAATGGCGATGTTGTTTTTGACCACATTGATTTTCAATATGGACAGAATTCGAAATATGCTCTGAAAAATATCTCCATTACGATTCCAAAAGGATCACGCGTGGCTGTTATAGGTGGTCCGGGATCAGGAAAATCTACTTTCCTAAAACTGCTTTTAAGATTATATGATCCCTCTTCTGGAACAATTACCTTTGGAGGTGTTCCTATGACCGATATTCCAGCTAAAGAAATCAGGAGAGGAGTAACTATGGTTGAACAAGAAGTTTTCCTCTTTTCTGCCTCTGTGAAGGAGAATATTGCTTTTGCTAAAGACAATGCAACAGATGTAGAAATTTACGATGCAGCGAAAAACGCTCAAGCAGAGGTTTTCATTAATAAACTACCTGAACAGTTTGATACGAAAATAGGCGAACGTGGGTCAAAGCTTTCAGGAGGTCAGAGGCAAAGGATTGCGATTGCAAGAGCAATTCTAGCAGATCCTAAAGTATTATTACTTGATGATTCTGTATCTGCTATCGATTCTAAAACTGAACTTTTACTTCGAAGAGCACTAGATAAGCTCATGGAGAACCGTACATCCATCGTAGTCACTCAACGATTACGTACGTTATTAGAATCCGATTTCATCATTCTATTTGATAAAGGAGAGATAGCGGCTACTGGAACCCATGAACAGCTGCTTGAAATTTCAGAACAGTATAAGACGATCTTCAAGGCACTGCCAGAGATCGTAGGAGGGAAATAAGATGGGGCACGGTCGCGGACCTGGTAGATTTATGATGGAGTCAGCTAAGAAGACTCGTCCTACAAAACAGCTATTAGGCAGACTTTGGGGGTATTTAGGCAAATTTAAATTTTGGGTTCTTTTTTCAGGATTGTTAATTCTAGTTTCAACCCTTGGTCAAATCATATCGCCGTTGATTATAAGTTCAGGACTCGACGCTGCTGTTGAAAATGCTTCACCAAATGTAGAATTCCTAACTATATTATTTTATGTTTTTCTGGG
Organism: Candidatus Hodarchaeota archaeon; assembly: GCA_016839785.1. Lineage (GTDB taxonomy): Archaea > Asgardarchaeota > Heimdallarchaeia > Hodarchaeales > Hodarchaeaceae > Hodarchaeum. Next base: position 87,151 of record JAEOTQ010000177.1, on the reverse strand, counting down.
GATTTCACTTTTTGTATGGTTTACTAATGCAGTTAATACATATATCTTGGCGAGAGTCAAAGCTAATATGTTACATGATGTGAGAAAAGATGTTTTCAGTCATTTAGTCAAAGCTGATATGTCTTATCACAAAAAGGAGCAATCTGGAAATGTAACCAGTCGAGTGACTAGTGATACAGATGAATTAGCTACAGGATTAACAGTATTCACCCAAGCAAGTTCCCAACTCTTACTTACAGTTGGGACCTTTGTTTTGCTTCTTATGACGAGCTGGATTATTGCGGGAATAGCATTACTAGCAATACCATTTGCATTCTTTCTTGCGATGTTCTTGGGTGGTTATGGACGAAGAATTATGTATAAGACGAGAAAAAGTTATGGAGAAGTTTCTGGCCAAATGGCTGAAAGTTTAGCAGGTGTTTCAATTGCAAAATCATTTAACAGAGAGGAATGGTCGTCTTCTGTTCTGTATGATTTGAATATGCGGACTTACAATTATTTCAAACAACTAGGTGCACTTTTCAATTTTTTGTTCCCTGCTGTCTCCGTGGTTTCGATAATCCTTGTTTCGTTAACTCTTATTGTAGGTGGTTGGTTACCCGCAAGTGCAATAAGTTTCGGACAGATTTATCTTGGAACTGTATTGGTTCAGCGATTTCTAAGTCCCATACTCCATATGTCGATGTTTTATCCTCAATTACAATCCAGTTTGGCTGCAATGGATCGAGTGACTGATGTCCTAGAACAAGTGCCACATGTTACAACCAAAGTTGATGCGAAGGAGATTTCTTTGGACGATACTAGCCTGAAATTCGATAATGTCACCTACGAGTATGTGAAGGGTACTCCAGTACTTCAAGATGTCTCATTTACCGTAAATCAAGGCGAAAAAATTGCGATTGTAGGACATACTGGAGCAGGCAAAACTACACTTGCTGCACTCATTACTCGTTTCTATGATCCCACAAGTGGAGAGATTTATATTGGTAATCAGAATCTAAAAGATGTAACTCTTGAAAGCTTACAACGGTCAATCGGCCTAATACCTCAAGAACCATATCTCTTTGCTGATACTGTTTTAGAAAACATTCGATACGGGAATACAGAAGTTTCTGATAATGAAATTTATGAATTGTGTAAACTCATCGGGGCAGATGATTTTATAGATGCCCTCCCTGATGGTTATAACACAATGCTACAAGAAAGTGGTAAGGGGTTAAGTAGTGGACAGAGACAAATGATTACCATCGCTAGGACAATGTTAGCCAATCCTAAGATTCTTGTACTTGATGAAGCAACGTCTAGATTGGATGCATACTCAGAAAGTCTCGTTCAGCTTGCACAACAAGCTCTTTTCGAAGGACGTACGACTTTTGTCATTGCTCATCGTTTAACCACGATTCGGGATGTCGATCGTATTGCAGTATTTGAAAAAGGGTTACTCGTAGAACTAGGTTCACATGAGGAATTATTAGTAAAAGATGGTGTGTATTCTGAGTTGTACTATACATATTATAGTCATCAAGGTGTGGAGGAATTAAAGGATGTTCGGAAAGCCCCTGATGTTTTAGCTACTCCCGTTTCTTCACCAATTATGGCTGAATCTGGGGGTTCAATGATGTCTATGCACGCTAATATGAGTGTGGAAGATCGTAAGAGTATGAAAGAGCGGTTTGAGAAGATGAGTCCTGAAGAGCGAGAGAAGCTCAGAGAAAAATTTCATCCATAATCTTCTCTTTTTTCTTCTTCATCACATTAATCAGGTACTTTCCTATGTGTAGTTTGTAGTTTCTTAAATCTCTTGGTAAATATTTATTAATTCGTACTTTCTCAGCTACTTTATTCAATTTTCGTATGAAAATTGTAAAAAACCTTTGAGGTACTAAATATGAGTGCAGAAGAACAATTAACTAAAGTTTCAAATCGAATTACTAGGATGAGTACAGTCTTATTAATGATAGCAGTCATAGCATACTTTCTTACCCTATTGTTTGGGGTGGTTCCCGTTTATGACAATTTTGGAGTACTAACTGGTGCAGATGCGTACATTCTTGGATCAGGTGTAGTGGGGGCAAAAAATCTTATCTACATTAAGGGAATAGGACCACTTTTTGCTTTGATTAACGCGCTTCTCTGGGCAATTGTCAGGCTATGCTCAGGGTTATCTTTTGCTGCTGTCTGCTTTGATGAGTCCAAAAATATCTGGTTCCGTGTTGTTTCGGTTGCAGCATTATGTTTAATTATTTTTGGTGGATTAAGTATATTCTGAGCTTTGAAACATCAAGCTTAGTTATCTTCCCCCTTTTTTTTATGTATACTTCATTTTAGTTCCTGATTGAAAATTCTTCAGATTAACTTTAGTAAAAACTTCCTCCATGGGTTGTTCTAATATTTGGTACTGAATGAATACTCCTTCGCCACTTTTATTAAGTGGATATCCGTTTTTCCACTGATAAGAATATGAGAGTTTTTTAATCCTCGGTAAAATAACATCTTGGAATTGGTGGGACTTCTCAATAAGAATAAATTTATTCTTTGTATGGTTCTTCTGATTACAGTGCATTATTGCATGGGCTGTTGTCCCTGATCCAGCAAAAAAATCCATAATCATATGATTATCATTTGTGGCTAATTGAATAATGCGTTCTATATAGTCAACAGATTTCGGATAATCATGAGTATGCGATCCAAATAAGTCACGTAATTGTTCCCTTCCTCTTTCATTGCTCAAATAACCCTCTATCCAGATGGATTTTTCTTTTGTGGTTGATGAATCCCCCTTTTTATCTAAGTAGTTCTTTCTGAAGACCCGCCAAGCACCTGTTGAAACTTTTTTTGAAACCAAGATATCTAGATTAGCAAGCGTCTTTTCTTTGCTCCAGGTCCAGCAATCATCGGAATTACGACTTGTTTTTGGCAAGATCTCTATAGGAAAATTAGCTGATTGCGTTAACGAGATTTGAAAGGAGTTTTTGTTGGTATAAAGAGGATAATATAGATTTGGCCTATTAGTCCGATTAAAACGTGGATTTCTATTTCGGAGCTCAATTAAGCGATATGCACGACCCTCATCATCAATTTTATTGTATTCGGCAAGTTGAAATTCATTCTTGGGAATTTTGAACAAAGTATTGACATGGTCTCTATTTATCGCATATATTAAGAGATATTCATGAGTTTTGGCAAGGTGTTTATCTAAAGTACGACCACGAGGATTGGTTTGTACAATTATTGGCCCAATTGAGTTATCGTCAAAGATGTCATCCAACAATAATTTCAGATTATACATTTCATTGTCGTCGATACTTATTATGATGACTCCATCCTCTGAAAGATAAGATTTGGCAAGTTCAAGACGGTTTCGCATCATAACCATCCACTCATACCGAGAAAAGTCGTCCTTATAGATGAAATCATCGTTTCCTGTATTGTAAGGGGGATCAAGATAAATACATTTTACTTTACCAACCCACAGGTCCCTTAGGGAATTTAACGCATACCAATTATCACTTCGGTATACGTAACCATCAAGAAGGTCATGTATGGGGTCTTTAGGTAAAGCATCCAGTAAATTACTTTTAAAATCATCGTTAAAGTGACCTGTATCTATATAGAAAATTCTTTGGAGTTTAGAATCTCCTAAATATTCTTTAATAGTATTTAAGTCAATTTTATAAAGATCAATCCATTCTTTTGTCTGCTTGCCATTATCAATTATTAAATCTACTATTTCTTCAACAAAATCCCTTCCTACCCAGTCAATTAATTTTCCTAGAGAGATTATATAGTCAGTTTGAGAAACTAGGCTTTTTTTCCCCCAAATAGTCAGAAGGGATTCTTCGAATGAACTAAGAAGCCTAGCTACCTCCAATAAGAACCAAGAATGAATCTCGTTTAATTTGAGAATATCTTGCTTTTCTGTTGGTTTTGGAGGACGGTTTTGGTAAGCAACGTTATATGAGTTGTGTAAGCAAATATCATTGATTAAAGCTGTAAATTTTGTTAAAAGATTCTTGTGTAAGATAATAGGGTCATTTTTTTGAGTGAATAAAGAGATATGAAAAGATAAAACTTCATTGTATTGATTCCAATCGAGATCTGCTAGATTAGGGAATTTTTTCATTTTTTCACAAAGTATTTTCAATATTTTATCATTAATTCTTTCTTGTTTAGGTTGTTTTCCCATCTCAACTGTTTCATTCTCTGAAAGTGGTCTATGTTGAAACACGATTCTGATCAATGAATCTTGTTGTTGAATGGGGGTTGGAGATAAGAGATAATATTTCTTCCTTGGGGAATATTTGACATTTTTCCTGAACGATGATCCTTCCAAAGAAAAATAAACCATCGAATCATGAAATCGGAAGGTGTGAGAGAAAGCAGGAACTCGGTTGCTCAGAAAGACATCATCTGCACTAGGCCACCAGTGAAGGGGCTGATAATCATTTTTAAAATGATTTTTTCGTGCCTCTTGGAATTTTTCCAAATATTGGAATAAATATTTGTAGACACGGGGACCGAGGATTTCGTTTTTGTCAAAATTATCTCTATTTTTGCCCTCTATCTCAGACTGTAGCTTTTTTTCGTAAGAGTTCCAGATTTTCTGTATTTTAGATAGGATATCAGTGTAATGTTGGTCGCTAATTGCTCTTGGGTCAATTGGGAATAGGGAGAGGATGAGTGACTGAATGGATGCCTTAAGGCTTTGGGTAGACATCACAATCCCTATTACTTACTTTTTTGTAGGATATTTGAGGAAAAGGGTTTCGAGTTGATTTGGAGGCAGATACCGACCTGATACAATAATTTCCCCATCCAATGCTAATGCGGGAGTGGTAAATATCCCTCTATCGACAATTTCATCCATATCGGTGATGTGCACAATTGTTGCTTGCCAACCGAGTTTTTCGACCACTGATTCAGCACTTTTAGTCAAAGCTTCGCATTTTGAACATCCTCCCCCTAAAATTTCAATCGTTCTTGTCATAATTTGTCCTTCTTTAAGTTAATGTGATATAATTTTGTCTGATGGAGATTTATTCCTCAAAAATACATCTTGATTCCTTTTATACAAATTTTGAATTATTTCGTGAAATTTAATGTGGATAAAGTAATGTTGCTCGCTTGGGAATGAATCCATCACAAAGATCTTTTGTACAAGAGAAATTTCTGAATTCTACTATAACAAGCGAGCAAGATCTAGGATGATATATTTTATTAAAAAAGTTCTCAAGGGATAATGATTAATTAACTACTCACTGTATTCCTAGGAGAAATAACTTATGGCAAGGGTAATCTGTCTTGGGGGATGTGGGGTAGTCGGAAGTATTGCAATAAAGACACTTGCGGCCTTTCCTGACTTTTCTGAGGTTGTAATTGGAGATATTAATTCCAATAAAGGGCAAGAATTAATTCAAACCAATCCTGAGAAAATTTTTTTTCAAAAGATTGATGTTAATAATTTTGATAGATTAGTTGACATTCTGAAAGAGTTTGATGTTGTAGTTAATACAATAGGCCCTTTTTATAAATATGGACCTCTGGTACTTAAAGCTGCTATTCAAGCAGGTAAAAATTACGTGGATGTAAGCGATGATGTTGATGCAACACAACTTGCACTGAATATGCATTCCGAGGCAAAAGCTACAGAAGTATCTGCAATAATCGGATTAGGTAGCTCTCCTGGTGTCACTAATATTCTTGCTAGGTTTGCTGCAACTGACTTACTGGATGAGGTTGATTCTATAGATTTGTATCATGCTCATGGAGGGGAACCCACGGAAGGGCCAGGAGTTATTTTCCATCGAATCCATGCTATGACAACAGATATTCCTGTTTTCATTGATGGAAGCTTTAAAACTGTTAATTTTTTCAGTGATGAAGGCAAATCCTTAGAAGAGGACGTAGAGTTCGAAAAATTAGGCATCTGCCGTGTACACCCCTATCCTCATCCTGAAACGATTACGATTCCTCAATTTATTCCGAATGTGAAACGTGTTACCAATAAAGGAACCGTACTTCCTCCTGAATATTTTTATTTAATTGTTGACTTGGTGAAGAATGGTCTGCATGAGGAAACCCCGATTAATGTTGAAGGTACTCGAGATAAAATTAAACCAATTGATTTCGCAATATCGTACATAATTCATGCTCGTGAACGGATACTAAAAGAATCCAACTTTGGTACCCAACGTGGATGTGTCAAAATTGTTGTTAAGGGAAAAAAAGCTGATTTAGAACATACAATTGTATTTTCACTTGCATCAGCTGATCAGGCACTTGGTGAGGGTACTGGAATGCCAGTGGCCTTTGGAGCAATCATGTTACAGCGTGGACTCGTCACTGATAAAGGAGTCCTTCCCCCTGAGGCATGTGTGGATCCTATGGAATTTTTAGGGATATTACAAGAGCATCTTAGTTTAGAAACTGCTAGTGGAGGATCCTCCCCTCTAACTATCGAGTCTATTGATGCAGAGGGAAATATCGAAAAAATTACTATATGAAAAATTCACGGAGAATTGAGAAATGACATCTACTTCCTCAAAGAAATACGTTCTAGCAATCGATCATGGTACATCTGGAATGAAAACTGCCCTTGTTTCAACACACGGGGAAGTTTTAGATTTCGTGTATGAACATACTCCTGTTTATTTTCAGGATCAAGGAGGAGCAGAGCAGAACCCAAATGAATGGTGGCAAGCTATTCTTAATACATCAAAAGAATTATTAGCAAAAGAAATTGTTCCAGTTGAAGATATTATTGCTGTTTCCTCCTCTTCTCAGTGGTCAGGAACCGTTGCAGTTGATGAACAGGGAAACCCCTTAATGAATGCTATAATATGGATGGACGCTCGGGGAGCGAAATATTTGAAAGAAAAAGTCTTTCGAGGATTAATTAAAATTTCTGGATATCCGCTGAGAGATATTATTCGATTTCTTTACAAGACAGGTGGAGCGCCAACTCATTCTGGGAAGGATCCTATCTCCCATATTCTGTTTATTAAATATAAATACCCAGAAATTTATGAGAAGACTTACAAATTTCTTGAATGTATTGACTACCTCAATTTGAAGTTTACTGGGAAATTTGCAGCTTCAACAACTTCTATCATTCTTCATTGGATAACAAATAACCGAAATATTGACAACGTGCATTATGATGAAGGCCTGATTAAACGACTAAAAGTTGAGAGAAATAAATTTCCTGACCTCCATTCTCCCACCTCTATCCTGGGTGATATTAAACCAGATGTGGCTGATGAATTAGGGTTAAAGCATGATGTTAAAGTAGCCATGGGCGCACCTGACCTCCAATCTGCGGTCATCGGGTCTGGAGCTATTAACGACTATCAGGGTCATATCTATATTGGAACAAGTTCATGGTTGATCTGTCATGTTCCCTATAAGAAAACAGATATCAGTCATAACATAGCTTCAATTCCTTCAGTTATTCCAGGAAGGTATTTTGTAGTGAACGAACAGGAAACAGCTGGAGCCAGTTTAACCTTCCTACGTGATAACATCTTTTATTCTGACAATGAAGATCTCTATGGAAATTCAGAGGTCTATCAATCGTTTGACAAGCTTGTAGAACAGGTACCTGCAGGTAGTAATGGAGTAATTTTCACTCCCTGGCTATATGGAGAACGAACACCTGTCGAAGATCATAAATTAAGAGGAAATATCTTTAATATTTCTTTGACCACTAAAAAAGAAGAGATTATAAGAGCTGTATTTGAAGGTGTTGCTTATAATAGTCGCTGGGTGTTAAAATATGTTGAGAAATTTACTAAGCGACGATTAAATCCGCTTAACATTATTGGTGGAGGTGCCAAATCAGATATCTGGTGTCAAATTTACGCAGATGTCCTAAACCGCACTATTAGACAAATCAAAGATCCAATCCAAGCGAATGCTCGAGGCGCGGCTTTTATCGCTTCGGTCGCATTAGGCTTTATTAAAGTTGAAGAAATACCTCACTTAATTCATGTTTCTAAAACCTTTACTCCTAATCCTCAGAATGTTAAATTGTATGACAGGATATTCAAAGAATTTCTCTTGCTTTACAAGAATAACAAGAAAGCCTATCATCGATTAAACTCATGAAAACAGAGGATTAAAAGTCATGACTAATTTAGCAGCTTTGACCATTCCCCTCTCCTGATTTGTCAATCGCCCATTTTATGGCGACAGGTCCAAAAATTTGAAATATTATTGTACTAGCGGTAATTGTATTTAAGATGAAAATACCGAGAGCTCCTGCTTCGGTACCAAATTGCGCAAAATGTTCTGAAATAATAACAGCCAGTCCTAGCGCTACTCCTGCTTGAGATAACAGACATAGGCCTAAATATTTCTGGACTACTGGTTGCGCTTTAGCCACAATTCCACCAAAATATGCCCCACCACTCTTAGCAAGGGTCCTAGTGAGCATGTAGACTATTCCAATAAGTCCTATATCAAATAAAGAGGTTAAATCGAGACTTATGCCAATTAGAATGAAGAACAAAGCGATTATGGGGGTTGAAATTCGAAATACTTCATGAAATATCTGGTGAGGTTCAGTCTTGAATTCTCCATTTTTCTTCTTATTATAGATAATCTCCATTAACTTTGGCGAGGATAAACCGAGTACTTCCCGTAAAACCTTTTTTGTTGGATAGTCAATGTCTGGCTTTTTACAAAGACTAGAAACAGTTATTCCGAATACCATTGTAGGTAAAATGTAAGAAATATTCAGAATGCTTGCAACACCGATACACATTAAGATAGAACCAACTACGAGGCTTACATATCGTCCATGATCTTCCACTCGGTTTAATGCATAAACAATTAATAGTCCAGCCGTAATCCCTAACATAAATGAAGCCGATAGATCAAAAACTATGGGTAAGAATAATTCTGTGAGATTTAAAGCATGACCACTGTATACAATAGTAGAATAATCCATTGCCAAGTCTGTTAATATAATCGCGACAATATCATCTAGAGCAAGTATGAACATTGTTGCTGTTGTCAATGGCCCTATACAATGATTTTCCCAGAATATTGCAGCAGTTCCTGCAGGTGCTGTTGCCGATGCCAGTGCACCAAAAACTAACGCAACATGTAGTGGGAATGATAAGGCATAAACCACTACTGTTACAGCAGCAAATGTGAGAAGAGATTCAAAGAGTAGAATAATTATAATATTCGTGGACATATTTTTAATTGTATTCCAATCGATTTCTGAACCTAGATTGAATCCAATGAACCCTAAGGTAACAGCAACGACAATATCCAAAAGCTCCGTTAAATTAATTTCATGTCCATTAATTATGAAAAAAAGATTGAGAAAAACTCCCACTAGAAGAAACCCCAGAATTTCTGGAAAGTTTATCTTCTTTAAAACATCCGAACCGATAACACCAATTGTTAAAATTAGTCCTATTTGAAGTAAAAATTCATATTCTGGCATCCAGCATCAAGAGGCAAAATTTACTAATTTCTAATAAACTTCAGGATACATATGCTAGATATCAAAAGTTGGAATCTAGTTATTTTATTTTGGTGAAATTGGATTTTAAATTCTGTTACCCATTTTGACTCCGATTCACTAAGAATATTCCCAAGGAAATTAAAATGAAGGCTGAAGTATGGACTAATGGATCAAGTAATTCCCCCAAAAAAAGAACTGATAATGAAACCCCCCATACGGGTACTAAATTTATGAAGATTGCAGCACGGCTGGCATTCAACCTCTTAACGGCCTCTAAATATAACCAATAAGCAACCACCGTTGATAATAATGATAAATACGCCGCTCCAAGCCAGATACGTTCGGGAATTTGCAAATATTGAAAAAGGTTTAAATATTCTGGATTCAAAACCAATGAAATTGGAGTTGTGATAAGAAAACCGAAGAAAGAAACCCATGTGATAACAAAAAGTGAAGAGGGTTTGTCAGAGGGTGTATCAAATCCATTAATGTAGTGTCGATAAATAATCGTATATGTAGAGTAACCTAATGCAGCAAAAAGGATGAAGAGAGTGCCTAGAAATCGATTTGGGACATCTACATTGGGTGAAAATCCTACAACGAATAAGACCCCAAAAAATGCTAATAGGACACCTGTTGCCTTTTTCCATCCAAAACCTTCACCCAGAAAGAATCCAGATAATATGAAGACCCAGATTGGATTTGTTGCCACAATTAGACTTGCATCACTTGCAGCTGTATAATATTCTCCATATAAAAAACCAATTTGGTAAATGGTTACAGAAGTCAACCCCATTAGAAATATAGATTTCCAGTGGTCGGTTACAGCAGGAAAGTTAATTGTACCCTCACGCCATCGTAATAAAAAGAAAAAAACCCAAATAGCTATGAAATACCTCAAGATCCCAACCATTAAAGGTGGAATAGTTTCACCACCTACTTCCTCGGAGACTAACCATCTGCTTAAGGGCCAGCTTCCTCCCCAAATTAGCGTGGCTAATATCAGAAGGAGGTATGATTTCAGTTCATATTTTCTTTCTACGTTTTGGGTGCTTTCCAATGAGATTCAACTATTTTACTTGAAATTTCAAGAGATTTTTGTAGTTATTTCCTTTGATATGGCAGTACAAAATAAGTGTTGTAGAAAAAATGTCATTTGTCTGTCATTTTTGTGTCTTTAAATAGACGTTTCTTGTGTAAACTCTATGTCATTCATTAGATGCATGAATCGTTGTATTTGATCAGCATTTGGGACTTTTACTTTAGTTTTAAGATCTTCGGATAATACTGTATACTCATTTGTGAAATGAAAGGTATAAATCATATGTATCTCAATTGAATCACACGACAGTGTGCTTCGCGCACACACCAAATAGACACCTAAGATATGAAATAATGTCGAAAAACGGTATCTAATCCAAATAAAAACACGATTATGTTGTTTTTTGGATTCACATAATAATTCGATATAGATTTTTGGAATACCACAATCATCTGGTAAATAATAGCCTTTTCCTTTTGAATGCAATAAGTATTGGCCCGAGGAAGACATAAATTAGAAATTCTCTGGTCACATCGGAGGTAGTGTTACTAGTAGTCGTACTAGTAGTCTTACTAGATGAAATATCGAATAACCATTGTGTAATATTTGAAACGATTATTTGGCCAATCCCACAGGAGGGGTGTTGATATCCAGCAAATAACAAGACTGCTTCATAATATCCGCTCACCTTAGCTGTACTATTCATTAACTGGAGTTTGAAGACTGGACTAATCACATCTAGATTATCCCCACAGACATGGGAGAAATAAATCTGACTCTTTGTCTCAAAGGGTTGAAGATTTATCTCTGTAGGGCCCTCCCACATATTAGGACTAATAGAACAAGTAATTCGCACGTTTGTCGTTGAATTACTGTCTAAACTGAAAGACACATTATATTTTTCCCCGATACGTACCGCAGAATAGTATAATAACCGAAAGATTGAATTCAGTTCTGAACTATTCTCAAAATAGAACCTCCCGGATAGACTGAGTTCCGAAATCGAAAGCGGTTGAAAGAGGGAAGTTTCATTATGAATCACTGCTCCCTCAACAGGTAAAGGATAGGTCGCAAAAGAAAGACCTAAAAGGATCACGATCAAAAATAAAAAACCTTTGTTCATTTTTCCTAAACCTCAGAAAAGACTAAATTTCGCTTCTGTGGTATAGTTTTTAAAAATTTTATTCAAATAGAGACTAAATACTTGAGTTTCTGTAATTATTTTTTTTCCTTTTCCTAAAAACAGTTTTCGGTTTGCCACATCTTAAACAGATCATGTGATATTCTATTGGTGTAGATGTTGCCATTCCTTCTTGTTTATATTTATGGATACCTAGACGACACCCCAACGGCGTATGTAGAATATAAACAGTTATAAGACTGATTATAATACTAGTTATTGCAGACACTATTATTGTAGTTATCTCATTCATTATATTCGCTTCTCAACGATTTTTATCGTATGCAAAGTTATACTCCCTTGATACAATAAAAATTGATCTACATGAAACCATAGAACGACTGAATAATGGGTGGAAGATCCAAGAAGAACGTAAAAAGAAACATCCTATAAATAGGAGCATAAAACGAGATGTTATTGAAATACAAGGTGAATTAGTAAAAGAATTCCTTACCGATGTATATGATTATTTTAATAAACACGACATTCACCCAGAAGATTCTCAACAAGCAAGATTTAGTGATCTGAAGTTGGTTGGTTTTATGAGATTATTGAACCCTCCACGTCTTTAAGATTTGGAACGTCTTCGAAGTGTGTTCAATTAGACATTCAGATTTCTTCTGAATGCTTTTGTATCCAGGTTGTCGAGTGATCCTTTGAGTAACATATGCAACAAATATTGCTGAAAATATTTCACAAATAAGATGAGAAGATCTTTGTAGACATTGTGAAACGGTTTAATGTAATTATCTTATGTAACTAGATAGAACCTGAATATGGTCAAATTTGAATTAGGAAAGCACGTTAATATACGAATGGAACACCATTGTCCTTTAGTTCTTTTTTCATTCTATTGAAGAGATCCATATATTCTACTGAAGGTTTAATCTTTCGTATATTATAGCAATCACGAAAGCTCTTCCCTAGTGGTGCGTTCTCGATATCTTCTTCATAAGTTTTAAGAAGAGCTAGCGCAATCTCATTCGCATCACTTCTTGAAATCCTTTCTTTTGCTGCTCCACAACCGACTTCACAGGCAATCCTAGCTTCCATGGGTGTGGCGAAGTTCTTATTCCTATTCTTAGCGACAGCTATTTCCCAAAGATTAGAACCGGAAACAACACTTACAAGTGAGTGAGTTGCGGCCTCTCTTAAGACCATGGGGGTACATGGTCCAGCTGCAGTAAATCCATTAGACAGAGAGATTAAATTACTGTTCCGAGATAAGGCTTGATAGGTGATAGAGATTACCCAAAGAAGCTCACGCATTGTATTACAAGTGTGTTTCAAGTGAAACGGAAAATAATTTAAGAAATGTGCTTGATTCACAAGTAATCCTTGTAAATGATAAGCAAGGCCAACAATAGCAGTACCTTCAGGGCCCCCAGCAAATCCTCCAAAAATAGGACCCGTAAGTGCTCCTACAAAACAACCATATGTATGAAAATGTACCATTTTGTTCAAGAGTGAATTATCCACTTTCAGTTCTGTTACACTAGCCACAAATCGTCCATCAGTTAATCTTTCTCCCCATTCAGGATTGCTGGCTGCGATTTGAGCTGCGTCAGACTCTGCGGTTCCTACACTCTTAAGAAAAATTCCAGGACGACCAACTCGTCTTGCAGCCTCTCTAAACATCATGGCATGCGCGACTGATCCCTTTATTTCGGATGGAGAACCAGATCGAATTGACATACCCTCAATTTCATCAAGAATTGGAGCACAAACACCATCAGCTAGAGGTTCCTGTAAATATGCCATACTCATGGGAACAAAAAGATCTTCGTCACATGTGATGTCAGGTGAAAAGAGACAGAAAGGTCTTCGTTTATCTTCGATTTGTCTACCAGTAATTTCTCTTGAATCACGTCCAAAGCCCAATGTGAACCTTCCAGGAAAATTTCCTAGAGCTTCCTTTATTTCATTTTCTGTAAAAACAATTCTACGATAAGTATCAGTGCAAAGAGTTCCCACCGTGAGGTAAAAATCCATAGCGGCTTTCCAAATACTATCTGCTAGAGTATCATCAGAAGGTACGGGTGTCAATTTATCAAAACAAATATCATACTCCTTAATTACTCTCTTAAGTTCGGGTACAAAGAGGTTAGAATCAAAATCCTTTTCTAAGCAGATTGGTCCATTTTGTGCTCTATCTAGTACTTCATTGATACGCCAAGGAGGAGTGCCCATCTATCTCACCTTCTCGCTAATCATTTTCGTTATGAGCTTTGTAGCTTCGACTGCAGTTTCAGCCCATCCATCAGCTCCTATCTCTTTTTTCCAATTTTCACTAGTTGGATTACCACCAACAAGAACTATATAATTATCACGCTTTCCTAACGCTTCTAATAGTTCAATAACTTCTCTCTGAGAATGCATTGTAGTTGTCATAAGTGCTGATAAAGCTATCACATCTGCATTAACTTCTTCAGCTTTTTCAATGAACTTAAGAGAAGGAACATCTTTTCCTAAATCAAATATTTCAAATCCTGAGGTTTCTAGCATAATTTTAACAATATTTTTCCCGATTTCATGAATATCTCCAAGTACTGTTCCTAGTACAACTTTCCCTTTCGATTCAGTGGGTTTAGTGGAACTTTTCTTAATCTGTTCTGTTAAGATGGAGGTAGCCGCTTGCATTGCTTCAGCAGCACCCATAAGATCAGGTAAAAATATGTCCATATTATCAAATTTCTCCCCTATTTCTTCCATTGTTGGATTCAGTACTTCATCTAACACTTTTAAGGGGTCAACCTGGGCTTCTAAGAGTTCTTTAGTAATCTTCTTAGCCTTTTCGGGTTTATATTCTTCTACAGATTTCTTCAACGCTTCGTAAAGCCTCTCAATTACCAAATTAGTCACCTAGAGAAATTTACTTAATTTCAAATGTGTGATTTCTTTAGGTATATATACAATCTCTGAATTATCTAACCTTTTGGAAAAATCGCTTCCTAATGATTTTGTGTTTTTTATTAACTCTTACAAAGAAAATACCAAGATAAATGCCCAAATTACGATAAAATACCTCACAATAGCAATCATTGATTGGGGAATCGTTTCTCCTCCCACTTCCTCAGACACCAACCACCTGCCAAGGGGCCAGCTTCCTCCCCAAATTAGTGTGGCTCCTATCAGAAGGAGGTATGATTTTAATAAATTTTTCTTATCAATGTTGTGAAATTTTCCAATGAGGTTCAACTAATTTACTAAAGAATTCAAGAGATTTTTGTATTAATTTACACGTTTAATGCAGATAAAGTAGATTGATTCTAAAAAACATACTTGTCTGAATACTTAATATGAGAATTTCATCATTCAGGTATAATTATGAAGTTACATCTTCTCTAAATTCGAAATCTTGCATTAGATGTACGAACCGCTCGATTTGTTCAGCATTTGGTACTTTTATTTGAGTAGGATGTTCTTCGGATAATGGTACGTACTCTTTTGGAAAATGGAGTGCATAGTTCATTGCTACTGGTATTTTACTATCGTTTTCTTGGAAAAAAAGAAGTTTCTGGCCATTGATCACCTCACTAAATAGTTGAATACCTTTTTTGTTTAGAGAAATGCCTTTTACATTGTCAACTAGAATTTTATTTGCCAGTTCTTGACTTTTAACAATAGTTTCTGCAGGGATTTGCACTTTAACAGGTTTATATTGGACTGAACCACTCCTTGCTAAATTAACCGATTTTCCAAAATGTACAATGGTATATATGATTAGTAAGAGGTAATATCCAACTTCATAAATAGAATAAATTAAGAATTCAATTGGTCCAATCGGAGGGGTTGTGGATAGATCGGGATATATCGGATCGGACAATGAAAATGGGCCAGCAATTGAGTATAAGACAGTTTGGAGTAAGATATGACCTAAAAGCAAAAATATGAATCCCATATTTCCCCTTGAACCATATGTTTTAACAAGAGTAAGATGTCCTCTGTATGATAATTCTGGTTCTATCCCACGGATAGTCATAAAACACCAAAATTTTTGAAAGAGATAAAAGAAAATGACACCAACTAGAAGTAATGAGCCAAGTTTAGAAAATTCGAGTAGCACTACCGTATTTGGAGTCGAAAAATCTCCAATTCTCTCCTGAACTGGTATTAGAATTATCATTACAAGGGAAGCCGTTACTAACATTGAAAAAATAATAACTATTATCCCTAGGAAAGCCCAGAATATACTTCCAAGAACAGAAATAAGGAGAGATTCGGGGCCTTGTTTGTATGTTAAATAATGCGCAATGGGGGTTATAGCAGCAAGTCCAACAATAACCAGAACTGGATTAATGTTAAGGAATGTAACTTGATACTGAGGATCAATATATTCTGTTAAGGACATGGTAAATCTAATAAAGGTGTCAAAAATATTTAATCCTCGCATTATTATGTTTTCATCAAGAATATAATTGAACGTAATTATTGCCATTAATAACAAAAATATCGTCTGAACTGGTAGAATATTATTCCGAATAAACCGAAGGATACTACTTTGAGATATTGCAGACGATACTTGATTTTGTCTTCTCCGTACTCGACTGGATTCTGATAGAGGGTCATCTGAATAATGCATAAAGGGATTAGTTGGATTTGAAGAACCATATGAGGTAAGCCATGGGCTTTCAACCGCTCTTAATTCCGATCTTAAACGGTATGGATCTTTATCGACATATCCCTTTACCATAGGACGCCCAGAGATCGTTGCGACAATATTTTTACGACTTGATCGATATGAAGGGAGAAGGGTACTAAGAATTGTTATTAGAAAGGAAATACTCATCCAGATGATTAAACTTGTGGCAGGGAACGAGACAAAAATTGGAATCGATGCAGAGATATAATCCGCAAGCAGTACAGCACCGAGTATTCCATCAAACAATCCAACAAATAATGCTGAAATGCCTAATGCAATTGATTCTGTCATAAATATTCCGAAAACTCCTCTCCGATTCAATCCCAAGCTTCGCATTATTCCAATTTCACGCTCCATTCGCAAAGTTGATACTAAAATGCAAACAAATTGAGCAATGGCAGCTAAAATAAATGATTCAAAAAATAAGACTTGGAAAATCGCTGACTGAAAGATCAAACTCTCTCTCATCATATCTGTGAAAAAAGTAATGGAAACTACGCCATCTTCTTTAAATTCTGGAAAATTAAACTCTAGATTCCTCTTTACTCTTTGAACCTCATCCTCCTCCACATCACATAGAAACCACTTTGCAACAGTCGAGTTGAAAAATTCACGAAATTGTGCACTGGGAATATATAAATACTCCCCATTCCCCAAGAATATATTGGCTTTAACTACTGCGGTCAGAGTTACATTTACTGTTCTAATTTTTACGGTTGAATTACCTACGGTTGAATTCTTTACAATTGAATTATTTACGGTTGAATTAGTTGCGATCTTTAAAGAAATATTAGATCCTAGCGGAACTCGAAGTTTTTGATATAGGATATGAGAAATTACACCATTCGTCCTGTTAACATTTGATTGACTAAGTAGTTCATACGGTTGGAAGGATGATAAACTATCAACAGGTGGTTCGCTAAAATAAACATACTTGAAGGGATCGACACCATAAACATAACTAGATGTGTTATCAACCTCAGTTCTCACTTCTTGTATGAATGAACTCCGAACAACTCCACTCATACCATCTATTCGGTTTGTGGTACTTGTAGGAAGGAGTTCAGCATCTCTTGTCTCCGCTACAAGATCAATTGCTCCCCATTGATTTTCATAATATGCAGGTACACCAGATATAACAGCAGCACTAATCAATCCGACAACAATTATGAAAGTTAATGCCATAGCAGACGTCATTATTGTAAAAAGCGATTTTTGAAATTCACGTGCAATATTTCTCGTGGAAATCGTACGAGTAATGAAACTGAATCCAATTAATAATTTCATGGCAATTTTTGGTAGAAACACAAGGATTCCTATTTCTAGAAATACAGTTCCAATAAAAATCATAAGAACTGCAACAAAATGGAGAGATAATATTTCAAAATCAAGAAAGCGCGAAGGGCCTACATAATATTGCAGAATAAAACCAACAAGGGCTAGAAGAAATCCAGTCCCTACGGTATATTTCCAAGAATTAGTTAAAGTATCAAAAGATGATCCAGATCTCATCCTTGAATGAATATTTTGAACTACAGGCATGGAAATAGCTAAAAAGATGGGATAAAGACCCGAAATTAATGCAACAAGGGCTCCTGAGAGATATGTCACAATAAGTGAGGTAGTATGAATAGAAAGCTGTTGAAACTCAAGACCCACATAATAATCATCCATTACACCTGTTAACACAGAAGAAAGGGCAATTCCAACTCCTACTCCTATAGTACAGCCAATAGCGGAATAAATGAGGATTTCATATGCAACAGATTCAATCAATTGGTATGCTTTCCCCCCAATAGCTCTTATGATACCGAATTCTTTTGATCTATCACGAATTGAAATTGCGAGAACATTCGTAATAAACAAAAATTCCACAACGAATGACGCCATGATAACTAAATTCATTGCAGTTTGATAGGCACGTATTCCTGATGCTTCAATCTCTGAAATATCTTTTTCTGAAAAAACATAGTAATTTAACCCTACAGCATCTTTGATATTTTCACTAATTTTCTTGATATCTACTATACTATTGATTTCTACATCAATTTCACTTGATAACAAAGAAATAAGTTGATTTTCATAAACAATATTATATAGAAGCTCTATATCAAGAAGAATGAATGCATAACCGATTTTATTCCCGAAAAATGGTTCATCATCCATTACTCCGCCGAGAGTAATCTCTTGGGATTTGTATTCGGGGCCTAAATCATTAAGATTAACACTCTCACCTATAGTTAACCCACCTTGATCATACAATGTATCGGAAATAATCATCCGATTATTCTTTAAACTCCGTTCACCTAATGTAATATTGATTCGTCGAAAATCAGGGTGTGTTTTTGAGTCAATTCCATAAATCAGTATGTTACTCTTCTTGACTGCTTGACCAAATAGATTATCTATGTTTGTATAGTATACTGGACTGGCTCTTACCACCCCTGGGGTTTTTGCAACTTTCTGTGCCATTTGCGTCATATTCGCGAGATTCTGCCAATTAATAGGATGGACTGTAATATCGGTGTAGTTTTGATTTCGATGGTCAAAAACAAAATCATCATAGAGCGTATCAACAGATATTACAATACCTGTTTCAAGAGCAACCGTTAGCATAATACCAAAAATCAACAAAAAAGAACGATATTTCGATCTAGTGACATTTCGTCTGGCTAATCCCCAGGAGAGCATGATTCCTGCTCCTCTTTGTCTGGTACTCCTTTGCCATGAAAATTTAGTAAGTTTTTGAGTTTGTGAGCGAATATTAGTTCGTGTATGAGATTTGATTGACTTTAGTTCAGACCGTAACTTGCGAGTTTTTATCGATTGAATCAACAGTCGACCTTGGTGTAACCTCTTCTTCAAATAATCTGCATTCGAGTGATTATCCTCAGAAAAGTCTCTCATGTCCTAAATACCCTCACGTCATGTCTTTGAATTGGAGTGAATTATGATTATTAAAAACTGATGATGCTTGCACACCAACTCTAATATTCATGAGTTTTATAAGATTGCTGTGTCGGTATTCGTCTTATTTCTTTTCTCAATTGAAAATTTGTCTTATTTTGAAAAGACTTCTTGAAATTCGGTTTTATATGATGAATAGAAGTTCTTTATTTTCAAAATCACCCTTAATAACTCTTTTATGCAGACAAACTATTAGTAAAATTGGTGAAGTCTCTTGGTTAATCAATCCTCTTCTGGTCCAGTTAAATTTGAAAGAATACAGATATCTAAACAACGAAGTATAAATATTAAGTTATGGGCCCCTGCGAACCATTCTCAATGGGGAATGACACGGGCTACAATCGAAATTCAAGAAGCTCGGAAAAATGAAGAAGACCAAATATCGTATGGTAAGGCGTTAAGGATTCCCTGTGATGGAACGGCTGCGATATTAGCAAATTACCTTTCCTCCTATTTAATAGAAGGGCGAAATCTGAACCAAGTCTATAAAAATAATATAAAATCTTCACAGAATGAAAGTAAATCTATTTCATTAGAGGAAATTGAAAAGATGTTAATATCTCAATTCAACAATCAAAAACTTTCTAAAACAAGAATTCTCCAGTCTTTAAATGCAAAAGGATTGGAAATTGATAGTGATGTCCTTGTCAATGTTCTTGAATCGTTGGTTGATACTCAGCAAATTAGTAAGGAATCCGCGATTCATTCAGGATCAGGGAATACCTATACTTTATGGCATTTCACACACACTGAGTAGATTTCTTGAGAAAAATCAAAGATTGAATTGATCGATGGATTCTGTCATTTGTGTGCTCAAATTTGTGAGTTCTTGTAAGGAAGATGTCAACTGACTTACTGCACTGGACTGTTCTTCAGTACTCGCGGCCACTTCCTCACTTGATGCGCTATACTCTTCAGCTTGGACAGCAAGTTCCTGAAGATGGTCACGAAGACTTGCAGTTGAGATTCTGATTTGAGAAGTGATTTCAAGCGTTATTTGGGAAATTTCGACTGCATTTACTCGTGTTTCTTCGGATAATCGTCTTACATTGTCCGCTACAACATCAAATCCTTTCCCAAATTCCCCAGCTCGTGCTGCTTCAATTGCCGCATTAATGGCCAGTAAGTTTGTTTGGTTAGCAATTTCCTCGATGACCTCTAGCGTTTTATTTATATTCATTAATGCGGAATCTACAACTTTAGCCATATCATCGAGGTTTTTTAAACCGTTAGAGACTAGTTCACTTTGTTTTGAAGCACCAACAGAAATCGCTTGAATCGTTGCCGCAATTTCCTCGGTTAAAGCACTCACCTCTTCCGCAGTAGCAGCAATTTCTTGCGTAGATGCAGCGAGATTTGTTGCTGATCCTTGATTTGTAGAAATTATATTACGAAGGTTCTTGATTGCCAAAAGGAATGAATGTTGTACTTTTCCAATTTCATCTCCACGTGGGTTCTCTAAGCTTGAATATTTATCCAATGAGAGATCTCTGTTAGCTATTTCATCCGCTGACTCAGCTAGATCTAAGATAGGCTTTGTTAAAGATCGACTATATAGAAAAACTATTGCTAAACCTCCAAATAAACCAGTTATATAGACGAGACCCGAAGTCCACATCATGTCAACAAATTCGGCTTCTACGAATTCACCTATGGCTGCATTTCCGCTAAATTCAGTTTTTATAGTATCAATAACATTATTGATTGAAAAACTATAAACAGTCATAAGTAAAGTTAAGGGAATGGCAGTGACAACGAACATCACCGCTAATAGTTTAAATTTTAAACCTCGATCCTGCCAGAAGCTAGTAATAAGTGAAGACAAATAATTACACCATTTGAATTTCCTTTTTTTTTGAAGCTAATCAGATGAACTTTGTAATTTCATTTCGGTGTTATCAAATATTCATGGGTCAGAATATTTTAATAACATGTGTATTTAGGTTCTCGAAGAGAAGTTCGAGGTCTTGTATTGTACAATTCATCTGAAGGGTTCCGTCCAGTTCTGAATGAAGTTTTCGAACAGAATTCGCAAGTTCTGATGATTTCCCTCACCTCCCCCGAAGGACTACCAATCATACTTCTTTCTCGGGAAGGATCTGGGATAGAGGAGATTACCGATGCGAGTATAACCAATCGGTATGCCGCACTTGTCGGTGCAAGTACATCGTTAGGAGACCGCACATTATCCACCCTAAGCCAAGAAACAGTCCGATTAATTCATGTTCAGGGTGAATCACGGGATATTGCGATTTCAATCGCAGAAAAGGTAATTACTCTTGTAATTACTGACCCTAACGGTAGTGCTAATCTATTGGCTGAAAAACTCACTAATAATTTGAAAATACTTATGTAATATGGTGGAATTTTTGAGCAGTCCTTTAGAATGGTTTGATCTGCTGGAAAATGCCCTGGAGCATACCATGGTTGAGGTTTCAGATTCACCTCTTGATTCGGCGTTTCTTTTTTCCATTGAAGATGAGAAATCAAAGATATTTGTGAATAAAGTCAGAGTCGATAAGAAATATCTTACAATTTTTGATCGAGCATGGTCTATCCTTACACAAATCCTTACTAATGAGTTACAGCTATCAAATTGGAGAACCCTCACAATATCTGGACGTTCCAGAGCATTATCGATCAAATTACTTACTCCCTATCCCAAGATCTATTTGACTTTGATACACGATGTAAACCTTGATTCAAATGACTTCATGAAAATATTGATGAAACATGTTATAGAACTTGGTTATAAGACGAAATTTGAAACGGTTGGCTTAGTTGCTTCGGAAGGTTACCCAATCTGGGTGATATCTGAAACTCAACAAATTGATGAATATTTATTCGCAATTTCAATAACTTCCTTATTAACCCTTGTAGAACGTATCGATATGGAAGTGGCAGCTGGAGGAGTATCCACGTGTATGGTTTATGGAAATGAGAATTTACAGCTAAATGTCGCGTTTAATCCAAGTAGAGATTTGGCATTTGCTACTACTCAGAGGATATCAGGAGTAGATTTGAACGTCGATGAAAAATTACAGATGATGTACGCGAATATCTCAGATCCTATTTTGTTTAATGTTTATGTTCCCGAAACTAAAAATCCTGAACGAGAAAAAATCCTATCAGAATTACGTGAAGAATTTTCAGGGGAAATAACCGAAGAAGAGATGCAAAGCCTAAATATTTTTGACACCGAAACACTTGATTCCTTAGTTAACGAGATAATGAGTGTAGCACGTAATTTTGGTGCAAACGAAATTTCAATTGGTTATTTGCGAAAGCGTATGAAGTTACCAGCAGAAGTTTTACATATGGCGCTTGAATACTTAATCAGTAACAGCGCCATCTTGGGGAGGATTGGAAGAGAAAAACACTCTAGAAAAGAAATATTGGTCATTCAACCTCAGAAAATTCGAACCGAGGAAGATTTTGCTACTATACAAGATATCCGACAGCAAGTAAACGATTTATTTTTACCATTGGATCCAATTCTGGCTCAACTACCGGTTATTCAGTCAGTTGTTGAAACAGAAGTCATTTCTGAAGCTTTATCAGAGTTCCAAGTCCTACAATCTTTATCTGATACAGATTCACTGTTCCTTCACTCAGCCGATTTACGAATTTTAGCTAGTCAATTAGAGAGGTCAGTGATGACTATTTCAATGCTCCAAGAACAAGTAACCGAAGATCAGGACAATACAGTTTTTGTTCAAGAACTGAAGGAACGACTTGATAAACAGATAGAGAAATTCACTGACCAACGTTCCTCCATTACCACATCAGCCAAAAAGCTACATTCAGATCTATTAAACTCTTATCGGATTTTATTAAAATTACTTCCTATTCCGAGTAGTATAAAGTATAACAAAGCTATAGACAAAATTTCCCTAGTTTTTAAGTGCAATCATGCTTTATGCAAACATTTTCTGTATAAATACGATGATGCAATTGGATGGCGTAAATTAATTTACTTTTCACAAGTTTTAACACTTATAGAGTCGTTTCCAGAAGGATGGGAACAATTAGATCAGGAAAAAATGTCAAATATCGATCTACTATTTACAAAATTGAAACAAATAACTGATTCAGAGCAACAAATTACCTCTCTTGATTCATTTACCTTTCTTAATGAATTAGATGAATTGATTGTGTCAAATGTTGAGCGAGACAAAATGATCACCTCATTACGGAAAGCACTTGATCAATCAAATAACCAAGTTGACTATTACTCAACATTTCGGCAGTGTAACAACTGTCAAAAGTGGTATTGCTCCAAGCATATACGGGCTAATGATTTATGCATTTATTGTTGAGTAAATTCATTTTTAAAATTTTTTCCAATATTTTCTTTCCATTAATTCGTTAACCAAAATCCTCCTCATCAAATATTATTAGCACACGACTTAGTTTATAATGCTAAATTGCAACGACCTGATCAAAGGAAAATTTATGCAAGAATTGTCTAGGACTGATAAAACGAATGGCACTCGTCGCAGGTATAGATATTGGTTCACTTACTGCAAAAATTGTGGTCCTAAATACCAAAGATCCTTCTAATAAAAATAATTTTTCTCAATTAAAAAAAGTGGGCTATGCACCAGGTAATATTGCAAGAAACCTGCTAAATAATGCTCAAGACTTTTTTGGTAAACAAAAAATTGATTATATCATATCAACGGGGTATGGACGGAAATTAGTGGAGAATGCTGACAAAACTATAACTGAAATAACCTGTCACGCTGTAGGAGCTCATCACTCTGACCCTTCAATTCAAACAATAATTGATATTGGAGGACAGGATTCAAAAGTAATTCGTGTCAATGAAAAGGGTCAGGTTCAAGATTTTGAGATGAATGATAAATGTTCTGCTGGATCAGGAAGATTTTTGGAAGTAATGGCTAGTGCCTTGGAAGTCTCGATAGAAGACTTTGGGCCTATGGGGCTTAAATCAACATCACCAAGTAAAATCTCAAGTACATGCACGGTATTTGCTGAATCTGAAGTAATCTCTAGAATAAATCAAGGGGCGGATCGTGATGATATTATTGCAGGAATTCATACTTCCATCGTGAGTAAAATCATAGCGCTTGCCGCTCGTGTAGGTATTCACCCAGAAATATCTCTAACAGGTGGAGTAGCGTTAAATCCTGCAGTAAGAACAATGCTGGAAAGAGAATTAGAAGTAGAGCTTAAAATTCCAGCAGAGCCTCAGATGAATGGAGCTTATGGAGCTGCCATCCTCGCAAAGAAATATTACTCAAAAAAGGGATAACCATGGCGAAGAATCTCTATGCGGGCTTAACCCTTCAAGAAGTCCAAAAAACTCTTTCTACGATTCGGCCATATATTTTACGAAGTCCTATCATTCGTGGATATGCATTAGAGGTATTACTTAATAAAAAAGTCTATTACAAATTAGAATATCTCCAACCCACGCGATCCTTCAAGGTAAGAGGGGCATGTTCAAAAATACTCTCACTAGAGAATTGCGAGGAAGGTGTGGTAACAGCTAGTGGAGGAAATCATGGTTTAGCTGTGTCTTACATTTGTAATGAGCTTAAAATCCCTGCTATCGTCTATCTTCCAGCTAATTCAGGAAAAGAAGTAATTGAATCAATTAAATTTTGGGGAGGAACTCCCGTTCTCCATGGGTCATCATGGGATGAAGCGGATGTAAAAGCGCAAGAATATGCGGAAAAAATGCAGTTACCCTATGTCCATGCGTTTGACGATGTGGCTGTAGTTAGAGGACAAGGAACGATAGCAGTTGAAATGTTGAATGAACAATCAGATCTCGACGCTATATTCTTATCAGTCGGTGGAGGTGGGCTAATTAGTGGAGTGGGGATGGTTGCTAAACAAATGAAACCTGAAATCCATGTTTATGGAGTAGAAACAATTGGTGCTCACGCGGTAACCCAAAGTTTCAAATCAGGAAAAATAGAGCATCTACCTGCAATCACTAGTATTGCCAAAACTTTAGGAGCTCAACAAACAACAGAAGATACGTTGGCTCGCATAAAAGTAAGTGTTAATGATATGCAAACAGTGACTGATGAGGAGGCACTAAAAGCCCTAAAGTTCTTACTAATGGAAGAAAAAATATTGGTGGAACCCGCAACTTCGTGTATCGTTGCTGCCCTTCTTGAGAAAAAGTTTGATTTATCCCCCTTCGAAAAGATAGGTATCATTCTCTGCGGGGCAAATGTTTCTTTACGTGAATTGCAGAGCTGGAAAGTAACATAGAAAAACTAGAAGGAATTATAATGGACGTCTTAGAATTACTAAAAACCCGTCGAAGTATTAGAAAATATAAATCAACGCCTGTAGAAGAAGAAAAAATTCAGAAATGTCTTGAAGCTGCTCAATGGGCTCCCTCCGCATCAAATAAGCAACCTTGGGAGTTCATGATTGTAACTGACTCTGAAATTCGAAATAAAATGGCAGCTATCCATCCTTATGCTAAATTTGTTGCAGAAAGTCCTGTTATCTTTATTCCACTCACTGACCCGACTATCCATCAGGATTACCATCAATCAGATACCGCTCTTGCCACTATGCAATTTATGATTATGGCTCACGCCTTGGGTTTGGGTACCTGTTGGGCAGGAGTTATTAATAAACCGCAAATTGAGAAAGAAATTAAATCCATGCTGAATATCCCCGAGAAATTACGTGTGTTAGCAATAGTTGCGGTGGGTTATCCTGATCATACTCGAGAATCGAACCGAAAAAATTTGGAAAAACTTGTGCATCGGGAGACTTATTAGAGCAATTTATTCCCATACTGGGGTTGTGGCCAATGAACCACAAAATGCACATGGAATAGGTTTAATATTTGTTCCCTTTCTGAGAGCCTCAGCTTCAAATACATGATAACATTGCCCACACGCCATCTTTAGTGAAACTTTTTCCCAGCGATGTTCGATCTTTTCTGTTAATTCTCCTCCTAAAAAAATATCGATGGGAGTAGGGTAATTAAACATAGTTCCTCTAGTTGCGAGCAATACTTCAAATCTATATTTCAGAATTTGAATCTTTGATAAACTGTCTTTGGATAACCTGGGAGCTATTATCTTACCAAAACTATAAAGAATTGATGCAAAAATTGAGAATATGACCAAAAACTCAACTAGAAAAATCCATACCGGTACGGATTGAAGAGGAATATAAAATGGATAAACCATGAAAGTGGCTATCAATAACAGGGGAAAAACAATCATTGAAGTGTCTAAGATGAAGATTCGAAAGCTAGTCTTAGCATTTTTTGCTGCCTCTTCCTTTTTCACCCTCTCATCAGTCCAGATTAAGAATTCAATAATAAATGCAGCCAAGAATGCATTGTAGCTATAGATAAGTAAGGAAAGCAAAAGTACTGGGTAATTACTCATGTTAATCAGAAACTCGAACAACCCAAAAGGAAGGAAGATGAGTCCTCCTTCAAAGGTCATAAATAATATTTGAAGGAAATCATAAGCTAGTTTACTGACGAAACGGGTTACTTCAAGGTTTTTTCGTGCTGCTTGAATTCCTATGAAAGTATAAAACAGACAAACCAGGACAAAGTTGATCCAAGCTACTTCTAGCAAAATTTGACCTGTAGGACGAAAGGTGTTTTTACTATTCGTGACAAGAGTTGAAAGAACAGTGAAATTGATGAATATACAAATCTCAAAAAAAGAAAGCGATATCCAAGACTGAGATAATTCGAAAATTAGTCGAAATATTGGTTGAGAGGGTGAATATATATGACCTATCAACTTCCAGATCACCCCACTAAAGATGATACTCCACCCTACAACGAGGGCCATGGTAAAAAAAGTCATGCCGATTGTAGAAAATGGCTCAATATGATCGGGAGCGGGAATAATGCCAAGATTCTCCCAAAAATTAATACTATGTAGTACTTGTAAAAAAAGGTATCCAACAACCAGAATTAGGGAGAATACCAACCAGTAGATAATAATTCTCCTCATCCTCAAATTGAGACACGACCATCTACAATAAATCACTCTGTTCCTTATCAAATTATCTAGTTGACTCGATTCAACAATATAGTAAAAAAGGTTATAATTCATTACTCATAGAATATCTTGAACCTCTTGTGTTCTAAAGGCATATGTCTGAGTATCAGAATCCGAATCTGATCGTTAGGATGAATAATTCGTTCGATGAAGAGGTTCACTACTTTTTTCATCTTCAAAGATCTTTAGCTTCAGAGGGAGCCCTATTTTTGATAGCTAGTAGCAAGAACGTTGCTATTGTATACAGAGTGGCAGTAAATAGAAAAACATAAGTGAATCCGAATTCTACAACAACCCACCCACCGATACTCGCTGATACAGACCAAAACATACCCCAGGCTAGTGTTTCCATACTGTTCCACTTTGCACGTGAACTTGTAGGAACAATGTCCATGATTAAGCTTCTACTTACAGGACCTGAAGCATTCATTAGGGCATTACGACTAATATAGAAGACTGCTAATATCATAACAGACAGTGAAACATCAATAAGACTATTTTGAAATAAATAGAGATTAGTTACAATACCTAGGAGACAGATGATGGCTAGCAGTTGCACAATGAACATTGATAATACTCTACCAATCCTACGTGACAGTCGTTGGGCTCCTAATCCAGCTAATCCAGTAAAAACACTACCTACTCCAACAATACTATACGTAAGAAGTGGTGATAAATTATATCCAATTTCTGGATCAGCAAAGAGAACTGGAAAGAAAGCTACAGTTGCTCCTGCACCAAATCCTATGATCACGCCTGAGACTACTAGTATCACCGGAACAAACATATCATATGATTTATTATTAGAAGAAATTGGTATCTCATGATCTATCTGCTCTTTCGTTTTTGATTTTTCCGCGGAATTAGGTAAATGGCCGTTTTCAAGGGAATATTTGTCAGAAACAAAGAAGATCACCCCATATGCGAATACCGAAAATATCGCCCCACTTACAATTAATACTTGTAAAATATTAAGTTCCCATGAATCGCCTATTAGAATCGTCAACCCTGCCGCCAAAAAAGGGCCTAATGCGGCTGCAAGTAAATTTATAAAGTGCATGTTTGCGAAAGTTTTACTCCGATGTCCAGGTTCGATACTATCAGCTAATAATGCCTGTGATGCAGGACCCGAGAGACCAAACCCGAGACCTCCACAAATTTGACTGATGAATAAATAATCAATCGTATTAGTCGCAGGAGCAATGATCAACGTGGAATAAATGAGTATTGCTTGTCCTAACAAGCCAAACAAAACTGATATGCGAATTAGAATGTCTCTCCGATACTTATCTGCAAACCAACCTGAAGGGAAGACGAAAAGGGTTGAGGCGACTCCCGATACGGTAAAAAGGTTCCCAAGTGTAAATTCACTATGTCCAAGACCTTGAGTGATGAATATGGAAAAAGCAGTCTGAATAATCCCAAAACTTACACTTTGAGCAATTGTTTGTATGTAAGCTAATCGGACATTCCAGTTCAAGCTAATATATCCCTTCATTATCTCGTAAATTGAGACAGTTGTTGATCCCTTTCTCATTGTATGCACTTCATTAATATTATAGATTAGGCAAGCACAAATACTTAATTCAGACATAAAATTCTTTAGTTAAAGCGAAACAGAATATTTTTACAGTGAATGTGATTGAAATGACGAAAGCTACGATCAAAACAAGGTATGGATCAATTAAAATCGAATTTTATGATGAAGTGACCAATACAGTCAAGAACTTCGTCTCACTTGCCGAAAATGGTTTCTATAACGGATTATCTTTCCACCGAAATATCCCTGGATTTGTATCCCAAGGAGGATGTCCACAAGGGACGGGTACAGGAGGTCCTGGGTATAATATTCCTTGTGAAACTGAAAAAAACAAAGGAAAGCATAAACATATGCGTGGATCTTTATCAATGGCTCATGCGGGACCTAATACTGGTGGATCGCAATTTTTTCTAGTTAGAGCTCCACAACCTCATCTAGATGGTGTTCATACTCTTTTTGGTGAGGTAACTCACGGCACAGAAATAATTGATAAACTTCAGAATAGTGATGTGATGGAAGAAGTTGTTATTTCGGAGAAAAGCTCGCTAATTGAGAACCATTCGTTGAAAAAGATGTAATCTCTTTTAAAGATTGGAAAAAATCATATATGTGGGGAGGGTGCTTGTTTATTACCCACCCAATGATTTTTAACTAAACACGGGAGGCAGATTGTGTTTGAGATTTCTCATTTAGTTGAGAAGAATTAATCGAATCAGCAAAGGCAGTGGCCCATTCTCGTATTAGTTGCCAATTTCTAAAATCGTTTAGTTTACCATCATTCACTACGAACCCACTGGATGAGGAGTCAGCGATTTTTTGGAGTATTTTCTTCTCTAAAAAGGAATAGCTACTGGAGGAAGAAAAGTCAAAAACACCTCCAAAGGCTTCATACATAACTTTTGGTCCCATTAGTTGAAATTCTTCTAGTATTGTGAGAAGATATTTTTCTTTTGCTTTCTCATAGGTATCAGGATTTGATGCTTCTCCTGAACTTATGAATACCCCTAATGGTTTTGTTTTCAGAATTTTGCTATTGGATTGAACAAAATGTAGCACCTCCTCAACCCAGTGTGCCATTCTAATTCCTGATCCTATAATCACTCCAGAGTAGCTTGTTAATGATGATATCTCAATGTCTGACTTCAAATCAATGAGATCTACAATTAAATTCTCTTGTTGGAGTACGTCAGCAATTTCAAAGGCAATCTCACTGGTAGAGCCGAAATTTGATGCATAGGCTAGTAATACTTGGGCTTGTGTCATTTTGTTCAACTTCACATATCTTCTTCATTCGGACGATTATTTGTTTTATTCGGTTCGAGATTCAGAAGAATTTGTATTGTTTCGTGATCTAATGATCCAACCATTTATATCCTTTTAAATCATTAAATACAAATTGATTGAGTAATTATATTCAGTAAAACCTGAATCCCATGATTAAAGTTATGTATCAGTCCAAATTTTAATCAATTCCAGGTTGCACTGGACCATCTGATATGAATGATGAAAGTATGAACTTAGAAGTTTCTTGATGAAGGCTTTTTTCAAAATTTAGTATATAAGGAAGGAACAGTGAAAGATCTTTGGCTAGATTTACTAACTGAAGTTTTTCATTAACAGACAGAAGGAGTCACCTACATTGATTACTGAATGTAACTCCCCCTTTTTAGAGTAGAAGAGAGAAGTGTCAAAATTAGAAGTAGCTTCAAGTCTGAAAAAGAATTTTTTAAGGGCTGGTTATCTCTTCTAAAATATCAAATGACTAGGATTAGTTGAAAAAAAAAGAAATAAGGAATAGCTTATGCATTCGAGGGTCCAATGGAATGAAGATTCGTTGGAATTTTAAATTTCCCTGAAGTTTTATCAATATAGGATTGTGGATTCTTCTTCTTTAAAAGCAATAGACCTAGTACTTCAAATGACTCCTCGATATTCATTCCTGAGCGAGCACTTGTGTACATAAAGGCGGTTGAATCTGCGTGGAACTCCATCTGTAATTCATCTTTGAAGTTCGATATTGCGTCCTGATCGATAAGTAATTTTTGTTGCAGATCACTTTTATTACCTAATAGCACAATGGGGATGGCATGGTGTCTATGGTCCAGATTTTGTAGAATTTCATTTTTCCATTCATGTAAATTCGAAAGGGAATTTGGATTGGTCACATCAAAAACCATAACAATAGCATGAGATCCCCGATAAAACATGGAACGGACGAATTCGAACCGTTGTTGTCCTGCTAAATCCCAAATTTGAAATTTGACTTTTGTACCATCCACATCCACGGTATGAGTACATATATTGGTTCCAATGGTCAAATTATAAGTAGAAGCGAAACCTTTTCCTAAAAACCTTTCAACAATAGCCGTTTTACCGACTCCTCCATCTCCGACAAGACAGATCTTATACAAATCGTCTTTTACCTCAAAGATACTCATAATTTTTCACAATCGAGAGACTAGTTATCAATACACTTATTGTCGGATATAAAAAAAGTTACCAGAGAAAATATTCGAGTATTGACTTTTTTGCGAATACTTTAGTTTTACATATCGATTTTTCTAATCAAGTACTCTTATCAGAATCGAGTCTTAATAACTTAAATAGAATGGATATCGTAAGTACTACTTATATAGATCAACCTTAATGTCATTTCTTGTACTTGATTAACAATTCACAAATTTTTCAGAATAAGAGAAATTTTCGATAGTACTGAATATCCATGGTTGAGGAGTTCGCGATAATATTTCGTTTCAGAAAAGTCTGCTAGAAATAACTTCCATCCTGTAAGATAGTAGTCCTGATAGGACTTCGCTAAGGATGTTAAATCCTGCTTAATCAATTCTCTCACAATTTTGCTTCTGTTCCAAGTCCAAATTTCATAGGGTGAAATAGGTAGCATTTGCGTTAATAATCTAACAGGGGCTGGAGAAATACGCCAATTAATTCTACGAAAAAGAGACCAATAATCGAGACCTGTGCGATCAAAAACTGATCCAGGTACATTTTCTAAATATTTAAAATCTGTCAAAACGTTTTCTTTATCCAGAGCGCGTATGGTGTCATCTACGACTAGGTTTTGAGAGTCATACCACCCATATAGCAGTAATATGTCTTCTGATCTGGGAAATATAAAGGAAGAGTCTTCTATGAGTTTATTTACTGACACAATCTGAGTTCGTGGTAGATGCAATGATTCCTTTCTTTTGTTTAGGAAAAGGTTTTCATATTGCTGTGAAATATCTAATGCTTTATCCAGTGAGAGATGGTTAAGGGGGCCCTTTTGGTTTGAATTTGTAAAACGAACGTGGATATCAACATCACTTATGATAGGTACATAGTCAATAGCAGATGTCCATGGTTTACATGCAGAACCTTTCGAATAGATTACCTCGATTTTTTCTGGAAATTCTTCTAACAATATATTCTTCCATATAGTTAAGCAGGTTCGTACATCTTTGCGAGCGACCGTCATTTGATACTTGTACACTAGCTATATCACATCTCAAAAGGTCTAAAGTACCCGTATTAGATTATATATGGAATTTCTTTTGGAATTAATCCCAATAATCTATAATATACCAATAATTGGCCCCGGTGCTGAACACTGTGTTCTAATAACTCTAGAAGCAATTCAGCTCTGGTAGCTGTGCGATTCCCTTCTGAATACACCTCGTCTAATGTCTGGGGTGAGATTGATTCAAGATGAGATTTAGTTCTGGTTACAACATCCTTGTATAAGGATGATATGCTCTTTGCATCAGGATATTTATCTAAAGTATAGTTTAAAGGTTCCCAAATATTTTTCGCAAGTCCTTGGGAATAATATTCCAAAGAACGGATAATATGTATTACAATTTCACCCAATGGACGACCAGTTCTGACTGGTTCTTTCAGAACCACTTCATCGGTAAGTTGATTCAGAATAAGTTCAGTTTCTTCTAAATGACGATGGATTGCTTCAATTAAAAATTTGTAAACCACAATTTATTCTCCCGTATCTTCTTTTTCTATTCTAAAAGCTAATAAAGCATATTAATCTCAAAAATATAGATGAATTTTATATTTGTCTTCTTTTAGGTAAGTGAAGTCTACAGGAAGTACTGCTGAAAGGATTTTACATTGAAAACTATGCATTCTACATGTCAAATATGTAACAAACGATCAGAGATCTTTGCAGGGTTTATTGGCATTTGTCCAGAATGTATTCGAAAGTATCCTGAATACTCTATTGAATTATCCAAGGACTCTCATATGGTTGCACGAAACGTCTGGAAATTGCCCAAATCAGTACCTGATACGTCTGATGTGGAATGTCACATATGTTCAAACCAATGTAGGATTTCTGAGGGAAACTTAGGTTATTGCGGAATTAGATCGAATCATGATGGGTCAATTCAAAATCGGGCTGGAAAGGGAGGATTTCTACATACGTACCTTGATCCTCTTCCTACAAATTGTTGTAATACCTATTTTTGCCCTGCTGGAACTAATGGTCATATCTCTCATTATACTTATGCAGATGGTCCAGAGTTTGGGTACTATAATCTTGCCTGTTTCTTATATGGGTGTAATTTCTCTTGTTTCGGATGTCAAAATGATCAACATAGAAATATTGATACTGCAGAACATTATTCTGTTGAAAAATTCGTGAAACGAGTAAATTCAAACTCAAGAATATCGTGTGTATGTTTTTTTGGTGGTTCTCCGGAACCTCAATTACCGTTTGCTATTAGAGCTGCTAGAAAGGCGTTAAGTGGTCTTGATGCTTCAAGATCAATATTACGTATTTGTTGGGAATGGAATGGATCAGGAAATGAGAAATTAATAGTTAATGCTGTAAAGCTTTCTGCAAAATCAGGAGGAAATGCCAAATTTGATCTCAAATACGCATCTCCGCCCTTGTTTGAAGTTCTGAGTGGTGTGTCTAATCAGCAATCATATCACAATTTCAAAGTGTGTTACGATAAATTTTATGCCTCTAGACCAGATTATCCGCTCCTGAGTGCGACTACATTATTAGTACCTGGATATGTGGACGTAGATGAGGTTGAAGGAATAGCACGTTTTCTCTCCTCATTAGATAGATCTATTCCTTATTCTCTATTACTATTCCACCCTGATTCCTTCTTATCCGATTTACCTGTTACTCCACGAAAACAAGCAAATAGGTGTTATGAGATCGCACAAAAGTATTTAGATAATGTCCATATAGGAAACAAGCATTTACTCTACTGATATTCCTATGTTGTGAATTTATTGGTTGTGATGAAAGGATGTTACATCAAATACCTATTTTGATTAAAGAGCGAATGGAACAATTAGAAAAAGCAGATGCGAAAGATCGACAGGACGGTACTCCGAGGTTGCAGCGATTACGTCAAATTCCATCTGAATCAGGAAAGTTACTTTCACTATTAGCAGCATCTGCTCCTGAAGGAGAGATTATCGAGATTGGAACGAGTGCAGGATATTCTACTTTATGGCTGATCCTTGCATGTCGCTATTTAGAAAAAATAGTAAGAACCTTTGAAATCCTTCCTGAAAAGATTAAGCTAGCTGAAACTACTTTTAATCAGGCTAGAGTGGATTCATATGTAAAACTGATACACGGAGATGCAAGAGATCATTTAAAGGATGCTTTTGATATTTCTTTTTGCTTTTTAGATGCTGAAAAGGAGTATTATGATGATTGCTACGATTTGATCGTTCCAAAGCTTGTGAAGGGAGGATTCTTCATCGCAGATAATGTAATAAGTCATGAAGATGAACTACAACCGTTTATAGAGAGAGTTTTTGCCGATAGTCGGGTAGACACTCTTATTTTACCTGTTGGAAAAGGGCTACTACTTTCTCGGAAAATATAGTCCCGTAAAAGAGAAGATTCTTACAGAAGATCTTCCAGAAGTTCGACTGCACTTCCAACATATTTGGGACAATTTCGAAAAACTTTCATCTCTTGAGCAAGCTTTCTATTTTCAGGAGTGGTTAAATCAAAGAGGATTAACTCTCTACAATTTGCTGTTCCATGTTGGCTCTTGAACTTTTCTAGCAGCTCATCTGCCACATCATAAACGGATTTTCTTGGCGTTGAATCTGAATCTTTATCTTTTCCATAATGAAGACCAATAACCATTAAGGCGCCATTCAATGCCCCACAAATATTCCCCTTACGGACAATTCCTCCACTAAAAACTTCTGCTATCTTAAGAGCTGTTTTCTCTTGTATTCCATATTGATTTGCGGAAGTAGCTAGTACAGCTTGGGAGCAGTTATCTTTTTCTTTGAATAAACTTACTGCATGTTCTACACGGGACATTTCAGGTAGGTCTCTCCTTGTGCGTCGGTGATTTTGTGCATAAGATTGAAATATTATTATTTCCATTCATATTCAGTACTTCCGTAAGTTCGTAACCTCCACCAAACATTAGCCTTAAGGAGTTTTATTTCAGCCTAAATCCAAAAATACTTATATTCAAGGAACAACAGATTAAAAATATAGGAAAGTAAACCCCCATGGTCGCCTCACAGTCACCGTTTAACTCTAAAACAAACCTTCGTGAGTTTATGACACATTCTCTTGAAGGAATTATGGATCTGATGAATACTTTAGCTCATCCAAAACGATTGGAAATGTTGATAGCGATGCTAGGAGGAGCACACATCACATTTAGGGATTTGCAAGAAAAAACTGAACTGCAGAAAAGCGCCCTAGCTCATCATTTAAGTGTATTAAGTGATAAATCGCTGATCGAGAAAAAAGAAAAAGGTGTTTATCAAATAACAGTTGATGGTGACGATTTACTTGAAAAGATAGCTCACAGTTATCTTGAATCGAAGCTTAGAGAACAACAACGACTGGAGCGACTTTTACAACTGATAGGGAAAACAAATCCCTATATCAGTCAAGAAGTGCCGACAATGGGTAAAGAAAAAGAAATATTAAAAATAGTTCAACTCTCTAAACTAAGAGTTGTTTCCTTTCACGTAAAGGAGAGTAACTCCCCAGAAGGAGAAGCCGAGAGTATGCTAGAAAAGTGGGCTAAACCTAAAGGAATGTTTGACCAACCTGATATCCATCAGGTCTACGGGTTTAATAACCCTAATCCTACAAAGGAGCAACCTCTGTATGGGTATGAATTTTGGGTGACTATCCCTGACGATTTTGATGTAGAATCTGGAATGACTGTAAAAACCTTTGATGGAGGTTTATACGCGGTTATGAGTTGCCAAGGTGTGGAAAGTATCGGTCCTACATGGGGTAAACTCGTTGAAAGAGTTTCAGAGTCTAAGTACACATTAGTAAAAACTCATCAATGGTTAGAGCATCACGTTAATCCCCATAACACAGATCCTGATACATTTATCTTAGATCTTTATGCTCCTATCTCCGAGTAAAGCTTTTTCACGCGACTCTCCCCATTTCTCCTTTTTTTTTTAGTCAACAGAAATTTCTTGTTTATTCTGATGGGAATTCCTTTTTGAAAATTGATACAATATCAAATTTGGTGGGGTTTAGGATAAGAACATATATCCAAGGACTAAGATGTAATCTTCGAATTAATTCGTTGAAATTGGTTTTAAATTTTTAGCTTATTGTTTTTTTATCATTTTGGAGACGAAAAATCCAATGGTTTGATGATCTGCGGGATTAAATCTGCCACTTCCATTTATTCCCGAACCATTAACTGTATAGGTAGGAGGTAACCAAGAGGGTACCTTTACAAACTCAATCTGATCGTTTGAAATCTTCGCTATTTGATACTCGCCTTCTTCGGGATACAGACTACATGTTGAATAAACAAGGGTTCCTCCTTTTTTTAGAAGAGTGAGAGCACTTTTCAAGAGTTTTTCTTGAAGAAAAATATGTCTTCTTAAAAATCGGGTGTTTTGTCTCCATTTTAGGACTGGATTAGAAGTAAAGGTTCCACTACCAGTACAAGGTGCGTCAAGGAGAATCTTATCAAATGAATTATCTTGAAGTGGAGGCTGTATTCCATCCCACTGTAGTGAATGTACGTTCGATACCCTATACGACTTGAGAACTGAAACCATTTCAGAAGCTCGAGTGTGGTGAAAATCCCCAGCTACAATAAATGCTTTATTATTTGTTTGATGAGCGATTAAACTCGTCTTTATTCCAGGTGCAGCACATAAATCGCAAATCTTATCGTCAGGTTGAGGATCGAGTAATAAGACTGCCGCACACGATGCTTTATCCTGAAAAACGACCTTTTTTTCTTTATAATATTTACTCTTAAGAATTTTTACCTTATCCTTAACACTAACCTGTAGAATAGATGGGAAATCGTTGTCAGGTTTTGTTTTCACACCAATTCTAGCGAATTCCTCAATTATGGATGAAAAATCGTATGTGAAGGGAGTGATGGAGTCATTAGAATTTTGAACTCGAAGATAGAAAATTCCATTTCTCGCTCCTTCATCCATAGCCTTGATATTCTTCGTAATATTCGTATAATCCATGATAGGTAATAAAGTGTTAATTATAAAGGAAGGGATAGCATATTTGATACTTAGTTTTTCAGTTGTCGATTTATTCTGAAGAGCTATTTCCCACTTGAATGAAGATAGCTTATCATAGAAAGTCTGCAAATAACTTCTCTCTGGAAGCGTTTCATCGATGGTGAGTTCTTTGAGAACATCCGAAAATTGTGCTGCCTCCCAAAAATACCGATAGGACAGGTAAAGACAAGTCTCTATGTTTATTTTATCCCTCATACTGTCTTTCGGTAAAGATCTAAGTGTTTTTTTGACAATGAAGTGAAGGTGATTCCAATACCGAATGATTTCTGTGAGATAATGATGAGAAGCAATGCCATATTCTGTGTAAATCTTGTTGAGATTGAGATCTTTTGAATTTGATGTCCATTGTCTGATTAAATCCACGATATTCATTCGATCGTCACTGAAATCTCTTTAGTTTAAGTGGAAAGTATTACTAACCCAGTTTTTAATTCTATTCTTCTTCATCATCTTTCAATATTGAAAAATTTATGACACGACGAATACGACGAGAAAAAGCGGTATCTAATCGGTGTTTGGAATTTGTTGCCAGAATAACGACTCCTTTATACCTTTTTATCTGTTCTAATAGAAAATTTGTCTTTTGATTACTAATTCTATCATGTGCATCAGTTATGTCCGTCCTTTTTCCAAATAATGAGTCAGCCTCATCAAAAAATAGAACCACATCTTCAGATTCAGCTTTTGCAAGAAATTGGTTTAAATTTTTTTCCGTTTCTCCAATATATTTATTTGTGATTGATGCTAAATCAATTCGATAAAGATCAATTTTTAATTCCTCATTTAAAATACTGGCTGAGAGAGTTTTGCCCGTTCCCGTGCTTTCCTCGAATAAAAAGATAAGGCCTTTATTATTTCCAAACATTTTCCTCCACCATTTACGTAAAACCCATTGGTAGGATCTAATTTCCTTTGAAACAGATCTTATTTCTGGAACAAGTTTTTCGAGAAGTAGTTCTTCTCCAGTCGAAATATTCTCTTTTAAAACTGATTTTGTTGGTCTATACTTCTTAATATACTCAAATTGATCATTATTTCTCATATTTAGGGATTTTTGAACTATAGCTTATATTGTATAATCATTCGATTAAGCTAAGGAGTCTCATCTCATAGATCTAACGAATCGCCTGATGTATTGTTCTACGAGTATCGTTATCAACAGAAAGGATGAAATAAGCAAAAACCAAGAAGAAAAGGATGGAAGAACGGGTTGAGGAATTAATAGTGAATAAGAGGAGCTAAATCCAAGTAAAAGACCCGAAAAAATGCCTGGAAGACTAACAAAGATGTTTATCCAAATTATAACTCGTTTCATTACTTTGGCCTTACATCCAAGGACTCGCATGATGTAAAGATCCTTTTCTAGAATTAAGATATATAAACTTGAAAAGGCAACCAAGGATAAGCCTATAGATAGAACAACTGGGAGAAGAACGATATTTGAGACTAACCAGAATTGAGCACTAAAAGATTGGTAAATTTTCCCATAAGAATTCAAATAGAAATAATCAAACCCTGAAATATTGATTAGATTAAGAATATCCTCATTTGGGTTTTTGATGAATACAACATTTCTCTGTGTATTAGTTATATTCCAGCTCAACTCTGATAATGAGTTAATATGTAAATATGTGCAATATCCCTTGGCAAATGGATCCATCAAGACTTTACTGACCTTAAATCTTTGAAGTTCAAGTACATCCCCATTCGCTGTTTTAGGGATTACCTGCATCACTCCCTGATGGATAACGAACTGGTGATATCCATCAGCCATAAACATGAAATCCTCGGTTGGATAATCAGATGAACCACCGACTGAATAATAGTTGAAAATACTTGAGAATGATGAATCGACTCCCCAAATATAACTATTAAATGTACTATTAACAGCTGATATAACGTCATTTACTTCTCGAAGAGCTTCCAACAAGCGAATAGTACCTAAAACAAGTAATCTTGATTCAAAAATTGTGTCACTTGGTAGATTACTAAGGAAACTTCCTGGGATAAATTCATTCGCAAAATTTGGAGAAGGATTAAAGGTTAATTTTTCATGAGGATCATAACACCTCTTTATGATATCAGAAAATGAAGGAGAAGGTGTA
Organism: Candidatus Hodarchaeota archaeon; assembly: GCA_016839785.1. Lineage (GTDB taxonomy): Archaea > Asgardarchaeota > Heimdallarchaeia > Hodarchaeales > Hodarchaeaceae > Hodarchaeum. The sequence goes on along the minus strand of JAEOTQ010000177.1, from coordinate 47,623 downwards.
ATAATTACTACATCCTCTCCTCCATATCCTCGTTTCACGTAGGTGTCCGTGGTGCTTTGTATAATAGATCCCCCTAATATTCCGAATGAGGAGATCAATGTAAGAACAAGAATACCTAGTATCATAATACGTGATACCAATCGAGCCCTTGTTTGGAGAAGATGGCCCAGTCGAAAAGCAGTTCTTTTCTTAGTCGATATTCCCCAAATTCTCTTAGGGTGTGTAGGTGTTAAAAAATATTGACTATCTAAGATTTCACGAAATTTTCTTCTTATAAATACGTTAATAACAAATCCTGCGGCAAAATAAGTTCCCACTGCAGAAAAAAACAAAAATAAAAAGGAGAAAAGTATAAATTCCCAAATAGGTATTTGTAAAATTGAAAAATCCAAAAAAGAAAGGAGCAGCGCTCCCAAAACAGATCCCTCTATAATCCCTACGATTCCCCCAATAGTAGTAATTATGAAAATTTCTGCAATGGGAATTCGTTGGATCTGCTTGAAAGTACCACCCAGAGACTGAAAAACTGCTAAATCCTTCATTCTGGATACTGCAAGTAATGATGCAAGAACACTTGCAGAAATAATTGAGGCCAAAAAAGAAAAACCTGTTAAAAAAAGGAGATACATATCCATAATATTGATGATTGACCCATTAAACATTTGTGTGGCTTGATCAACTTGTAATTGTAAGACAGAAGATATAAGGAAGATATTAATGCCTGTAGCGACTAGTAATGAGTGAGTGAAGATATAGAGAAAGGATCTCTCTGGTTTCCTGATGACATCCTTCCAAGCGATATTAAGCGATCCCATTTTTTTCACACAGTTTCAAATTATCAGGGATAAAAATTCGATCAGCATGTGGAAATATGTCACGAGAGTGCGTAACAACTAGAATGGTTTTTTTACCTTTAAGCTGTGCAAGTTTCTGAAAAATTGCTACCTTAGTTCTTTCATCTTGATTGGCTGTTGGTTCATCGACCAGTAAAATGTGAGGATCTAGAATTAACGCACGAATAAACGCTACTCGTTGATATTCCCCCCCACTAATCATACGTGGAAGTGAATGAGCACGATGAGACATGTAAAATTCCTCTAATAACTCCCAGGCACGTTTTTCATAATCCTTTTCCTCTCTTTGGGCCAATTCCACGGGAAGTAGGATATTTTCTAGCACTGTAAGTGTTTCTATTAAATGTCCCATCTGGAAGACTAGGCCGATTGTGGAGGAGCGAAATAAGGCAAGCGACTCTTCATTAAATTCCATTATATTATGATCATATACACGTACTATACCCTTTTCGACTCGTGTTAACCCTGCAATTATTTGTAGAAGTGTTGTTTTCCCACAACCGCTTGGTCCCGTAAATATAATGAATTCATTTTCGTTACAGTTGAATTCTAGGTCTTTAAATAATTCTATTCGCTCTTTACCTACTTTAAAGTGTTTACTAATAGCTTTCAGTTCAATTATTGGAGCAGAGGAGGAATATTGCACTTCTATCAACCTGATTCAAGAGAGAATTGAATTTGAAATTTTTATAATCTTTGTGGTACAATTTCTAAAGTATTTCTTATTCCCTGTCGATGTTACGGGAATAAATATTCCTAGTACGATTTTTGAACCAATAATTGCCTTTGGAGAAATAATTAAAAGGATGAATGCCTCATTGTCTTCTAAAGGTGATTAGCATTCCTCGAAAAAATGGATGGCAATATCTGTCAATGTTTACACTATTTTTTATGGTATGCTATTCATTCGTTACTATCGTTGACACTCCTTCCGTAGATGTCAGTGCTTCTGAGTCTAATAGAAACTTTCTTGCCTTCTCCTTAAAATTAGGCGTTTCATACGGAACTCAATCACTGATAGATATAGGCGGTCTTTCCCATGTGGGTAACAGTAATCAAGAGGCAATTGTGACAATAGCTAGTTCTGATCAATCCACAATGATGTTAGAATCATTTCTGAATTCTTTTGATTTTCTAACTGAATTATCTGGTGTCTTAGTAGGGCTATTGTCTTATCAATTATACAAATTACTCCAGTATTCTAAATTTAAAAAGGATTGGGGAAATAATAAATCTCTTGTTAAAACTACTATAACACTAAATCCAGGTATTTCACTACGAGGATTAGCACGAACTTCGGGCTTAGCCATGGGTTCCACTCAATATTGGGTGCGGATATTAGCTCAAGAAATGGAGATTGATATGGTTTCATTGGGAAAGTCGAATCATTATTTTACACGAGAAAAAGAATTTTCTACCAATGAAAAACTTTTATACTCCCTTCTGCAAAATAAACGTATTTCTGAAATTCTATTTGTTCTAATAAATTATCCGAATATAAGAACTCAAAAGGATCTTTGTACAGAGTTAGGTTATAACAAATCCTTATTGTCCTATTATATCAAAATCTTGAAAAATTATAATATTGTTGAATCAAAGGTACAAGGCTTATTAATCACTAAGGATTTCAAAGTTTATCTTGAAAATTAAGCTAATGTTGTCGTGTAAACACATGCGCATTCCTTTTTTTTCCAACCCGTTCAAGAAGACCTAATTGGCACATTGAATAAGTAATCTTCCCTGGCAATCGGCCACTACGCGGGGATTGTTTCTTAAACTTTAATGAATTTTGTAGGTCTTGGTTTGTGAAGCAAGAAGGTAATTCTTCTGGAAGGAAATTGTAAAAATCTTGCTTAGTTCTAATTTTACTCATAGAATCAACACGGACTAAATCACGATTTAATGTTTGGAATCTTCGTCTTCCACTTCTTTGATAATATCCAGCAAATTGCTTAATTAGATGTTCATAAATCACCAAAATATCGAATTCTAATCGATCTTGATATTTAACTTTAAAGTAAACTAATTGATCAAAAAAATTATATTCAGTAGAATAAAAATTCCGATATGAAGTCGAAATATGGTCATTTCCATTCAATCGTGTTATTTTTTGTTTATGCACGATGGGATGTATTATTCTAATGCGATATTTGGTTGATTCCAATAAGGTTTGAATTTTCCGAGAAAACCGCCCTCCGAAACTCGCTCTCTGGATTTCGTATATAATTGTCTTATCGTCATCTAACAAATCAAAACGAAAATTTTTTCCATTCACTTTTTGTGTTACTTCTGTTTTCACATTTTCATTTTTATCATAAATCGACTTAATTTTATTATGTAGAAGAGTTTCATTACTTCTTAGAGAGGGAATTTCTGAGAGACTCATCCGACCTCGAATCCAATGAGAAAAAGTTCAACAGGATAATTGATAAAGTTTTTTCTAGCTAGTAATGACTTCTTGTGGAATAAAATCATGTTGAAACTAATACCTTTAGGAGAACCCATTCCCGTTCCTTTTGAAACTATGCCTGGAAAATTAGAATTTAAAAGTCCAACTTCTGATTTCTCCCTCGTTTTTCATTCCGTCGAGGAAATTCGTATGGCTCATTATGTGTGGAAGATCTCGATATTTGAGGGAGAAGTTGAGATTACAGATGTCCATTCGTTCGAGGATCAGTATTTCTTTCTTCCTATCTATTATTCTTCTTTTATTCGTTCCTATTATGCTCCGTGGGGATATAAGGGTGAAATCCTCTGCTTATACTTTGTGACAGAGGAACTCGATATAATCACAAAATTCTACTCACTTAGTACAAAATCATTTGTATCTCCTCCTCTTCCCAATACTACAACAGTACTATGCTCAACTATGAGTTCAGATGTGTTAACAATTAGCTATGACCCTCAAACGTCAGCATGGAGTCCTTTTATTGTCAATCTTGATGGAACTATAAAATTTAGGTTACCGTATTCAGGAATTCCGTTGGATTTGTTTATAAGTTGGATCAATCCTTTACCAAATTATTTTGTAATTTTTTACGATCCTGAGGAAATAAAAACCACTCTCAATTATTATGAGGGAGTATCTGAAACTCTAAAAAAGAAGATTCCATTGGAACCATCTCAACTTGTACCATTTAAGGAAGAGGAATTCATCTCTGACGAAATCGATCGAAGCTCGCCCTCTGCGTTAAAATCTCTTGCATATGGGGATTTTCTTAACAAATGGGATGAAATCGGGTTTGATAAAAGTTCGAACACACTTCGGCTTAGGTTTGTTAGACCAAGTGGTCAATCTTTCACTGAAGACGGTCAAGAATATGTTAATATCCAAAAATTTGAGGTTCAATACAGAATTGAAGTGACAAAGGAGTAAAAAATCATGACAGAAACAACCCTCACAGAATTATCTGAGCTAGTTGCGGATTTCATTAACACACGAGATTGGAACAAGTATCATACCCCAAAAAATTTAGCAATGTCAATTTCGATTGAAGCAGCTGAAATTATGGAATTATTCCAGTGGGTGACAACTGAAGAGGCATCGGAAAACGTACATAAAGATCCTTCTTTGAAAAAGGCGCTGGAAGATGAATTAGCTGATGTACTTATTTATCTTCTAAGTATGGTCAATACTTGTAATATTGATATAGCTACGGCTGTTCGGAGTAAACTCTCTGAGAATGAATCACGATTTCCAATCGAAATGGTTTCAGGTAAACTAGGACCGTATAAAGACACAAATAAATAACCAGTACTTGTTTTTACTCTTTTCGTAGATCATAGACGTTGACAGATAAATTCTTCTTCTCAATCCAGCCATTCAGCTTCTGTAAAGCTTCTTTTAAAGAATCTGACCGTCCACCTGCTGCCCGAGGGTGTCCTCCACCTGAAAAGTCTGAAGCTAATGTGTCAACACGATAGTCAGGTAGTTGTAAATCCGAGATAGCGGAACTCACACGGAATGATAACCCCGTAAATCGTTTGCCAGGATATAAAACACATGTTAGTTTTACACCCTTTTCAAAAAGCCTGTATACCAACGAAGACGTCAAAACTTTGTTCTTTCCTTGAATAACGATTATTACATCTGCATTGGGTATGTTGTTCGCTATTTCAAAGCTTTGCTTTCGTAAACTATACAACTTGTACAGTCTCTCCTGATATTCAGGTTGGTCACTGATTTGCAATTGTCGAGAAGAAAGATCCTGAACTAGAGTTAAGATCTCTTCAGGGGTATCAACCGTTCTACATAAGTCGTCAAGAAGCCATGCTAGCTCTTCCTCTGGGGCCTGATCTAGATCTTTGGGAAGTTCAGTAGGAGGAGGCGTGGTATAAGAAGCCGTGTCCGTAATTACTGTAAGTTGAGCTAATAATTGAATTTTTGGGGATAAATGAGCGTAAAAATGCTGGGCAAGTAGAAAAGAAGCACTTGGAGCACCAGCTTGGAAAAGGACGAGGTCGGCGTTTTTCGGCAATTCTTTTGATGTTTGGTGATGATCACAGTAAAGAGTGATTCTTTTGGTGTGAAATGGAGCTAAATCTGCGATAGCTTTCCATTCAACACAAGATAAGAATGAACCAAACTCTGGATGCCGTAATTCTTGATATCCTAACGGAATAAATACATATTTTCGGAAAGGTGAAAGATTCTTTAAGATGACAGCTGAAACTATGCCATCTGCATCGCTAGCATGAAAAGCTACCTTTGGCCTTGGTAAAAGTGAGAGAGCATAAACATAACGAACTGTTTGTTTCATCATATCAGAAAAATCTTCAAGAATCGTGTTAAGATCAAAGAGTAAGGACATTCTATTCATCTACGTCCGTAATGTGGAATATGGTCTATCTACTGGGCAATTGTGATATGTGTTTATAATTCAATGATTCGATCAATCGAAATATTCCTTCTTTTGAGAAAGCTGATACCCCCATTTATATTACCAAGTTGTTCTAAGGAGTGTGCATCCGATCCAACAGAAAATTTATTTTGATCATCCATATAATTGAACCATGGGTCTAGATAATTCTGATAACCAGTGTTCAATTCAATGATGAGGCCGTACTGCTGTATCACATTCATTACTTCCTCAAATTTTGCATGTGTTAGTCGGGAAAAGCGAGTATGAGCAAATCCAACATTTTTACTGGGAAATTTAGATGTAAATCTCTTTACTTTAGAAAAAATTTCATACCAGTTTGGTAAACCGAAAACGTACTCAAATAAAATTAGATCCCATGGATAGTGTCCGAGATGATCGAAATCTTCAATCGATGAAGTATCTACTTCAATCCCAATAAAAATCTGGATTTTCTTCGAATATTTCTTCTTTAAGTTTTGAATCGTATCTAAATATAAATTAAAATTCTCATCAGTTATTGCTGGTTTGAAAAAAGAATAATGATCAGTAAAACATATTTGTTCGATATTTTTCTCAATTCCAAATTTGATTAATTCTTCTGGAGAGGAATACCCATCAGAGAAGTTCGTGTGAACATGGAAGTCACGTCTAATCTCAGAAGAAGTCATGATATTCAACAAAAGTTATAATTACTGAAAAGTGAATTTGTGTTTAAAGATAAACTTATGTTATAAAAAAAGCTGGTTTAGATGAGATAGAAGGTGGAGTAAATCGCGAAATTAGCAGTGCTTATTGACCCAAATAAGGGTGACGCGACCGAACGGATGTACATGGCTCTTACCGAGATACTCAAAGAGCATGAGGATCCTTCCCAGCTTCCACTTGAAATTTGGGTAGGAGATTCGCACGAAATTATGAGGGGAGTTCATAAATACCTTCGGCGTCTCAAGAAACTCGACCACACCCTTCCGCCAGTTGTAATTTTTCCAGGGCATCCATTCCAAATTTCTTCATTAGCTGATTACATTCAGATGCCTACATTATTGAATTGCTACCGTTTCAGGATAAAAGTCGTGCTTAAACTTGGTAAGAAATATCATTGGTTGTTTAAATGGACTAGGCGCCTGATCTTTGGTCAATTCCCAAAGGACCGGAAGTACGGATATATCGTTTTAAGTCCTGAATCCTCTGTTGGCAAAAAACTTCGAGCAAAGGCACTTACCGATGAGGAAGCATATGAGGAATTAACTCTGAAATGGCGTCCTTACTGGGAAATGTGTTATATCGAAGCAGGTTCGGGAAATTTTTCTGCATCTATAGCTAACAGGCTAGAGCTCGTAAAACGTGCATCAAGTTTAGCTCATGGAAAGCATGCTGAGTTGATCACTGGAGGAGGAATCAGGACGCAAGAACAGGTTGAGGGATTAGTAGAAGCAGGATCTGATCTAATCGTAGTCTCTTCTGTATTAGAGAAATCTGAAAATCCCAAAGAACTGATGAAACAATTTTTACAGGCCGTTTCAACTAGGTAAGTTCAAAATTCCGAACTACTCCAGACTTTTTCCGTACTCAAATAGATTTCCAGCATAATAAATATCAAGCTGTACCTGTGATAGTGGTGTAATATTACTGAATTGTAACTTTTTTGTTTCAGATGAAATTTTCCCAGTGGTTAAATCGATTTTTAGTAGATCTCCAGTTTCAATTGCAGTTTTCATAATTTCAGGAGCTGTTAATAATGGCATTCCGGAATTGATGGCATTTCGCTTATAAATAGCTCCAAAGGATTCGCCTATAATTAACATAACTTCTAAAGCTTTGAAACAGTCAACAGCTTGTTGTCGTGAAGATCCTGCACCAAAATTCTTACCAACAATTAAAATAGAATTCTCTGTCACCAATGAGGAAAACTCTTTCCATCCCTCCAAATTTCCAAAAGCATATTGACCCATTTCATTTATATCGGTGATATGTAAGTGTTTGTTGTGGAAAATCATATCTGTATCTATGTCATCAATACCTGTACCTTGACTATCCTTTATCACAATTGCTTTTCCAGTTAGAGTTGTAGATTTTTTCATAATGTTCTTCTCCTATTGAATTATAGTTCCGGGACAACGATTTCTCCTGCAAGGGCACAAGCTGCTGCAGTAGCTGGGGATGCGAGATAAGTATCTCCTTTACCTTGCTTTCCTGTAAAATTTCGATTTCCTGTAGTAACCTGCACTTCCCCGTCACCAGTCATCCCAATTTGCCCACTTGCACAACTTGCGCATCCGGGATTACTTATAATAGCACCAGATTGATAGAATAGATCCACAAGCCCATTTTGTAATAATTGACCGTAAACTTCTTGGGTTGCAGGAACAACTTTCATCATCACATCTTGATGAACTTTTTTACCCTTGAGAATCTTGGCTGCGATAGCAAAATCTTCGTATCGGCCATTTGTGCAGGAAGCAATGACGACAGAATCCACTTTGATACCTGTAACCTCCGCGACTGGTCTCACATTGGCAGGATTCGGGGGTAAAGCAATTCGTGGCTCAATCCCTTCAAAATCATAATGTATATCCTCTACATAATCAACATCGTCATCAGCTTTGTGAATCGGAAAATCACGACCACTTCTTTCCTTACAGTATTCTATGATTGAGCTATTGGGAGTAATTAATCCAATTATTCCGCCCATTTCAGTGACTTGACTCGCAAGAGTAATACGTCCTGCTAAATCGAGAGCATCGATAGTAGCTCCGTAAAATTCTACTGATTTACCTAATGCGCCTTTCGAACCTAATTTCTCTAACACCCCTAAAGTAACATCTTTAGCTGAAGAATTCTTAGCTGGAGTACCATCAATGGTAACTCGCATTGTATAAGGAACCTCGAACCAAGTTTTCCCTGTTTTAAATGTAAAGGCAATATCCTGATCACCCATCCCTTGTCCGAATGCTCCTATTGCTCCAAGAATATTTAAATGCGAATCAGTTCCAACAACGGTGCTATTGGGAACCGCAATACCTTTTTCAATCATTATGTGAGAACCAATACCTGCGTTTACATCGTACAAATTATTTCGGGGTAGATTCTTTCGAGCAAATACCCTGGCTACTTGTTGATTTTCAGCATATCCTAAATTGTTAGCTGGAACGACACAATCGAATGTAAAGAACGTCTTCGTTGGGTCAGCAACATGAGATTCCCCTGGATAGTTTTTCTCAAGATTTTTGACTACATTTGCACCACCAAAATCACGTGCGGATCTTACATCAATATTTAACCAGACAATTTTTTCTGGGGCCACTTCCTCGGAGGAATGATCAGCAATGATTTTTTCAATAACTGTATATCCCATCTTTTCCACTTTTTCGCAGTTTAATGTGTTAAAAACATTTTTCGCGGAAGAGCGCCTTCACAGTAAAATCTTTCCTCCCCCATTATGAACTTGAAAAGTTTTATCTACTTGCCTATATGAACAATAAAATGGTAAAACTTCAATTAATACTTTAAGAACCTATTTTCTATTACCATTGGTTTGTATTTTTATCATTAGACTCTGGACTTTCTATTTCAGTTACAGATTTTTCTTGTGAAATGGTTTGCGGGTCAATTTCATCGAGAATTAATTTAATTTCTGCAGTTTTACTTGTAACTACTACAAGAAGGGAACTAATTGCTTTGAATTTATCATTAACAATTTTACTAATTTCAGTTTTAATTTCGTGTTCAAAAATTTCTAAACTGGTCACAAAGTCTTGTAAGATTTGTTTATTGTCTGTCCTGATATGATGAGTATCTGTAATTTTAGCAGTTTTTAGATTGATGAAATTATGTAGTTCTTCCATTCCAGTTCCAAGCATGTCAAGAGCTTCTGTAAGAGTATTGATTTGGTTTTGAGCTTCTTCCTGGGTTTTACTCATAAGCATAAGTTTCTTATTAACCCGTTCTTCTACTAATGGTAATGGATCTTTGAATTGTACAAAAGTATCTTTATAATCGAGTTGAGATCCGCTTTTAATGAATTTTTGATATTCACTTAATGTCTCTTGCTTATCCTGAGCTATTGTCTCCTCTAGACTTGTTAATTTGGATACTAGCTCCTCATATTTAGTCAGTAATTTCTGATTTTCATTATCTTGACTAGTAGTTACGTCATGAGAACTAAGAGTTGTTTGTTCCTTTTCCTTTTTGATTTCTGCAATTAAGAAGGAATTTTTTTGAACAAGCTCTTTTAACTCTCGGATTTCTTGGCTTAAATTTTCTTTTTCTTGATTCGATTTCTCTGAGCGATAAAAATCCAATGAAATAGCCTCTTTCTATTAGTCTATGAGGTCAACAATAAACCCACATATTTAAACATTCAACAATATTCACTCTATGAGAATCTGGTTGTTGGTCAAGAAATCATTTTGAGTTGCCAGAATTGACAATATTGATCCAATTTTGTAGCTATTTCGTAAACCGAGGACCTCTTAGAAATGAAGGATGAAATTAGAGTACTGATAGTCGACGATTCAGCATTATATAGGCAAACCATTTCAAATATCCTAACAAGGGGTAATAGAAAAATCAAAGTAGTTGGAAAGGCAGCTACTGGCGAGATTGCTTTGACTAAAATGGAAATTCCCAAGTTTAAACCAGATATTATCACTATGGACATTATGATGGGTCCCCCCCCAGAAATGGACGGATTCGAAACAATTAGCCATATTATGGATCGTGATCCTATGCCTGTGGTAATTGTCTCTTCTTTAAGCAAGAAGGAGGTTGACAAATCCCTTTCAAATCTAGGAATGGCAGCAATAAATTCTGGCTATGTAGAATTTGTCAAAAAACCAAGCGATGACCCGTTTGATAAAAAACGCTTTGAAAAGGAATTGATGAGTAAAATTAGCATTCTTTCTCATATGAACTTGGTAAAAGCGATAAAAGGGTTTGATCTTGAGTACCACTTGAAAGAAGAACCTATTGCAGCCAGAAAACCAAAGAAAGGGCTAAAGAAATTTCAAGATAGACTATTTGTAATAGCATCCTCGACTGGTGGAACTCGTGCAATTCGTCTTATTCTCCCCAAAATTCCCTCAAAGTTTCCTCCTATTGTAATAATTCAACATATGGTTGAAGAAATGGTAAATCGTTGGGTAGAGGGATTAAAAAATGAAAATCCTCATTTAAATATAGTTATTCCTGATGACGGAGAGTTAGTTCGACCTAATAAGGTATATATAGCTCCAGGAGGAAAACATTGTGCGATTCAAGAGGGAAAAAGGTTCAATATGTACAAAGGACCAAAGATTAACTTTCTGATACCCTCAGCTGATGTAACTTTTACTTCTGCAGCCAAGGTGTACGGCGAAAACGTTGTAGGGATTGTCCTTACAGGTATGGGGAAGGATGGATTTGATGGTGCAAAGAGCATAAAGGCCGTTAAAGGGAATATCATTGCTGAACATGAATCCACCTGTGTTATTTATGGGATGCCAAAGAAAGTTATTGAGGGCAACTTAGTTGATCGTGTAGCACCTTTACATAAAATTCCTGAAATTATAGTTGATTATTGTTACAACCGCTATGGATGAATTTGATAAGATTTTTTGCTCAAATATATAATTCTTAATCAGGTTAAGCGTCGACTTAGTGTGCGGAAATTCTCAATCACTTTACACAGATTTTAAGTTAGAAGACTCCGAAATTCATTCTAAAACTATTTTTTTACTAATTTTTCCATTTTCGTTACCGTATTTCTATTTATTATGAAAGCTTGTTTTATTTAGATAGGTTATAATTGAAGGAGCAATACTACCAAAATGCGAAGTAAGAACTTTTGCTTCATTGGAATTACTATGAAGTATCATGATTATAAAGAGATTGAGGTGTTATAAATTATCGTCCAGCGGGAAATAGATGATAGAGATAAGAATCAAGAAGATATTGCTGGTATCCACCTCAATGTTCGAGAAATTCTTTTATTAAATAAGCGAAGTGGTCTTCCCGTATTCTCTAGAGTGTATAAAAGGATTTCTAATTCTCCAGGGGAGGATCCAGCACTGATTGCAGGTTTAATGGCTGCCATTGTACAATTCGGGGAAATGATTGGAAATAATATGGAATTAAACGATATTGGAGTAAAAGAAGGTTCACGCATATTTGTCCGAACTCAAAATGATCTTGTATGCCTATTAACAGTTATAAATTTCCCACTATCATATTTAACGAATCGCGTTTTCCTTGAGTCTATTGATGATCTTTCATCAAGAATATTCGAGACTATTTTCATGCTTGTCAGCCTTCCTTCATATGAATCTGGATTTGTGGAAGAAATTAGCTTCGATTTTACAGATCAAGCTTTGGAGGAAAAGAAATCCTCGATTTTTCCTCAGTTAGGGAGCATTGTTGACAATATAGTTATGGAGACTACTACAACACATATTGAGGATTTTGAGTTAGAAAGAAGTTTGGATTCCATGGAGCAATCAGATTCTACTTATCTTAGCTCAAAGTACTCAGGAACTACAAAAGAGATACAAAAACCAATTAACTCGAAGTTCAATAAAGTAATGAAAAATTTCAGACAGATACTTAATGCAAATAAAAAGGAATGATATTTATGAAATCTTCACTTCATACTCCAGAAAAATATCTTGTTTTCCAGATCGTAAAGGATGTATACGGAATCAAAATAGATTATATAAAAGAAGTTTTTCAAACTGACAAGATATTGAAGCTCCCTAAGACTTCACAAGTTCTCTCTGGCATAACAGAACTTAGAGGTTATATATTAAGTGTATTCGATCTTTCAGTACTTCTATGGGGAGCTCAGTTCGATAGACAAGCTGAGAAGAAAAATGGAAATTATAATGTCCTTGTAGTCACAATTAAGGGGCAAGACATTGGTATATTAGTAGATCAAGTAAATCAAATATTAAAGATCAGAAGTTTTACAGATGCAGATCAATCCAAATTCAAGGGGAAAGAGCTCGTTGATGAGTCATTGATTACTCAAATTGGAATATTAGATGATCAATCAGATGTATTTATTGTTGATCCTGAGAAGGTAATAGGAAATTATTTTACCGTTCTTAAAACTTCTGAAAAATTACAAGTACAAGAAGATACAGATGACATGGATTTCGATTTTAGTCAGTATACTTTGCCAGATGAAGGTTCTTAAAGTTTTATGGAAGATATGACAAAAGACAAAGAATTATCAAAGTAATCAAGCTACTTAATAATGAACGAAATGATAGTAAGAATAGAATTCATGTAAAAAAGGCGTTTTAAGGTAATTATTATGACCATAGCAAGTACTACAAAGGGAAGAAATGTTAAAAGTAGTTTTGTCCTTTTTACTTTGCGTGGTAAGCATTTTGTTATTGATAACTCCTTGATATTTCAAATCATACAGAATCCGTTCATAAATCCAGTTGCAAACACCATTCCTTATTTTTTGGGATCAACAGCTTTTCAAGGGAAAGTATTAGCAGCAATAGATTTGGGAACCTACTTCTATGGAATTGAAAAAGACAAAAAACATTCTGATACAAAAAGTCGGAACTTTCTAGTGGTCGATTACGAGGAACAGACAATTTTTTTGAAGGTTGAAAGTATCATTGGTATAATAGGTAAAACAGATGAAACTTTGACAAGAAATTTGTTTACTGATGGTGAAGCCATCGCTAATTCATTTTTTAATTCCGCTTTTATGTGGGAGGAGAATATTGTTGTACAACTTAAAATTAACATGATTTTCAATCAGATCTTGTTAGACTCTAATATTTCATTTCAGAAGTCGCTTTCCTCTCTCCAAGTTTCAAGCGCTCTCAATGATAACACCGATACTCTAGAAGGGTACAATATTAATCTACAACACCAAATTCAGAGAACAGCACCCATTTCAGGATGGAGAGCGGATAGATTAATCCGCCCCCCAAAAGAAGTTAAGTATACAGGAACAGTTATCTCTGTCCAGGACCTATCAATTCTAATCCCAAATGAAAATGTGTCTAGAATATTTACCATCTCACGGTTAACCGAGATTCCGAATACCTCTGATATTATTGTTGGGGCTATTAATTATCAAGGTGAGATAATAAATGCTATTAACTTGGAGAAATTACTTTTAGGTAATTCAAATTCAAGTATTAACGAGAAAGACTTTGAACAGACACGCGCGTTAATTGTAGAGTATGGAAATGAAAAACTTGCTCTTATGATGGATGAAATTCCTCGAATCATTGAGATTCAGAAAACAGACATCAGGCAAACTATCACACTGAATAATGAGGGTAATGCTGATTATATATTCAAGGGTGTTATTCTTGAGCAATCTGGAAATATCATTTTAATTCTAAATATAAGTTATATCTTTACAAAGTATTTCACTTCAGGAAGTCTTGAAGAGTTCAATTCACCGATTATTTCCTTTCAAAATCCTGATAAAACTGATTCAGAGAAGGTAAAAAGTTCGTCCCAAGAGGGACTTTTAATTCAAAATGAAGAGATTCTTTATTTCATCGATTCTGAATACGTATTACAAATTGTAAAGCAGGAGGCATTTTTCCAAAGCGATTATGGTCATGACGCTATCCTAGGGATTACTTCTCATCAAGTATTAAGTCCCTTGGTCGATTTCAATTTTCTAGTTCAAGGACAGAAATTTGATCACAATTCTTCTGGAAAATTAGCTGGAGTAGTACTCCATGATCAAAAAAGTGGTTTAGAAGCCACTTTTATTGTACAGAATATTTTAGGTCAAACCTCAATAGAACAGCTCGCTATATTCCAACCTGAAACAAGTTTTTACACGAAAATGCTGTCCCAAATAATTTCTGGCTTTTTTTCTTATAACGGAAAACTTGGTATAATCGTAAAACCAAATCGATTAATAGAAGAAACCTATTCAATTATCAGAACAGAATTAAATATGCAAAATGCTGAGGATATGGTTTCTAAATTACTTCCTGAAGACAAACACTCTTTAACACGACTTCAAGACCAGAACAAGGAACGAGATCTTTATCTCTCAACGCATCTTGATAAAGATCGATTAAATTATCTTGTATTCCAATTAAGTGACGTAAAATTAGCTATTGATGTTGCTTTTGTACAGGGTGTATTTAGTACATCAGTAGAGATTACTAAATCTGCAACTGAAGCTCATCCAATTCTTGGAAAAGGCGTCATAAATGATAATGAATATCCAATACTTGATTTAACATCGCTTATATTGGTCACAAGTGAACAAATAAATTTTGATAACGAAATTGATTTCTTCTCGATAGTAATTGAGGAGAAAATTTACCTGATTCCAGTAGATAATTTGGAAGCCGTGGTAACAACATTTAAGGACGATTTAATACCTTGGGTAAAGAATAATTTATTTTTAGAGGGTATTAAATGTTGTCAAAACCAATTTATTGATGATAATAGCTCATCTTCAGTGAATATCATTGAAAATGAGTTTCTAACAAAAATCATAACGAAAAAGGGGTTAAATCCCCTAATAACGAGTAATAAACAAGAAAAAAATGAAGAAGAGGAGTAAAACATGGCTAACGTCCTAATTGTAGACGATTCAAAATATCTACGTCTAATGATAAGTAAGATCTTGAAGAAACACGGCCACGAAGTTGTCGCAGAGGCTGAGACAGGTTCTGAAGCGATCGAACAGTATAAGAATTTCAAACCTGATGTCGTGACGATGGATATCGTTATGCCAAAAATGAACGGTCTTTTAGCAATGAAAGAGATTATGGCAATAGATCCTAAAGCCAATTTTGTAGTGGTTACAGCATTGGGGCATGAACCCCTTGTACGACAAGCACTGAAAATTGGGGCAAAGGATTTTGTTATTAAACCGTTCAAAGTCGATCAGCTTGTTCAAGCGATTGAAAACGTACTGCTATAATGAATAGAACATAAACGGCCTTAATTTGTACGTGTAAAAATTAACTGAAGGTTCTTATTAATGGAAGATTTTGAAACAGAAGAGTTCCAAGATGTTATGTTATTGGAACTAACCGAACGTGTTGAAGAGCTGAATACTGGATTATTAGAATTAGAAAAAAATCCAAAGAAGAAATCTGATAGAATTCTTCATACTTTACACAGTCTTAAAGGGCTATTTTCTCTGTCTGGGTATCCACAACTTAGTTCCATGACTCATAGCATGGAAAATTTATTATCAACTATTGACAGTGGAGGGGTTGAAAAGGTCGTATCACTTCTATTCCAATACAGTGATGAGTTGCAAAGCCTTGCAAATTCACTACGTGGTGGGAAAACACCCGAGTTGCTAAGATTTGATCAGCTTACTCAGCAATTAGCTTCATTTGATGATTTCATTGTCAATCTTGGAAATAAATTTGGTATTAAGGTACTATTTAGTCCAGATTGCAAGGTTATAAGCGCACGCACTTTAGTTCTTCTGAAGAAACTACAGAAAAAAGCGACAGTTGAACGCACTGTTCCACCTATGGAGGAAATTCAAGCAGGAATAACTTTCAAAGAGTTGTTTGTGGAATTGACAACTCAAGAGGATGAAGAGGCAATAACACAGATTATAGAAGAGACTCAAGATGTAATCTCGGCAAATATATCTCGTCTTTTAGATTCGGTGAGCACAGTTGAAAAGACAAGTGTTATGGATGATAGCCAAGAACCTCTAAATGTAAGAGTTGGACTCAAAGATTTAGACCGTATAATTCAACTTTTAGGTGAATTAGTGATATCTGGTCAGTTTATTCGTGAGATAGGAGAACAACAAGCATACTCTAGATCATTTAAAGAAAATTTAGCAAGTTATGAAAGAACCATCTCCAACATACAGGATTTGGTCATTAAAATGAGATTAGTACCTCTAGAGACAATTTTAACACGTTTTCCTAGAATGGTCCGTGATTTGGGTCAAAAAAGTGACAAAAAGGTAGATTTGATTATTTCTGGGAAGCACATCGGTGTTGATCGGTCTGTTATTGAGCAATTAACAAATCCACTTACACACTTGCTCAGAAATGCTGTAGATCACGGAATAGAATTACCTGCAGATCGGATTAAGAAGAAAAAAGACGAACGAGGTACTATCAGACTTAATATTAATCATGAGCGGTCAGACATTGTAATCGAGATTAAAGATGATGGATGTGGGCTAGATTATAAGAAAATCAGTAAGAAAGCAAAAAATTTAGGACTAATCCCTTCAGGAACTGACTTAACTCATGAAGAGTTACATGCTCTACTTTTCTCTCAAAATTTATCAACGACGGATAAAACAACTGAGATATCGGGTCGAGGCGTGGGGCTCAACATCGTCAAAGAAATAGTAGAAGAAATTGGTGGAAATATCGAGGTGGAATCTGAACCAGGAAAATTTACCTCTATTCGATTAATCATTCCAATTTCAGTAGCGATAACTAAGGTTTTAATGCTAAGTATTCAGGAACAGCGGTTAGCCATTCCAATGGCTAATATTGACCAGATTCTGACTGTTCCTATAGATAAAATTCTTCAGGACTCGGAATCAAACACCAAATCGATTATTGTTGATAATACTCCTGTTCCTCTAATCGATTTAACGAGTTTTCTAAATTATAACTCGTCTTCTCCGAGTTCCACTTCAATTACAAATAAAATTAGGAGTAATCATATTACAGAAAAAGAAAACGTCGTCCTATGGCGAAAAGGGGCTCGTACTTTGGGATTTTTAGTGAAAGAATTACTAGGAGAAAGAGATGTTGTCATTAAACCGATTAACAACTTTCTTAGCCAATTGGGAACCTTTTCTGGTGCGACTATCTTAGAAGGAGGACAAGTTGTGTTAATACTTGACCCCATGAATTTTTTGGAGACTTCTATACATGCATAATGAAGAAAAGTATAATTTTGAGAAATTGTCGGATTTCCACCTAGATGCATTACAAGAGGTAGGTAATATTGGTGCAGGACAGGCAGCTACAGCTTTAACTCAGTTTCTAAACCGATCGACCTATATGAGTATCCCGAATGTCGCTCTTGATAGTGTAAAATCGATACACACTTTGGTAAAGATGCCAACAGATCAAGAACTAGCAATTATTTCCTTAAAAACTGTGAGTGATTTGAAATATTCACTCCTAGTTTTTTTTGACAAATTAAGTGTAGCTAAAATCATCAATTTAATGACCACTTCAGCTCCTGATCTTGTTCAAACAAAGCTTTCTGAATTATCACCTCTTTATCTGTCACTAATAAAGGAAACTGGCTCTATTCTACTTTTGAAATATCTAGAGGCCTTGAATTACTTTTTAAAAGCCAATTCGTTTCCATCCCCTCCAGTTTTAAGAATTGGCTCTATTGACTCACTTGATGAGCATGAATTGAAGGAATTGAATCAAGGTCCTTCAACTGTTCTTGTGGTTGAATGTGACATTTTTACTTCTGAACGAAATATAGCAGTAGATCTAGCCATTGTTCCACAATCTGACACATTTGATGATTTCATGAAGTCTTTGTTTTCAGAAGAGATGTATTAAATTGCGTTTTAGACCCTAAAATTCAGAAGTGTATCAATGACTAATAATCAACCTTTATCTGGAGAACCACGAGATCGTACACCCCTCACTACGATCTATGTGGATATAAGCCAAATTGTCATTGGACATTCTACAGATCAACTAAAGATTCCAGCACTTGGGTCTTGTGTTGGACTTGTCATCTATCCAAAACACCAATTAAGTCAGAGTCGTTGCGCAGTGATGGGTCATATAATGCTCCCAGAATCACATGATAAAAAAAGAACAACAAATCAAAGTAAGAAAGAATTACCAGCAAAATATTCAGATAAAGCGATTCCTCGTATGATTGAGAAGTTACAACGCCTTGGTTTTCATTCCCATACCTTAGAAGCTAAGTTAGTTGGTGGGGCAAAGATGTTTGAGAAATCATCTGATATTCTAGATATTGGTAAGGAAAATATCAAAGCAACAAAGAATAATCTAAATTTACATAAAATACCTCTAGTGAAAGAATTTACAGGTGGTGGCAGGGGTATGAATGTAAAATTTATTGTGAAGGATTATGAATTGATTGTTACTCCAACGGGTAGTTCTTCAGTAACCTTGTAATTAGTACTAAAATAACTTATGAAGTCAGGATGCAATGCAAATTAACTACGATAAATTTTCTATCCAGTTGGAATCAGATCAAGGTAAGTATGAAATAATTGAGTTTCTCCGTCAAAAAAAATTCGAATTTACTCGTAAAGATGAGAAAAGAATTCTACTACGATTACGATATCAAGCAAGGAAGATGGGTTATCGGAATTTCAAAGAATTGTTAAACTGCTTAAAATCTGATCCTCAGACTTCTGAATCTGTTTTTCAATGGCTAGAAAAGGGACGAGCCTATCACGAAGAGGATAGATCGTTTGTTCCTCTCATTCGACAAAAAAAAACTCTGAAGGATTACGTGACGGAAGCACCTATAAAACCTAAGAAAAAGAAGAAAAAAATCGTTATTCTCCCACTAGAATTTGAGTCAAATCTAGATCTACCAGCAGATAATAAGAATTTGTCGTTGATTTTTGATTTTTTATCCGCTAAAAAGATTAATTATCAAGCGTATAAGCTAAATCATTTTCTTCGACGGTTACATGCTCGAATGAAGCGTGTAAGTAAGAATACATACAAAGGATATCATAATTTACTGCAAACATCATCTGATGAATTCAAACTCCTAATGGATAATTTCTCCATCAACGTAACACGTTTCTTTCGTGATAAAGAATTATTTTTATCCCTAGAACGGGATGTAATTCCTCAAATATCATTGGGGAAAAAAAATCCTATTCGAATCTGGAGTGCGGGATGTGCGGTAGGACCTGAACCCTATAGTATCGCCATTCTCTTAAATGAATTGAAAATGAAAAATACGTTTAAAAATCCCTATATTCTTGCCACAGACATCAATCAAGGGTTACTTCAACAAGCTATGAAAGGTGTATATTCAGATAAGTCTTTAGAGGAAGTAGATAAATTAAAAATTCTTAAATATTTTCAACATGTAAATGATTCTGATCTTTATCAACTTTTACCTCGCATAAGAAACATGGTTACATTTAAACAGCATGACCTAAGAAATCCACCCCCTGGACGAGATTTTGACCTCATTCTCTGTCGAAATGTATTGATATATTTTTCACGTGCTCAAAGTGAAATCTTTTTCAAGCAGTTCCATGCTGCATTGAAATCGAAGGGATATCTAGTACTAGGACGATGTGAGGTTCTACCTCAATCGATCAAGCAAAAATTTGAAATCATTGACACAAAAAATCGTATTTACAAGAAAAAAGAGTAGGTTTCCTGTCACTAATTGATCCGAAAGAAGACTAGAATAATGATAATCAAAAATCTATGGATAATATCGAAAATTGGATTATGTCATTATCATTACCAGGCAGAATTTTCGGATTATCAAATTGAGGAACTTCTATTTGCTGGTCTTGTTGCAGGGCTTTCTAATTTTGCTGAATCTTTAAGCTCTGAAAATCAATCTGTTGAGTATCTGAAACTCGGAACTGATGAGCTGTATTTTGAAACGATAGGAGAAATTATTGTTGCTGCTATATTGGCTGGAGGGACAGAGAAACTTCAATCCTTTTCTGTCAAACTTATGTTGCAGTTTATTGGAACAAAATTTTCGGAAAAGTATCTGAACACAATGCAAGAGCTATTATTTGATTGGTCCCTTGAAACAAATTCTTTTACCAGAGAAATAAATGGTTTTCTTACCGATAAAGATCTCCTTGAAGATATTAAAAGGGAGCAATTCCAAAATATGTTCATGAATGCGATGGAAGGTATTATATCAATCGAGGAATTATATTGGCGGGGAATGCAACTTTTTGCAGATTCAACTCCAGAGGTATTGAAACGATCAATTAGGAAAATATCTAGTTTAGAAGACGTTATATCATCAGTTACACAAGATGAAATATTAGAAGGGAAACTTCATGATGTTTTATTTCGGCTGTTAAAAGATTTAAAGTCAACTGCACTTAACAAGAATCATAAGAAGCTTCTAGTTCTGAGTCAAAGTGAGCAGGCCTTTGAGAAATTGCGGAAAATTCTACTTTCTCGAGAAATTAAAGCATATCTTTGTGTGGATTACGATGGTCTGCAAAAAAATATCGATACATGGAATGAATCCGATCCCTATGATATTCTTGTAATTCAATCGAATCTTACAGCGCAAAATATACGAACTCTTCATGGTTTAAGGGTAAATGGAAATACTAAAATTATTGCGGTTGTAAACAGAATTCCTCGATTACCTAAAGGACGCATTGCTCAAAAAAAAACAATCTCATTTATTATTCAAGAGGATATTGATACAATTAACAGGGATAGTCCATTCATTGAGTATTTGTTAACCAGTCTAGTTCATGAATAATCTCTTTTTAAAAAATAAATTTTTGGGGAAATTATCTTATTAAGAAGGATTAGAGGGATTCCTCGCTATAATATATATAATTTTACAGGATTTTTTCCTAATCCTTATCATATATTCAAACAGGATGTAGGTGTAGAGATGTGGTTTTGCGGTTGTATCCGATAATGTCTGAAGGTTAGCGGAAGAGACAAGAGAAAATTCTGCTGGGATCAGTACATTAACTGATTAAATTGTCAGAAATATTGGTGGAAGTGTTGTCACTCTTCAGGAAACATTACGGAGCTTTGCATCCCAATCAGAGGAATTTAGTGCCTCTAGCGAGCAATATGCTGCTGCGATAGAAGAACAGACTGCTTCAATGCATCAAATGACAGGAGCAGCACAAGAACTCAGTAGATTAAGTGAAGATCTCAATATTGCGATTACTAAGTTTAAACTTGAAAGATAATTTTTCACAGGTTAATCTTCATATAATTTCTCATCTTCAATAATTATCAATAGCTAAACTGCGTTTCATATCTTTAGATTACTATTATATGGATTAAACCATCATCTGCAAAGTTAATTCTCACGATAAAGGACTATTTATTAACAGTAGGGGATTGATATAATCTGACTTCCAAAAATTGCATGTGGGATAATCCTGTATGGAGAATCAGTCGAGCTTGTTTGAAGCTCTGTTCAAATTTAAGAGCTGGAAACAGACCTATATAATCGCATTTGGTTTTATACTTATAAGCACACTTGTCACTTGGACTACCACTACTTTTATTTTGCCCTGGACTAGTGAAATAAATTTGTCTATAGAAACAATATTCATATTTCTTATGCCAACAGTTATGATTATATTTTTGATTATCTTAAGATTAAGATTAAAGAACAGTCTCTATTTTAATTTATCTGCTTCAATATTGACCCTCATTGTTTTTCTTGTTTCAATTGTGTTTCTTCTAAATCAGATCAATGTCACATTGCAAATAATGGTAATAGGAATTCCTCTTGGTACTTTTGTAACGATCTTTTTATTAATACAAATTGTTCAATCTGTTAAACAGCCATTAGAAGAAATTACACATATTACCCATAAGCTTGCAGAAGGTGATCTCACCATTGAAATCGCAGAAATTCAGCATTATGGAAGAGAATATGGAGATTTAAAACAAGCATACGATAAAATGACAAATTACTTAATTGATATTGTCACCACCATCAAGAGTAGTGCGGTAAATTTATCTACATCATCCGAAGAATTTTCAGCGACTTTCAATGAAATTAACGTCCTGAGTGGAGAAATTGCAGTTGCGATACAACAAATAAGCCAAGCAGCATCACATCAATCCGAATCAGCAACCATTGCAATAGATCATGTTCAGAAAATGTCAGAAGTGATAGATCATTCACTACACAATGTCGGAACAACGTTACAGGTTATTGAAGATATTGCCAGCCAAACGAATATTTTGGCCCTCAATGCTGCAATTGAGGCGGCTCGTGCGGGAGAGTATGGTAAAGGATTTGCAGTTGTCGCAGACAATGTCAGAAGACTTGCTGAGGAAACCAAAACTAACGCTGCAGATATATCTACATTCACGGATGACATGGTTACAGATATTGGAGGGAATGTGACGAAATTACATACTACTATGCAAAATTTTTCTGGGCAATCTGAAGAATTTAGTGCTACCAGTGAAGAAATTGCTGCAGCAACTGAGGAACAAACCGCTAGTATGCATGAACTAACTGGTGCCGCCCAGGAGTTACGTCGCTTGAGTGATGCTCTAAATATTATTATTGCTGATTTTAAGCTGAGTTGAATAAATCAGTAAAGAATTGTGTTGTTTTAGGGCTCAATCTACAGTTCCAGTTGAAACTACTGCCGCAGATATTTCTGAACTTATCGAACGGATAGTTACAAACATAGGTGGAAATATGATAAATATTCACGATACTTTTCATGGATTTTCAGCACAATCTGAAGAATTTAGTGCGTCTTGTGTGCAGGTAGCTGCTGCAACTGAGGAACAGACAGCATTTATGAATCAAATGACGTATTCTACTCTGAGATTAACTCAACTGGCCGATACTTTCTCAGAGATGGTGGCAAATTTCAACCTAAATACTTAAACCTCTACCATTTTCTTATCTTTTCTTGAGGTAGGAATATGGCTGGTCAAACATTAATCCAAAAAATTTTAGCAAAAGCTTCAGGTAAAGAAACTGAAGGGGTTGCCGCAAATGAAATAGTATTCGTATCACCCCACAGGATTTTATCTCATGATAACTCTGCAGCTATCTCTAAAACGTTTTATAAGATCGTAGGATCCAAAGGAAAGGTTTGGGATCCAAAAAAGATTTTTATTGCATTAGATCATGCTGTTCCCCCACCTGATGCGGTGAAAGCCGAAAATCATAAAGTAATTAGACAATTTGTAAAAGAGCAAAACATTAAATATTTTTATGAAGGTGGTACGGGGATTTGTCATGAAGTTTTACCTGCTAAAGGACATGTTCCACCTAACGTCGTAATCTTGGGGAGTGATAGTCACACCACAACCCATGGTGCCTTCGGTGCAGCAGGTATACCAATTGGTAGAACCGAAACTGCGTCTGTTTGGGCAATTGGACAGACCTGGTTGAAGGTACCAGAGTCTATTAAGATTAATCTGAATGGTACATTACCAATACAAGTTTATGCTAAAGACATCATTTTAGAAATTATAAGACAAGTAACAGCATCTGGAGCAACTTATCTTTCTGTTGAATTTTACGGTTCCACTATAAGTCAGCTCTCTATCAGCGAACGAATGACCCTTAGCAATCTTACAGCAGAGATGGGTGCGAAAGCAGGAATATTTCCTGTGGACAAGGTCACAGATAAATGGAATAAGCAATTTGGTTTTCAATATGAGAGAATAGCTGCAGATGAGGATGCAGAATATATTAAATCTTTGGAATTAGACGTGTCAAACTTAACCCCTCGTATAGCTAAACCTCATAAAGTCGATAATGTGGTTCCAATCGAAGATTTAGAAAAAACCTCTATCGATGTAGCATTAATTGGAACATGTACGAATGGACGATTAGATGATCTTGAGATTGCAGCTGATATCTTAAAAGATAAAACAATTAATCCTAATGTTCGATTATTAGTATACCCCGCCTCACAAGAAGTACTCCTCCAAGCGACAAAACAAGGAATAATAGAGATTCTCGTAGCAGCTGGAGGTCAAATTGGTGTTCCTGCTTGTGGCCCCTGCTTGGGAGCATATGGCGGATGCATTGCCTCAGGAGAAAAAGCTATATCATCGGCAAACAGGAATTTTAAGGGTCGGATGGGTAGTAAAGATGATACTGGTATCTATTTAGCTAGTCCAGCAACAGTTGCGAAATCTGCAATTGCAGGGTATATAACTGCAGAGGAGGTATAAGAAATGCGATTTAAAAGTCATAAAATATGGATTTTTCCTGAAAATGACATTAACACAGATGTAATCTTCCCAGGACGCTATACATACGAACCACTTACCCCTGAAGAAATGGCTCGCCATGCCATGGAGGATTATGACCAATCATTTGTTGAAGAGGTCGAAAGGGGAGATATGATCATTGCTGGCAACAATTTCGGAGCTGGATCAAGCAGGGAGCAAGCCGTTTCCTGTTTGCAAGCAGCCGGGATTAGTTGTATTATCGCTAAATCCTTCGCGCGTATTTATTTTCGGAATGCTATCAATCAGGCACTTCCTCTTGTTATTTCACCAGAGTGTTCAGATTATGTTATAAAAAATAAGGAATTATTAGAATCAGATGAAGAAAAAATAGAGGTAGATTTTGATAATGGTGTAATTAAGATAAAAGAAGAAGTTTTTTCCTTTCCCAAACTTGACAATCAAGCTCTTCAAATCTTTAAGGCTGGAGGTTTGGTTGAGTATACAAAAACAATGCTCACGAAAAGTCGGTAGTACTTTAGGACAATATCCAGCCATTATTTCTTCTTTATTAATATTTCTTCAGCATAATAAGGCAAAATATATTTGTATCGCAGTTTTTCTTATCTTAGCGACCATATGTTAGAGTATTCATTTTGATATACCTTTTCTTATTACGAAAAACGCATTTAATTCTCAAGCTTGACTGAAAAACGGCTTTCCTTGGTTTTTACAGAAAATTTTCCATTTATTGAATCTACATCCAAACTTGCTCTTTATACAAAGTTAGAAGCTGAGAGTGAATTCGAAGTCGACGAAGAGACTGAAGATGAAGAGCGAAATCATTCTTCTAATGAAAAAGAGGTTGATATGTCCAAAGGTAATTTTACTAGCTTTTTCTCATGGTATGAGTATGCCTTAGTTGATGGAATCAATCAAACAGTCTACAATAGTAATGTCGAGGGCGATGAATCTGATTCCGAGAAGATATATCTAGTTTATGAGCAAGGCGATCTAATAATTCATGATCCAAAATTAGCATTTGAAAATATAACGAAACTAGAATTTCCTTTCATTCCACCAGATGTTATACCAGATATCCTCTCAATATTAGCCATTCCTAAGAAAGAATATCTCCTACCAGTAGTCTTACTTACCACACTGATGGTACCTACAGCATGGTTGCTCTACAGAAAGAATCAAGTGTAATAGGGTAAAAATCAGTAATACTTGGTACATTCTGAACAACAAACGAGAATTAACGTGATTCAAAGTGGACACTAACGATATCTCAGAAGCGGAACAGACGATTAATGAATCTGTGATCAAAGCTTTGAATCATAAAATTAGAAGGACACTTCTTCTAGAATTGTATAAACATGGTTGGGGGGGATATTCTGAACTTTCAAAGGCTCTCAATATTAAAGCGGGGAGTTTTTATCATCATATGCGATTATTAGAAGAATCAGGTTTGGTTAAACAGTTAGAAGATAAGTTATATGAAATTACACCTCAGGGAGCACAAGCCTCTGAATTTATTGGAGGAAGCTTTTCTCCATTGGAGGAGAACAGATTTTCAACGATTCTCAAAATCTATTCCCCTGTCTCCTCACGAATCAATTCGATTCCCAGAATTAGTTTACTCATCTTATTTCTAATTTACATCTTAGGGATCCTTTGGCTTGCTACGGAGCATCAAACAAGTATCATTGGTTTTTTCATTGTTCCGTTAGACGATCCTCAAGTATCTACCATATATAGTATAATTTTTACTTTTGTCGGGCTGATAGGATTATATGCATACTTTTTGACCATTTACAGACGATTATTACCCCAAATCATGCTTGCCTCGCATATCTTGGTTCCAGAATCCTTTTTTATTGGGGTAGTAGCTTTGTTAAGTCTAACTCCATCATTAGATATATATGCTTCAATTCCGTCTACAATAGCGATCGTTTTTACATTCATATATCAATTAATAAGTATATCCTATTATATTCACGTTTTACAGCAAGCTAAAATTCGATTACTGGGTAGTGTGCTGATTATTTTACTGCTTCAGCAGTATTACCATCTATTAGTACTCTTTCTTTTTGTTTAATTAAAGGATAAATTTATCAATTCCTCCTCCTTTCCATAGATGATGCCTTTAGATAAAGCAAAATTGGACGCTCTTCTGGAAGAAATTGCACGATTAGATAAAAAAGTCGATTCACGGAAACGAACTAGGCGAAAATCACGTTTAACAACGACTCCACATAGTTTATCCTCATTAAAACAACCAGAATTGCTTGCAACTGAAAAAATGATGTATTTTCAATTTTGTCATTATTTCAAATTAACGATGCTTTCAATCGAGCATACCGAGGTCGCGTTGGAAATCTGGATTAAGGGAGTACTTCCCCTTCTCCTAAAACTCAATAATCTTGAAAACGAGGAATGGGAAAGGATGTGTGAAATTGGCGATAGTGATAGTCAAACACAAAAGGAACTTGATGAGGATTGGCTAATCTTTTTCCGTGAGGTCGTGGAAAAAGGAAAAATTGAAGAAGAAGTACTCGCGTTCATCCATGAAGGACAAAAGAAGAAAGAGTATCTGACACGTTCAGATTCAAAATAAGAATATCAAATTCAAGATTATTTTTTCTCTTCACTCTTTTTCTGTTGGGGAGAGGGAACTAAAATTAGCTCATATTCACGCGAACCTATTCTTTGTGAATGAGCGGCAGCTAATTGTGTTTCTGCAATAATAGGTCGAGATTCAGGATCAACAAATCGACTATACAATCCTAATTTTTGCTGCTCAGGTTCCAACGCCTTTTCATTGGGTTCAATTCGTCCGCTAGGGGAATTCATCCCAGTTTCTGCAGGTGACATAGGGACACCCTTAGCTTTTGTGACAAGATCTACACTTGCTTGATCAATTGCAATAGGATCTTTTGAATACAGGATTCCCTGGTCGGGAACAAGGAGATGACCACCTGCTGACATGCAATCACAATGACTTGTAATATCAATAGCAATGTTGAAATATCTGAGTCTATCTTCCCCAATTCCTTTAACTGCTCCTCCAGCATTATCCATCATTCGTTCTACCTGCTCTACACTTGGGATTCTGCGATGTAATGCAAATACTCTCTCTTTCTCCATATCTTTTCCGTGATGACATTTATCAAAACATGCGAGACAAGCTATACAATTCTCATTCTCATGAACAATTTTATTGTTTTCATCAAGAGATAAACACGCATATGGACAAATTCGTATACAATCACTACACCCTGTACAATTGTCGGGATTTTTAGCATAGATATTTTGTCCACCACCAAAATGAGCTCCCCCTTTCCCTTCATTTCCAACACAGCCGATCCCAAGTTGTTTCAAGGCCCCACCAAAACCTGCCCCATCATGACCTTTGAAACGTGATAGAATCAATACTTTGTCAGCAGCACGAAGACCTAGTGCTAATGCAACATTTTGAATATGTTTTCCTTTTTCATTATGAACATGAAAGACCTCGGTCCCCATAATCCCATCATCCATCACTACAGGAGCATTCATTGTCCCCGTATTAATCCCATGGCGATTTGCTAGATAGACAAAACCTGGCCCTATACTCATGGCTAATTCAGGATTGTGCCACTCCCAACCGACACCTACACCTTCACATACCCATGGTGTTCCCCCTGCCTGTCTTACAAGATCAACTGCTTTTCGGATATACATCGGTCTGAGATGACGGGTTTGATTACGAGCCCCAAAATGGGTTTTAATGGCAACTATTTCTCCACTTTTAATCCATTCATTTAATCCAACAACACTCCATAAGTTCTCAAATCGATCAATAAGAGAATCTCCCATTGTTATTTCTTCTGTATTAGTAAAATACACCTTTGATTTTGTCATAATCATGACTTCCTTACACATTTTTTGAAATATTTTAAGAAAATGGTTAAGAGATTGAAATTTTAATTAATTATCTTTCTATGGTTGTGGGTAAGAAGATTAGGTTTAACAATTGTGTACTAGTACCAGTCCAAACCCGTTTTCTGATAAGAGTAATCCCCAATTAAACCTGTTATTGTAAGTTGTGATTAGAGCTAAGGAAAAGAAACCAGTAAAACAGAGAATTGTAACTAATTGCTTCATCGTAATTGAATCTTTGAAAATCCCTATCCTTTTTGGAGGTCTAAAAAGCAATGTTCACGGATCTAAGGTAATATTCAACCGTCCTCGATGTCTTGGTTCGTGCCAATAAATGAAAGTCCATTCTATTATTGCTGTTACACCCAGAGTATATTCATAATAATTTAAGTTTAAAACTGCCATAAATTGGAGTCTTTCGTTACCATCTATAAATAATAAATGTGGAGGAGGAGGTCCTTGAGCTGGGGGCGGTGGGCCTTTTTGGGGTTCATGTTTAATTAGGTCTGTATTTATAATTTTTAAATTAAATATTTCTGGGGAAGGAAGAATTGGGACTTCGAGTAAAAAGTCATTCATGTTCTCCAACCAACCCTTTAAAGTTAAATAAGATCTCTCTCTTTCAATCTCGTTATCAACTGTGAAGTTTAAACCATCTGGAGTTTGTGGAATAGAATGGTTACCTTCGTCATCCCACCAAAATCCCCTTTTCATTTTCCAAATATTCCCATACTTGGTGTCTGTTCCAAAAATTTTATCGATCATTGGAATAATCTCAATTTTCCACGCCGTATCAAGTGGATTTACTGTGGCCATCTGAAATAATAAAAATAAAAAAAAAGGAAATAGGAAGATCCTAGAAGGGAATAAAGGTATCTTCTTCAGTTATCGACTTTATCAATTTTACAACAAGTTTAACAATGTTCTCAACATCATCAAGGCTGATAACTTCACTAGCTGTGTGCATATAGCGATTAGGGATAGAAATCAACGCTGTAGCTGCTCCTGAAAGTTGGATAGCATTTGCATCAGTACCTGTACCTCTATTAGTAGCTATTCGTTGAATAGAAATATCATTTTCTTCAGCAACTTTTAAAATTCGTTTAAAGAGAATAGGATTGAAATTCGGACCAATGCAAACAATGGGTCCTCCTCCTAACTTTGTGTCACCCACTTGTTTCTTCTTGATTTCAGGATTATCTGATGCGAATCCAACATCAAAAGCAATTCCCACATCAGGTTTGAGACTCCTGGATGCTACTACTGCTCCACGAAGACCGATTTCTTCTTGGACAGTACTTACTCCATGAACACTAGCATAGAAGTTTTTATCTTTTGTCAACTCCTTCATTATTTCAGCCACAATGAAAGAACCAATAGCATCGTCGAATCCACTAGCAACTACAAAACGATGCTCACCTAATCTTTGATAGCCATAATCAAAAACAGCGAAATCTCCCACATCGATTTTACCCTGTGCTTCCTCTTTAGATAGGAATCCACAATCGATGAATAATTTTTCCATCTCAGGAGCCTTTTTTCTCTCTTCAGGTTTGATCAAGTGTATTGGTTTTTTCCCGATTACACCCACTATAAACTGACCTTTCGAAAAAACTTTGACTCTCTTCCCAGGAAGTGTAGATGTATCAAACCCACCGAGAGGAAGAAACCACAAAAATCCTTTCTTATCAATATGACTTATTTGAAAACCAATTTGGTCTACATGCCCCGCCAACATTACTTTAAACGGATTATCTGGATTTACAACTGCATATAAGTTGCCAACACGGTCGCCATAAATCTTATCTACCTTGTTCTCAAGATACTCTTTTATAACTCCTTGAGCTGAAAATTCATAACCAGTAGCTCTTGGAGTGGTAATTAGATTTTCTAAAAATTCTTCATTTGCTTTGTATGTCATTATATTAATGCCTTCTTAGTTTTAATATCCAAATTCAATCATTTTTGACTATTGATAAGGAGAAATGACTTTTAGTACATCGTCAAAATCAATTCCGAGTTCTTTAACCTTTTCAATAGTAGGACAGCCATTTGAAGTCCATCCTCTACGCTCATAGACTTTCTTCTGAAGTTCGCTATATTGATTCTCCCGATATTCCCGAAGCAATTTAATTTTCTCTTCAGTACTCTTTCCTTCTGGATCCACACCCACTTCCTCCTTGAGTTGTGAATCGTACCTGTCAAGTCTACTCTCATACTCTAAGGTAGTAACTGGGCCCATCGCCCTGAAGGGAAAATTCGAATCATGTTCTTTGAGCCCTTTCCCCTGACGAATATTAAAAATCCGCTGGAAGTTGTATACGCGTTCTGACATTTTGATGAGATCATTTGGTTCCGAATTAATCCCTGTGACCCCACTAAAGTACTCAGCATACCACTGGACATGTTTAGGAACTTTTGCACGAGCATCAGGAAGGGTTAAAGGTTTTTGTGGATTTTCATTATTATCTGGAGGGATGACATCGTTCCATGGTAATTTACAGAGCCCATTTAATCCAAACCAAGTTCGCCAGTAAGGGAACCATGCTAATGCTTCCGCTTTATCCTCGAATGTTGGTAAATTATTTCTAACCATGTCTTCAAAGATCAACCAAGCTTCATCATGTTGAGGTCCTTTCAATGCGAACCCATAACCTCCTTGTTGGGCTAAACTTTCCTTAGTGACATATTCTGAAAATTCTAAGCCTTTGTGTTCCATTCCAATATCTTGTAAGAATTGAGAATCAGCTCCGTACTCCTTAGCAAAGTGTTTCTTCATTTCACGGATTCCCTGACCTACCATCTTACCAAATCCTTCTCCCCGTGCCATTTGGTGAATAAGCTCCATGGCGGCTAGTCCATTCCCAAAATTTAACTCTAAACCACCAGTGATATCAGTATTGAGTATCCCTGCCTCAAAACATTCCATAACGAATGCAATGCCAGTACCAATAGAAATTGTATCTAATCCGTAGGTATCACAGTAGAAATTGGCATCTAAAACTATTTTCGGATCCCACACTCCCCAATTTGAACCGCAACCCGCTATGGTCTCGTATTCAGGGCCATCGACAAAAACTTCCTGTCCTTTGAATGGACCAGTAAGAAGAACGTGTCCTTTTGAAATATGGCTACATGCTATTGTGCATCCAATCCAACATCCGTCAGCTCCAGTACCAGTATTTGTATAGATTTTACGCCATACTTCCCGTGTATACGGAAAATGATCTCCAGTTAAGGTTTGATGAGCACCAAAACGGAAATTTTCAGTGGGTAAGAGATCAAATTCATTCATTATTTCAGGTAAGTGGCCTGTGCCAACAATGCGCATTTCGTTTTGCTTAGGATCATTTTCAATGATCTCAAGGTTATGTTGTTTACCCGCATTCTTACCTTCTGGTCCAGCGGGATTATTTATTTTAGCATTTACTCTGGGGGAGCGACATACTAAAGCTTTCAGTTTTTTATCCGCAAAAACGGTACCAATCCCTCCTCTTCCAGCTTGTTTTGAACTGGCCCATTCTCGCTTCTTATTATACCACGAAAAATTCAAACAGCTCATTTTTGTATGTTTAGCTGCTTCGCCAGTTGATACGACTGAAACACGAATTTTTTCTCTTTCTGTTGCATCAACTGCGTACCTTTCTGTTAATAGTTGTGTTAATAGGTGACTTTCTTTGGGAATGTCCTTGGCCTCTTCCAGCGTAACTCTTCCCTCATCTCCATTGATAAATAGAACGACTTCCTTTTCTGCTTTTCCTTGAATTTCCAATCCATCAAAGCCACTGAACTTTATGTATGGACCAAAGTATCCTCCCACGTTGGAATCTATTACGATACCAGTTAAGGGGGAAATAGTGGTCACAATTGACTTACCTGAGCCTGGATAATAGGTGCTTCCGCCTAATGGACCTGAAGAAATACATATTTCGTTCTCTGGGTCGTTCCAATTAACAGGGTGGTCCTTAGGAAGGCCGTGCCACATTCGGTACAAATCAAAACCTTTTCCACCGATAAATTTTTGTTTCATTTCCTCGGTAACAGGTTTAATACTTATTTCATTTGTTGTAAGGTTTACATACAACGTTCTATTCGCATATCCCTTTTCAACAGGACGTAATTCATATTTTAATTCTGCTAGGAGTGTCATCCAGTCAATCTTCCCATTAAAAGTATATTTATTTTCCTTATTGAGCCTGAAATGAAAATCAGATTTGAGTGTCGTTTGCAATAACAGCTTTATGTTTTTTCTGTACACACAATAGTTTATTATTTCCGACTTCTAATTGAAGCAAAATCATGCATCAATAGTTATTTTTAACTAGAGGTATGTGAAATTAACTTTCTATTCTTGAAATTATATTTACAAGCAACTTTAAGAGTGGTTTAGAATTGGAAGCAGGTAAATCTGGTAGTAATCAACCCTATGGTCAATCCAATGTTCCTTGGATGATTTTTACCACTGGAGTATATGTAGTTCTAGGAATAATTCTTCCTTTCCTTCAATATTTTGGTGGTTTTCTTACATACTCCAAATATCTGGGAGGTTCTGATATTAATGAAAGAATGGATTTTTATTGGAACATCATGGAATACAGTACACATCTTAGTAGTGGATCCAAAAATCTAATTGAAGTTGCAGCAGATTCAAACATCGGATTGATCTGGATTATACTTCAATTATGGGGGATTATTTGGTTAATCACACAAATTGTCGCGGCTAGCCTCCTTATACTTCCCATTATCGATAAAGTTAAAATCGAAAAATCCCGTAAAATTGAATTGACTAAGCTAGGTGTTAAGATTGGCTTAATCGGAACTGGAGTTGAATATTTACTCTACCTAATCGTAATGATTTTTGAGAAGTGGGAATTAGATTTTGGGGTTTATGTCTTAACAGAGACTCCTACAATCAATTTGTTCTTTCTGTTCGGATTGGCGTTAGCCTGGTTCATGTATTATCTTGGATATACGTCTGTTACAGAGGAATTTCCTAATTTGTGATTCAAATACGACAGGTGTCTGATGTTAACGCTTTGAAGTACCGTTTATTTGATTCACACACCCATTTTTTCCCATCCAAGATGTTTGAGAGAATATGGGGGCATTTTGAAACGAAATATTGGCCAATTTATGAGAAGGGGTCACCAGAGTCATTAGCACGATCATTAATAACTGATCATGATGTTAGTAATTTTGTTGTGTTAAACTATGCACATAAAAAAGGCATTGCACAGTTTTTAAATAATTGGACCCACACCTTTTGCTCCTCCTTTACTGCGGGTAAATATGCTATACCAGTTGGAACTATTCACCCAGATGATAAGGATCGAGTAATAGAGACAGAACGTATACTCGAAACCTTGAATTTTGCAGGAATAAAGCTTCAATTAATGGTCACCTCATTTTATCTTTCTGATAAACGTATGTTGCCCGTATACCGAAAATTGCTTGAGTACGATCGGATTTTAATTGTCCATGTTGGCACAGGTCCCGATCATTCAAATTTTCATCCTAATATGACCCTCAAAAGTCCTTATGTCGGAATTCGTTATCTTCGTCCCTTTTTGGAACAATTTCCAGATTTAAAAGTTATTGTTCCTCATTTAGGCGCCAATGAATTCCATGAAATGTGGATGTTAATTGAAGACTTTCCAAATTTGTATTTTGATACAGCAATGGTCGGTGTGCAAAATAATCCCGCCTTTAGTGATCCTTTGGCTGATATTGAGAATCAAGAATTAATAAAGCTTGCAGATCGACTTTTATTTGGTACTGATTTTCCAAATATACCATATAGCTATCAGAATGCGATTAATAGTTGGTTAGAACGAAGGATGAACCCGTCATTTTACCATAAATTGTTCTATGAAAATGCCAAAATCTTATTTCGAGATTACATTTAAATAGCAGACAATTAAAGATTTATGCAAATCTCTGAATAAATAGTCGTTGAAATAACAAATTCTCCCGAACGCTGATGTTTACCATGTTAAAAATTTCATTTATTTCAGCAGGGACAACCAGTTCCCAAACCCCTGTTATGTCCACCTTAGGTTACGAATTAGTGAAAAGATGGATGAAAGATCAACCAGAAAAGATACCAAACTTTCCCCTCGCCTGTATATTTGACTTTTCAAACATGTACACCACGATCCAATTTTTTGCAACTGACAAAATATTGATGCGGATGGGTGAACTGACATCAATAACTGAAGAAATGAAAGAATCGCAGACATTAGATTGGTCTAAATGTAGTTTTCCATCAAAATTTGCCCATAAAGATACGAATGAACCATTATTTTTTATGCTTCCAGTATTTGAAAGAGGGATGACTAGTACTGTTTCAAAATCTGATACACTCGAACTGACTCGGCACATTTGTGAGATAGCAGAAGCAATTGAGAAAGCAGGGACAAAGTATATGTTTTTTGATCTACCGCTGGTCGAGGCTAGACAACAAAGATTTTTTGAAATCGCAGCACTACTCAATTCAAATCTGATATTAGGTATAGTAGATCTAAATAAAGTTAGCGTAGATAAGGCGATCTCTGAAATCCAAACATTAGAAGAATTTCTAAAGGACTATAGTATGTTTGCAGAGCCTGGGTTGAGTTTGAATGGACTAGTCTTCAATAAAATATCTGAAAAAACCCTAAGTGAAAAATGGGTGGAACAAGTTATGGAATCATTTTCCTATCCTGTTCTCGGTATGATTAGGGATGATCCTGAATTTACGAAAATTATACCCCAGTATGAAATCCCAACGGTTGATTCACAATTTCATAAAATGAAGTGTGCAAAAGATTTTCAATCAGCCACTGAGATGATTTTACAGATTATTTCCGATTCCACTTCATTACGCGCTGTTACAGGTAAGCAAGTTCAAAACTTAGAGAATAAGATTTTTAGTATTTAAAATCTTGACTAATTGGATTTTCTTTTCAATTGGGATCTAAATCTGGAAATATCCAAGTCGTCATTCATTATGATTTGAGAGATTTCTCTTTGCCTAGGTGTAATTAAACCTGATATTTTTGATTGAAAACTAAGAACCTGTTCATCTCGGGTAATAATGTCTAGAAATCGTTCTTCATCCAGACTGAGCTGGGTAATAAGCGCTTCAACGGAAGGAGCAGCATTTAATAAAGCAGTAATTTCAGTAGGAGATCGGCCTGTTACAAAACTAAGTCGGCTTATAATTTGATCCGTGGAAACACCAGATGTAAGCCTAATTAAATCTTCTGGAGTTAGTCTTTTCCCTGTTAGAGAGAAAATATTTTCCCCAAATTGGTCTAAATCATCTGTGGATTCAATGACTGCACTCAGTTGTTCAGGAGCTACAGAAATGCCTTCTTTTTGTAATGCCAACTCCAAGATCGTTTGATCAGGGAATAATCGTGTACGAAAGCTTTTTGCTAGACTTCGAAGTTGATAAGCGTGCGCGACTACGTAAACCGCAAGGAAAGAAAACAATAATCCAAATGTTACAAAAAATCCCCCCCATTTGAGCGTATCAAAGAACTGTCGATTGTAAGTATAGCGAGTGACCGTGGTTATGCCCTGAGATATTATGATAGTTTGTGTAGTCTGATTTTCTAAAACCATAATCGTTTGATTTTCAATGTATGTCTCGATTGTAACATTTTCGGTTGTTATACGATAATCCAAGGAGACATCTTGCGCTACAGCATCGTGAAATCCTTCTGAACAATTTACTTTGAAAAAGATTGTTCCTTGTAGAAATGCAGGTTCATTGAATGTTAAATTGAAGAGAAATTCAGTGAAATTACCAGTTCCAAGTGAATCTATTGAAGCGGGTGTCCAGATCATTGAGACATTATAGTCCGTAAAATTCCCTAAAACGTAAACAGTAATATTGTGATAAGTAAATAATGGATTTTTATTTGTTACATTAACTAAAAACAGAACTGACTGATTACTGGACGTTTCATTATCAGTAGATTGCAGAACTTTATATAAAACAGAATTTTCTAAAGAGTTAACATTGATGGTGGGAGGATAACGATTTTCAAAATCTGACAGAAGTGTTTGATTTTCCATTAAAGCCTCAAATTGACTGATAGATTCAATAAAGATGGGGGGTTCATAAGAAGACAGTCTACTTTTGATTGGCTCGTTGGGATTTGAATCATTAACAATTGAGATATTGAATTTCCAAGTCCCAAGCGAAGGATAATCGAAAATTATTGATTTTGGATGTCCTAGTGTTACAGGAATCATATTATCTGTTGATTGATTCGTGATTTGGATTACTGACCCATTTGGGTCAATAGCATACAAATTAAAATCTAATCCGGAATTATTCCAGTTTAAATCCCATTTTAAACGTCTTACTTCCTGTGTTACATTATAAGAAAATAAATTTTGAGAGCTATTGTCCCACATGATCATATCAGAAGAATTAACAAGGGACCATCCCGATGCACTATCTCTAGCCCTTAGAAATCCCTCTGAAAGAGTTAGAGTATCATTCCCAGCGAAAAAATCACCAAAGGTTCCGTGTGTGACATTTAAAGAAATATTCATCAGAAAGTTCTCATCGAAACCATAAGTTGCTCCTTCAAAAAGCCCTATCGAATAGATATTGACGTTATTTTCACGAGCGACGACTATTGGACTTTCGGAGTAAGGAGGATCTAGGGCAATATTTGAGGGTTGAGTCATAAATCCATCATAATCTTCAGCTACTACTTCGGTACTCCATGGACCACTTTGATGTAGACCATCTGTCACAAGAAAGATTGATTTTAAAGCTGGTTCAGTTCTTGAATTGCTAAATAAGATATCTAATGATTTGTTTAATCCTGCCCAGATATCAGTTCCCCAATATCCAGAAAGTGATTCCGTCTCATTTAGAACCAAGTCTAAATGAGTTTTATTACTCACATATCCCAATTCCGTATGCAAATCTGCATGATCCGTCCAATCAGTGTCTTCTGGATCTGTATTAAATGAAACAAGTGCAATTCTATCATTAGAAATACCTGCGTTATTTGTCTTATTCAAGAGCTTAACAAAACTATTGATAGCCGCTTTAGCTACTGGCATATTTTCTGGTTCCATACTGCCAGAAGTATCGATACAGAGAACAATATCTGATCCAATAAGAGGAGGTGCAGGCTGTGATTCCAAAAAGATGTTTCCTCCCTCGGTAATGTTAACTCCGATAGTTCTGTTAAGTACTACTTCCTCTGTAATATTAACCTCCACTTCGACCGTCTTATTTACCAGGACTTCAACTTCAATCGGCTCGGTAACTTCTTGAGGAATTACTTCACGAACTTCGACAGGAGGTAAAGAGGTGAAAGCAAAAAGGGGGGCTGTGACCATTACAGCAATAATTAATGCCACACTTCGCCTATGTTGCTGCAGGGCCTCGAGATAATAACTACGATTTTGTAGGAGTTTACGTGAGGACACACAATCCGCCATCTTTCAATAGTAGAAATACTCAGAATTAACTTATGATCTTCAAAGAAAAATATTCATATAAATTTTTCTAAAGACAGATACTAGTTTATTATTTACTGTTTTTAGATACTGGAATAGACTTAATAATTTAGCCTCCCCCTATCGGTGGCACAATAGTAATAATATCTCCGCCCTTTACAGAAATAGTGAGACAATCACTCGAATCTGTGTCGATACCATTCAATAATACATGGAAATGGCTTTTTATTTCTCCAGTATCTTGTCTTGCAATATGATGGATTAAAGATTTGCCGATTTCTTTCGTTAGTGTCTCAAAAACTTCCTGTATCGAATTTCCTTCAGTTAAAAATTCTCTTTTTCCAGCCCAGCGCTCGAGTGGACCAAAAAAAATGACTTTTACACTCATTAAACTATTCCCGTACCAATGTTGTTTGTGGAATAATAATGACAACAGTTCTTCCTGTATTATCTAACATGATTTGCCACTCATGTGCTTCCACAATACGTGTGATAATTCGTAAACCCATCCTTTCGTCTCCCTCTTGATCAATAGCGTCTTTTTGGAACATTTTAGTTCTCATACTTATTCGAACGGGATTTCCGTCGTGGCTAATAAGAATATGTATTTCCTCTTCTGTGTGTTTAGCAGCAACTTCAATTGTACTTGGCTTTGCATGAATGACTGCGTTTTCAAGAAGATTCTTGAATACTTGGTATAATTTTTCTTTATCTGCAACTAGTGAAGGTAGATTTGTTGTTGTCACTATAATGGATGATGGAACTGTGGCTTCAGAAACCTCTTTAATAAGCTTATTAAGGTTTACTAGCTCCTTCTCACCAACAATTAGCCCTGCATCAGCCAATTCTATAGAACGATTAATTAGAGATGTTACCTGATGAGTTCTTCTCTTAATCAGGTCAATATCTTCTATATCAAAGGATTTTTTCTTTTCAGCCAGTTCTAAAGTTGTCAAGATTAATGCAAGTTCATTCCTTAGGTCGTGGCTCAAAGTGTGAGCGAATTTACTCAATTCTTGTTTCTGAGACTCAAGTTCCAGAGTTTTCCTTGACATTTTTTGACTTAGATGTTCCCCAACTAAGAATTGTCGATATAATCCAATGATTAGGGCAAGGGCACCAATTAGTGTTAAAAATGGAGAAAAAGTAAATATAAATTCATATAATTCTGCTGGATAAAAATTTCCATCCAGAATAATTTCAAATTCATCGAAAATTTCATTCACAATAGATGGTAAAGTTAAAACTAATCCGAATATAATCCATGGACCTGAACCCGTTTTCAACGTTTCTGTTCTATTCATTCCTTGAATAACAAGAAATATTCCCGCAGAAACGACAATAAACATCAATAGATTTGTGAAGAACCACATAAAATGAGTGGGGTCAACCTGAGATATTTCAGAGCCAGAATGTGTCACTTTTATGAAGGAAAGCACAATGAATGTCTCCTGATGCAAATTCTCGTTGGAATTCTAGTTGGATTTTCGGTATCTGGATAACAAAAATCAACAATCATTGAAAAATATTAATATTCAAATTTGGGGTGCCACTCGTTCACACCATATTTTAGTAACTGGAATAGATGCCACGGACTGTTATAGTTATCACCTGGACCGAATACATCCATACCAGTACGTTCAATTTTTCCAGTATCATCTTTGTGAAATACAGACACCCCAGGGATGTATTTTTTATCCTCAAATTCGTACCCCATATCCTTTGTAAATGAACTATCTTGAGTAGAGACCATCTTAAACTTCCAGCCGCGAGTTTGTGCAAATGTATGTTGGACTTCAGGACTATAAGGTGAAACGACAACAAATGCAGCTCGGTCTGTTAGATGATGTAATAGGCCATTAAAACCATCAGCCCACATTGTACAATAGGGACATTTATTCCCCATATTATGGATTATGATCAAGTCATCCTTATTATCAAAAAGTTCTGAAAGGTTAACTTTTCCATCGGTTGCGTCAAATTCATAATCTAAAACACTTTTTTCGGCTAGACTCTTTTTAAGTTCTACAACTTGTTTTTCCTTCTCCCAGATCTCCTTCTCCAACTCACTGATCTTATTTCTTAGTTCTTCTTTCGAATTTGATGTCATTTCTTGTTCCTCAATACTCCAGATTGAGATTATTTCTTGGAACAACATGAATGAAGGGAAATTAAAAACGATTGAACTAACGATTTCGTATAATGGTGTAGGAACTATATAAGAATTCAGACTAGCAATAAAAAAAAGAAGAAGTAGAGAGCTATTTCTCTCCAAAGATTCTTGCTATGTCATTTGCCACATCAGTTGTACTACTAGTTCCACCCATGTCATAGGTGCGAATCTTTCCCGTCTTAACGTTTTCAGCAATCGAATTTTCAAGTTTTTCAGAAAGATTAGTCTCTCCTAACCATTCCCACATTAAAGCAATGGATTTAATTGCAGCAATAGGATTTACTTTATTTTGTCCCGCGTATTTCGGAGCACTACCATGATTTGGTTCAAAAACTCCAAATTTTTCGGACGTAGATGCCGAAGCAGCAAATCCTAAGCCACCACTTAACATGGCTGCTTGGTCAGTTATTATATCACCGAACATATTCGAAGAAACAATTACAGAGTATTCATCAGGACGTTTCATCAGCCACATTGCCGTAGCGTCAATGTTTTCGTCCCACCAATCCACTTCTGGATATTCAGAGGCAATTTCCTTAGCAATTTCGAGAAACAGGCCATCGGTTGCCCTTATTACATTCGCTTTATGGACAACTGTGACTTTATTTCGGCCTGTAGTTTTGGCATAGTCAAAAGCTTTCCTAATAATTCTATCACAGCCTTCTTTAGTGAAAACTCGACAGCTAATTCGGATATTTTCGTCAGTGGCCTTCGTTCTATCTTGGAAAGCTTTGAATGAATCGATATTTTTTAATTCTGGAATCAAACTTTCGAATTCAATACCAGAATAAAGGCCCTGAGTATTTTCTCTGAAAGTAACAATGTCGATATGGGGAACACTCCCGTCAATCTTCCTGAAGTTCAAGGGATTTCCCTCGTAACTCTTGGAGGGTCGCATATTGCTATAAAGATCAAAAACTTGTCTTAAACGTACAATTGGAGATCGGTAGGTTACTCCAAATTCTTGTTCTACTTTTTGAACACTTGGATCAGTACGTGGTTTACTTGTGATTGCTCCAAAGAGTGCAGCATCACAATTCTTTAATGCTTCTACTGTACGTGAGGGTAGTGCATCTCCTTCACTTTCGAAAATTTTGAAACCGATATCTAGTGGAATATACTCTGCATTAAAATCTGCTATATCAAGAATAGCCTTTGAAGCCTCTAAGACGTCTACTCCAATCCCATCACCAGGCAGGAATCCAATTTTATATTTTTTACTCATTATTGACAAACCTTCTGTTCTATTTACTCATCGAGATCTTTAAAGGTCCATAGTGGAGGAAATCGCACCGATGTAGAATTTCTCCTTCAACTGTTCGTCCTGGGCCTCTTTCTCCTTCCCATGAATGTTGATATATGTTCTGGACAATTTCATAAGGCATTTCATGTTTCAAAGCCAAACCCGCACCCGTAACAGGATGACGTAGTCGATTCCCAGAATCGGATTTTCCGACGGTTCCATCTGGAATTTTTGCATATTCAATCGGTTTGCCTACATCATGTAGTATAGCACTAGCT
Organism: Candidatus Hodarchaeota archaeon; assembly: GCA_016839785.1. Classification (GTDB taxonomy): domain Archaea; phylum Asgardarchaeota; class Heimdallarchaeia; order Hodarchaeales; family Hodarchaeaceae; genus Hodarchaeum. The sequence continues at coordinate 5,964 of JAEOTQ010000177.1, read as the reverse complement.
ATTAAAACATCAAGATTGATAGGTACTCCGTTATTCATCAAAATTTTTGCTGATTGAATAGCAAGGTCTGTTACAATACGGACGTGCTCCTTATAACTGACTTTTAGATTTGGAATTAGTAAAGTGAATGGAAAATCCATATCAGTCCATCCTTTTCCATTGTTTCCCAGTTGTAACGCTTCCACACAAACGTCTATAACCTTTTTACGTAATTCACCATCAGAGATTTGCTCCAATTGATCTTTAAATGATTGTTTGACATACGTCTGCACATCTATCACCCAAGTTCTTAGTCCTTAATTTTCTTAAGTTAAAACTTCGTTCAAAATTATAGTTAAACCTTCTTTCTGAAGTTACAGAGCGATTCTCTGCACTTGTAAAAGAGTTATCTTTGTCTACACATGACCTTCGAGAAAGGCAGGTAGGGCTCTAATATTTGGAATTTTCCCTAAATAATTAGGATGATTCCAGAAGTCACTTTCATCTGCTTTAGATCTTGAATTTTCTATCCATAGTGCTTTTATTCCGTATTTAAGTGCTCCATCAATATCGGTAAGTAAATCATCTCCCACATGAAGAATATCCGATTGTTTTGAGCTAGGAAATGCTTCATTAATGTGATGGAAAATTCTAGGTGATGGTTTTTTAAATCCAACATCTGCGGAGAAGATAATCTTTGAAAAATAATCTGTCAAGTTATAATGGTTAACTAATTCCCAACCATTTGGTGCCCAACTATGATTCGATAAAAGAATTAACTGTAGACCATTCTCAATAAGGTAATCGAGCGTGTCATACACCCCCGAGAACGGGGAAACTAAATGTGTAACATCCGCAAAATAATACGACATTACATTAAATGCGATTTGTTCCAATTCCTCGGTTACTGGATAACTATTTTGTTCCCAGATTTGTAATAGGATCTCATCATTCCGAAACTCATTTTCAGTATTATAGTCACGCATTTTTTTCCGTACGATTTCATAATATTGGGAATAAACTATTTCAAATGGAATTTCCGGTACTTTGGGATGTGTTTGAAGGGCTTTTTCAAGTGTCTCGCGAGAGTTAAATTTCTGAGCACTAAAATGAACTAGGGTTTCGAAAAGATCTAGTGAAATTGTACTGATTGAACTCATTGAATCACCCAAGAATCACAGAAGAGGATCAAGCCTGTCTAGTTCTTCTTTTGACCTTTAATTTAATACTTATTGTCTAGTTATACGATTCCAGTAAGTTTCCCAATTTCATCTCTAATTTGAGTGGGAGAGACGAATAAAATACTGTGCATCCCACTTTCCTGACTTGCTTTAATATTTTCTTCTGAATCATCAATAAATATAATTTCTTCACCTTTAAATCCCATACGATTAATTGAGAGTAGATATATTTCCTTTTCAGGCTTCCTCATCCCCTCTAAACATGAGTATATTAGCACATCAAATATGGAATAATCCATTCTAGACAAAAAGTTTACTACTGGAATTTCGGTATTGGAAAGGATTCCGATTTTCATTCCGTTTTTCTTAAGCTCTGAAACAAGTGAGAACATCTCTGTTTTCGGAGAATATGACTTTTTAATCGCCTCTTCCCAAATAGAAGTTGTTATCTCTCTTTCTAGTTTAATATTCTTAGTAACACGTCGCCAAAATTCCTCTTCAGTTAGCAATCCTTTTTGGTAGAGAGGTATTAAAGGAGTAGTTAAAGTGTGTAGCTGAGCTTCGGATATTTTTAATACTCTTGTTATATGTGATTTCATGGGTAATGCTGGATTATCTATTAATACTCCACCTAAATCAAATATAACTCCTTTTATCATAAGGTAAACTTCACTATATTATAGGAAATCAAATTATGAAGGAAAATGTCGATATTTCATATAAGATAACACTTCATAAAAATATTTACCCCCAAATAATCCTGATGTCTTAAGCCCTTCCAGAAAATAAATGAAAGAGATATATTTGCTAATATTGTGTTTTTTGATATAGTCAACAGAAATCTCAAACAAAATTTTTGGCAAAATGGCACGCTACCCAGTGATTAGGTGCTTCTTCCTTCAATGGTGGTTGCTCCACACTACATAATGATAATTCTGCAATTGGACATCGTGGGTGATATCGACATCCAGAAGGAGGACTAATGGTATCTGCAACTTCTCCTTTAGGGAGATTCAAATTTTTCTCACCCGGAATTGGAGTGGGAATGGCTTCAATAAGGGCTTTTGTATAGGGATGAAGCGGCTTTTGGAAAATTGCATCAACTTCTCCTATTTCTACTAATTTTCCAACGTACATAACACCCACCCGATCACCAAAGTGTCTTGCAGTAGCTAAATCGTGGGTGATAAAGAGAATAGAGAGATTATAAGATAACTGAAGGGTTTTTATTGAATCAAGGATACCTGCTCTTAAACTGACATCAAGCATACTAGTTGGTTCATCTGCAATTAACAACTCAGGATTCATTATTAAAGCTCGAACTATAGATACACGCTGTTTTTCTCCCCCACTGACTTCATGTGGAAATTTCTTATAATATTGGATCGATGGTGTCAATCCAATCTCATCAAATAATTTTAAAACAGAGGGGTCAGCAATTTTCTTCTTTTGTATCAAAGAATAATAAGCATAGATAACTATACCTGTAGTAAACAAACCTAGTGAAGACATCACATATACTTCCGCTCCCCGACCTTCAATTAGAAATGCAAAGATCATCAGTATGAGTGAAATAATCGAACCTAAGTAGAGAAAACCTTCTGAAAGGTAGGCATTCCTTAATTTTTTCTTCGTATTCTTGTCTTCAAGCCGATTATGAATAATCTGCGTATGTAATACTGCGTCACCTAGCCTCATTCGTGGATTTAAAGCTGTATATGGATTTTGAAACACAATCTGGGACTTTATGTTCTCTTTCTTCGGTTTCAATTCCTTATGAGAAATTTCTTCCCCTTTCCAACGGAAGATCCCAGAGGTTGGTTTCTCTAAACCAACGAGAACGTTCGCAGCGGTTGTTTTACCACAACCACTCTCGCCCACAAGGCAGAATACTTCCCCACGTTTAATTGAAAAGCTTATATCATCCACTGCATGAACTTGTTCTTTTTTACGTGAGAATATCTGTTGAAAAAACCCACGTTCTACTGGGAAGTATTTTCGTAGGTTCAGTATCTTTAATAATGGAATTGTTTCTGTATCGCGTATTTCTGACTTCAAGATTATCACAATTTCAGGTGAATTGATGCTTGAATTTATCATCATTCATTAGACATTTCACCGTATGTTCAATACCAGTGTCTGAAGGAATTTTGACATCATTAATTCGTTCTTTCCTACAAGCTTCAATTGTATAGGGACAACGTTCAGCAAATCGACAGCCTGTTGGAGGATTTTTTAGATCAGGAGGAAATCCTGGGATGAAAGCTAATTTCTTTTTAGATGTATCTTTAACATTCGGAATCGCATTTATCAGAGCCTTTGTGTATGGATGAGCAGCATTCTCGAAAATTGTTACCGTATCGGCAATTTCGACGATCTCTCCTGCATACATAATCGCCACACGCTTTGTAATTTCTGCTACAACCCCCAGATCATGTGTTATATAAATGACTGTCAAATTCAATTCTTTAATAAGATCTTTTAAAAGTTGTAGAAGTCGGGCCTGAACAAGAACATCTAAAGCGGTAGTAGGTTCATCCGCAACGATCAATTTGGGATTTAGCATAAGGGTTAATGCGATGACAATTCGTTGTTGCATTCCACCTGAAAATTGGAAAGGATAATCCGCCAAACGAGAATCTGAAATTTCTAACCGATTTAACAATTCGAGAACATTATTCCATGATTCGTCATTCCATCTATTGTGCGCTTTCAGTGTATCCTTGAAGTGTCTCGATACCTTTTGCAACGGATTTAATGCGTTTTGGGAAGCTTGAAAGATCATAGAGATTTGAGTTCCACGAAGGTTCTTCATACTTTCATCCGAAACCTTGGCAATATCCTTCCCATCGAAAATAATTTTTCCATCAGTAATGTAGCCTCCTTTTAATAAACGAAGAAGAGCAAAGCCTAATGTGCTTTTTCCACAACCTGATTCTCCAACAAGCCCCAGAACTTCTCCATTTTTGAGCGAAAGCGAGACATGATCTACAGCACGTAAATTTCCTTCACTGGTTGGATATTCAACGATTAGGTCTTGAACGTGTAGGAGGGGTTGATTATCACTTTGTTTCGAATTTTTTACTAAGGAGGGGGTTGAACTTGTCATTTAGAGTATCACCAATTAATGAAAGAGCGAAAGATAGAAGAAATATCATAAAACCAGGAAATATAATTAACCATGGATATAGACGTATTTTAGCAAGATCTTTAGCATCAAATATGTCATATCCCCAATCAGGTGTTGGCGGGGCTATCCCTAAACCAAGAAAAGCAAGACCAGCATTTGTGAGAATAGCATCGGTCATATTAAATGGAATAATTGCGATAGAAGACGATATGACATTAGGAGTTATATAGCGTAACAATATTGTTAATGATCCAGCCCCCATAGCTTTTGCTGCTAACACAAACGTCTCTTCTTTAACCTGTAAGACTTGGGATCGAATAACTCGAAAATAGGTTGGAATATAGACTACCGCAGTCGCGAAAGATACGGGTGCTACAATTTTCAGAAGCCCAGACGAAGAAAAGAAAATTGCAAGTGCGATTGCCAATAATAACGATGGTAAGGAATAAATAGAATCAGCGATTAGTGTAAAGAGTCGATCGATTCTACCCCCAAAATAACCTGAAATAATCCCCAAAGGTACTCCAATGATAAGTCCAAGAATAGTTCCAGAGAAAGCAATTAATAGGGTAGTGCGTGAGCCATAAATTATCCGAGAGAGTACATCCCTTCCAAGAAGATTGGTTCCAAATGGATGAACAGCTGAAGGGGGATCATAACGACAGTATGGATTGTCTTCACCACAATCTTTATGTCTTTCAGCATAATGTGAGGGCGCTAATGTCTCTGCAAATAATGCCATAAATAATATTGAAATAAATATCAGCATTCCAAATGTAAAAGATTTATTATGAATAATAAAGTCCCAAACGCGTCCTATCATCAATCGAACACGTGATATTACGTTAACTTCCTGAGTTTGCATATCTGATATCACACTCTTACTTTTGTTCAGTACTTTATTCTTGGATCTAAAATAGCATACAAAACATCGCTAAATAAGCTAACTACGCTTACAACGATAATTAGAACAACGAACGCGCCTTGAATTGCTGGAAAATCTCTATTTACAATAGATAAATATACATAATTTCCTAAGCCTGGAATACTGAATGTGGTTTCAGTGAGAATTGCTCCAGATAGAAGTAGGGCGAACTGTAAGCCAATCATCCCTACAGTTGGTACTACTGCATTTTTCAGTGAATATCGGTATTTTACTACGTTTTCAGAAATACCTCGTGAGCGAGCAAAATGAATATAGTCCTGTTCCAGTTGAAAAATCATATTCGTTCGAATTATCCTACTTATGGTCCCTGCGATTAACATTCCAAGTGCAATACTTGGTAATGTTAGATGAAGGATGATATCAATCGTCAAATCAGGACGTCCGCTTAGTAGGGTATCAATAACCCATATTTCTGTAAAATGGGTGAATTTATCTGTTGCTCCAGGCTTAAGCAAAGCAATTATAGGAAAACCTTTAAAATTTTCCATCATAAAAAGTTGCATGATTACCCCAATTAAAAAAATTGGCATAGAATAAATCCCAATTGAAAATATTCTAATGAGATGATCTCTTTTGCTTTCACGATGCGAACCCGCATATGTACCGAGTGTAATACCAAGTGGGATTCCAATAAGTGTGCCAAAAACTCCTAGCATCAATGTAGGACCAAATGCAAGACGTATTTCTTTCATAATTTCTAAATTCGTGTTGTAGGATTTACCAAGATC
>JAEOTQ010000027.1 GCA_016839785.1 Candidatus Hodarchaeota archaeon | reverse complement strand
TTTCGCTAATCCGAACCCCACATTGGGTATATTTCTCTTTCAATAATAAGACTAAGGACTAGTGACGAATGGCCTCTCGATTTGATTCGAAAAGTTATGTATTGACTCAATTCAACGTCCTTGCTAGTAAATATTTCCCTCAGGAACATATGCGCGTGAATAGTGGAAAAAAAGGGTTTCGTTTGAGCGAGAGCACGAATAATCTAATTGAAAAATCTAAAGAAATAGTTGGTCGTGCCGAAGAGAGCCGTAATTCTGTTCCGCTGTCAACTGTTACGATCTACAAGTATGGGATAGTTTTCCAAAAAATTTTTGAAGATTTAAGTCAGTATCAAGCTTATACATCAGTAAAGTCTCGTTCTCGAAGAGGGTATCGGAAAGAATTAGAGTTTATGGGCTTCGATTTAAAAAAAATTGAATTAGAATTAAAAAAAAGTTCTAATCCTTCTGTTAAGATACAAAAGGATGAAAAATTTGTACGAGATATAAAAAAACAGTATATTCAAATGGTTCTCGATGAAGATTTTCAAACCCTTAAGACTGATATAGATGAAAAGCGATCCATATTTATTCTGGAGGAATCTGTGGGGTATAAATTTTTTGATAATCAGAATCGCTTAATTACATCAATTATTCAAAAGTTCGAGCATTTAAGGGGCCTAGAGGACGAAAAAGAGAACTTACGCGTTTCACAAGAGAGTTTTCGAACAAAGATAAGTGAAATTTCTCCTCAAATACCAAAATATGAAGAAATAATCCAGACCCAAAAGAGGGCAATGGGAGTTTATGAAAGAACTGATAGAAAGGAAGCTCTCCTTACCGATTCAGACATTTCCCTTTTTCTCAAGATTCTGACAATCTCACTTGAGCGTTATATTAAAATGATCGAACGACGGGAAAAACAACGATTAGAGCAACGAGATCAATTTCTGAAATTAATTCTTGAACCTACAAAATATGAGGGTTTAGATGAAGATTTGTGGACACAAATCGTTTTTATAATCGAATCACATGGAATTGAATTATTACAGGGGAAAACTTGGTTCACTTTCAGCTTTCCAGATGAATTACGCGCCTATATAACAGATAAAGATGTATTATCCAAATTTGCAGAACTCAGAACACTGGAAAAAGAATTGGAAGAAATTGATGCAGAATTACAGAAAAATAAATCCTTTAATGAGGCAAGTAATCTGATCGATGAATTAGAAAATACTGAGAATTCACTGATTGATTCTAGAGAGAAGATTCCAAAGCTTGAATCGGAAATTAATGACTTGATGAAATCTATCAACGAAGAAAAACAAACTCTTTTGAAAACACTAAATTAGAGGGTTTCCAATATTTCTAACAACACTTCTGCTGCAGTAGCCTTTCTTACTCGTTGATCACTCAGTTTCACTAGTGTTTGGTTTGTTTCTTCTTGATTCTGCCCCTCAATGTCAGAGCGAACTTTTAAACTTTCTATCTTTGTCTCTAAAATTCTAACTTCTTTTTGAAGATCAACTAACCAACGTCTTACCTTTCTTTCTTCGGTAGCTCTTTTACGCTGTGTTGTTGCTAATTCGGATGAGTATTCATCTTTTAAGGAATCATAAACAGCTCTAGATACACTACCAGCTTTATTTTTTTCTTCAATTTTTTCTAAACGCGCGAACCATTTCTTCTCTGATTCTATGAACTTTTCGATCTCCAAAGGTTCAGGCTTTAATGTTTCCTTCTCTTTTTGTAGAGAATCAATTTTCTCTTGGAGCTTCAATGTTTGATTATTCGATTGAGTATCATCAATTAATCCAATCTCAAGTTTTTTCCCAAGTTCATCAATATCCTTTAGTAGAGATTTCATTTCGTTATTGATTTGTTTCTTTCTTTTTCGTGCATATAAAGAATCTACTACAGAACTGGGTATTTTTTCAATTGCATCGTCTTGAACGAAACGAGTGGGTTCAGGAGAGGGAGTTTGAACACTTTCCTCTCGTCTTGCCACTGGAGGAGTTGTCGATTCAACTTGCCCTCTTCGGATTGGGCTTCCACAGAAACGGCAAAATCGGGCTGTTATGCTGATTTCTTTTCCACAATTTGCACAATATGTAGTTTGCGACATTTTATGATCCTTCTTTTTCTTTAATTGATAATTCCTGATCGAGGTTTTTAAAACCTCTATATCGGTGTCTGAAATAGATACTATACTATTTCTTTGGAAGAAAAAGGTAAATTTCCTTCTTTTCAATGAAATCAAGTAAAAAAATCTAATAGTTAGTATTATAAAGAGCCTTTTATTTGTAGAAAAGTAATTGAAGAATGGACCGGAGGGGATTTGAACCCCTGACCTCCTGCATGCCAAGCAGGCGCAACTACCAGGCTGTGCCACCGGCCCTTGATGATTTTACAGCAACTTACGTTGACACTCCTACGAATTTTATCTTTTTTCATGAATAGTTTCGAAAATTTCCCTTTAAGGATTTTGACGTGTATAAAGACGCCCTTCCTGCAATATCAACAATTATGGAGCCGTTATTTCAGTATTGGATGAGATTTCCAAATTTAAGAAAAGAAAAACTAGGTTAATACTTTTAAGGAAAAATAATATAAAACAGTTAGAATACATTTGAACTGAAGATATCTGGTATCTCTCGTTATCTTTTAAAAATTATTCAGATTAAATACGTTAAAAATCATAAAAAACTTCTTTACGAGGAATTCTGAAATGATGACGGAAATTCGGATTGTATCACGAGGGGGTCAGGGCGGAGTTACAGGTGCTAAGATGTTAGCCTATGCAGGTCATCTTGATGGTAAATTTGTTCAAGCTATACCGAAATATGGAGCTGAAAGAAAAGGAGCTCCCATATATGCTGATGTGAGAATCTCTGAAGCACATGTAAAAACCCATGCTCCAGTAATTACGGAGAATACCCATAGCTGGATTGTTTTAGAACCCTCATTAATTCAAACAATTCCTCTGAAAAAGCTCTCACCTGATACTTTAATTGTAATCAATTCTCAAGAGTTCCCTGATTCTCTGAAAACTGAAGAAAAGTTAAAGATAGGAAAAGTTGATGCTGTTAATATAGCACGTGAGTGTGGATTGATTAAATCAGGAACTGAAATGGTAAGTACGACGATGCTGGGAGCTTGGGTAAAAGCAACAAGTTTAGTAAGTTTAGACTCCCTAAAGAAAGCAGTGAAACACCAATTTGGAGAAGGAGCGTTGACTGATGCAAATATTCGATCAGTTGAACTCGCATATTCACAATTTGAGTTCAAATAATGAAGGTGATTATTTTGAATGAAGAAATTGAATTGAAAGATCCAGTTTTACCCCTTGGACGCCCTACTCTGGGTTCTGCAGGTGAAACAGGGGATTGGAGAACATATAGACCAAAGTTTATCGAAGAGAATTGTATTAAATGTTATAAATGCTGGTTATCATGCCCAGAGGGGACTATTCGTGTTGATGCACATGGAGAATACCCGTATATCGATTATGTCTATTGTAAGGGCTGTGGTGTTTGTGTTCATGTTTGTCCAGGAAGGAAGAAGCAAAAAGCATTAGAAATGACTCCCGAATAGAAGTGAAAGCAATGGTACAATCACTGGAAAAACCTCAAATCAAGCTTATGACGGGTGCTGAGGCTGTAGCGACAGCTGCTAAACTTTCACGCCCTCAAGTTATCGCAGCATATCCTATCACTCCACAGACCAAAATTGTAGAAACATTATCAGGTATGGTCACCCGTGGTGAAATTGATACAGAATATATCAATGTTGAGAGTGAACATAGCGCTATGGGCGCTGTAATTGGGGCATCGCTCGCAGGAACCCGAACTTTCACAGCTACTAGTTCACATGGTCTTCTGTATATGGGTGAATTAGTCTGGTGGGCTGGAATGACAAGAATTCCAGTTGTTATGCCAGTAGTTAATCGATCTCTTAATCCTTGGAATATTTGGCCAGATCATCAGGATGCGATGGCATTTCGTGATGCAGGGTGGATTCAATTTTATGCCAAAAATAATCAAGAAGTTCTAGATCTGACTATTTGTGCATTTAAGATCGCCGAGCATCATAAAATTTGGATGCCAGTTATGGTATGCTTGGATGGCTTCATCTTGAGCCATACCTCAGCACAAGTAGAAATACCTCCCCAAACAAAGGTCGATGATTTTCTTCCTCCCTTTAAACCATTAGCTATGCTAGATCCTGACGATCCCTTTGCTCACGGGTCTCTGACTGATTCGAAAGGAATCTGGGAACAAAGAATGTCTTTGATCGATGGATTCAACAATGCGTGTATTCTTATCCCCCAAATCCTCACAGAATATACAGAGAAGATTGGTAGACTTGGTAACTATATGATCGAAGTAACAGGTGACATAAAAGGAGCTGAATGTGCAATCATCGCGCTAGGTACTATGGGAGAGGAAGCAGAGCAAGCTATTGAATTATTATCTGAAAAAAATATCAAAGCTGTCGTTTTTCGACCAAGAGTATTTCGTCCTTTTCCCAAGAAAGAATTAATCTCATTAATTAGGCAAGTTCCAAGACTTCTAGTGATTGATCGTGCAGTCTCTTTTGGAAATGCTGGCCAATTAGCAATTGAAATACAGGCCGAATTATACGCGCATGAGGTAAGTGTGGAATTTCATCAAATAATTAAGGGGTTAGGTGGAATGGATGTAAATTATGCCGATATCGCTGCTGAGGTAGAGAAAATACTCAAGGAGGAGTAAAAAAATGAATGTTAAAATCCCAGAAATGATGAATCGCCCAGAAGTATTATTACGTGGAAATTTTGCCTGCGCAGGATGTGGATTATCGATTGCTTATAAAACAGCCATATCTGCATTGAATCGGCCTATTGTAGTAATACCTGCATGTTGCGCCTCTGTAATCCAGAGCCTACATCCTAATGTTACATACAATGTTCCCACACTCAATATTGCTTTTGCTGCTCACGCAAGTGCGGCTTCAGGTATAGCCCGTGCGAAAAAAATGCGAGGAGAGGATACAACAACGGTAGTATGGTCTGGAGATGGAGGGACATATGATATAGGGCTAGCTACTTGGTCAGGGGCAGCAGAGAGGAACGAGAATATAATCCACTTTTGCTATGATAACGGTTTTTACAGCAATACTGGAGCACAAAGAAGTAGTGCTACTCCCAGGGGTGCAGTTACAACTACAACTCCTGGCGGTAAAAGAGAAAAACGAAAAAGCGTCGTTCGTATAATGGCCGCTCATGATATTCCCTATATTGCTACAGCTTCGATTGGTTATCCTCGTGATTTGTATACTAAGGTCAAGAAAGCTTCCTTAATTGAAGGGTATCGTTTCATCCTGATTGATGCTCCCTGTCCTACTGGTTGGAACTCTGACCCCGCAATTACTCCAGAATTGGGAGAATTGTCTGTAAAAACTGGATTTTTTCCATTGTACGAAATTGAGGAAGGAAAACTCACTTTCAGTAAACGGAGTATTCGCTATAAAGATCCTGCAAATCGTCTACCAGTTGAGAATTACCTTGAAAAACAGGGACGATTTAAAAGTATGACATCAGATCAAATTAAATTGCTTACTGATGATTTACAGCATGAATGGGATATGTTATCGAGACTAGAATGATCTCTCTCTTAAACCTATTTCCCTTTCACTCTTTTTTGCTTTTTTCATCTTATAAGGATTTTCCCATGTACGGTCCGATCTGTCTAAAGCCTTGTTTTCGATAATAATCACGCACACCGAGAGCAGAAGTTACTAAAATCTTCCGATAGTCTCTTTCCAGAGCGATTTCTTCTGCTTTTTCTATCAACTTCGTTCCTAATCCCCGATGTTGCCATTCTAGATTCCCTGGGATTTGGCCTAAACCCACCAATTGACCATATACATGTAGTTCTCGGATGATCACCGCATTCTGGTCTTTAATTTCAGGACGAAATGAGTCATTCGATGTTTCTCTAAGCCTTAAAAATCCGAATAAAGTTTTTTTATCCTCTGTATCAAAGGAAATGAAATGTTCAATTCCATCTGATGCCAAATACTCGTAAGAGTGTATCAATTTCTTTTTTTCGAGCCATGATTGATTTTTTCGAAGTATCTGATGGCCTACTTCTCTGCATCGGATACACGAACATTTTCCTCCCTTTTTCCTCAAGTGTCTCTCTGCTAGTTCTCGGAGATTTCCATACCGTACTCCATCAGTTATTAAATAAGCGGGGATATCACGTTGAACTCGTTGAATACGCACAAATTCAGGTGTTATTTCTTTAATTTGAGCTATTACTTCAACTACTTTATCAGAATCGTATGGTACATACTTTTTTTTCTGCCACAAGTCAAATAAATGAGTATTTTGCAATACTAACGTGGGGTAAATTTTTACAGCATCTGGTATGTAACGAGGATCCGTGTACATAGTTTTAAACATTTGTACATCTTCTTCAGGAGTTTGAAACAGATTTGGCATCAAATGTAGTGTAACTTTTAATCCTCCATCCCGCGCATAACGAATTGCCCTTTCAACATCCTGAATCGTATGGTGACGTTGAACAAAATTTAAAACTTCGTTCGATAAAGATTGTACTCCGATTTCTACCCACGTCCCGCCTAGCTCTAGAATTCTATTTATATGGTTTTTCTTGGAATAATCGGGCCGTGTTTCAAAAGTAATCCCTACATTACGTCTGTGACTTTGATCAGAATCGTTTTTAGCCATTTGCAATGATGAAGAAGTCTTTCCCGTTATTCCATCAAGACATTCCTTAATAAAATGCGTTTGATATTCTTCTGGGTTTGCTAAGAAGGTACCTCCCATAATAACCAGGTGGACTTTATCGAGAGGATGACCAATTGCTTTAAGCTGCTTCAATCTAGCCTCCACTTGTTTTCTCGGATCAAATTCGTTCTCAATGCCGCGCATTGCTGCAGGTTCTCTTCCAGTATAAGATTTAGGAGCTCCTGGCACGTCGGGGCAGTAGATGCATTTTCCGGGGCATGGTGAAGGCTTAGTCATCAATGCGACGACTGCGATTCCACTGATTGTTCTTACCTTTCTTACTCGTAGGAAAAGTCGTAGTGCATCTTTATCTGTATCTGTAAGAATATCAGTCGATTCGATGAATTCTATAATTTCTGAATTTCGAACAAATCTATTTAGATTGTATTCCTTAGCAATCTTCCTCTTCAAGCTTTCAAGCTTGGAATTGTTGACTTCAGGATCATTTACTATGGCAAGAATAATGGATTCAAGAGCCATATGTAATGAATCGGTTAAATTTTTGGCCATTTGATAGATTTCCTATCTTACTTAACGCGAAAAGACTGCTAGTGAGATTAATATCGCTATCGCTAAAATAATTGCATGTATCAACAACAAAAGCTGTACATTTCTTTTTTCAGATAATTTAAAGTAATATGGAAGGATCCAATATACTGTATACGGACAAGGTGCAATTATATTGTTCTCTTCATCAATTGTAGCAATTTTTTTAGTCTGTTTGGTCTTTAAGTACATGAGGAATAACATAAAATTTATGAAATGGAGGCCAAATGCCCCTAAAGCTATTCGGTCCATGTTCCCAATGATCAACGCAACGATAATACCTGTTCCTAACGTTAAAGTGCCTGTGTCCCCTATCAAGATTTTCGCAGGATACCAATTGAAAAGAAGTAATACGATAAACCCTCCTAACAATGCTGAGGTAAACATTGCAACTACTGGATCATTAACAAGAAAGGAAATAATTAATATTGCAATCAAAGAAATAACTCCATTTCCAACCTCAAGACCGTTAAAACCTGCAAGCATATTGAAGGAATTGAAAGCAAAATTGATGGCCAATGGAATAATTACTAAGCTGTAAAGGTTTAGACCAGCAAAGATTAGATCAATATCCCCAAGAATTCCCAAATTAATACTACTATTGCCTACTTTCAACGCCATTAACGGTAGTGCAGGAAGGAATCCTAATAAAATTTTGTCTCTCCATTTTATTTTAAACACATCATCAAGAAAACCAATTAAACCAGCGATGACAACACTCATCAATCCTGCTAGTAACGGTACAAATGACTGTTCATCTGTTGCTTCAGTAAATGGATAAATTTGTAGTTCAGTCATATATGCCCATCCAAAGATAAGAAGAAGAATTGTGAAAATAAATGCAATAAGGGGGGCTAAACCTCCAGCTTCTGCAATTATGGGAGTATCTTTTTTGTGAGCATCAACAGTTGTGATTCCTCGTTTGAGAGAGACATCTTTTACCCAAGGTACAAGAAATCTCGTAATTACTGCAGAAATCAGGAAAGCAAAAATTGTAGTAGGGATAATTACCGCGGATAGCATCTTCTAACACTTTAATAGTAGTATTTTATCTCCATTCTTCCAGAGAGAAGAATTGATTAAAAGATTTTAACTAGTTGTTCTGTACGAATCTTATTCATCAGAAGTAAAAACAGGAGCATTTGAGGCATAAACTGTGAAATGTATCATACCTGCGGCAGGTAAAGGAATTCGACTCCTCCCGCACACTCAGAATCAACCTAAGGCGTTATTACAGTTAGGAAATAAACCTATAATCGCTCATATATTGGAAAGTATAATAGAAGCCAATATTTCTGATATTATAATCATCGTAGGGTATGAGAAAGAAAAACTAATGGAATTTCTTATCACACATTATTCTGAGAAATGTAATTTAACATTTATTGAACAAGAGGAAAGAAGGGGACTTGGACATGCAATCTACTTAGCCTCTAAATATCTAGACGGAGAACCCACAATAATTACATTGGGTGATTCCCTGTATGAAAACTCCTACCTTTCAATGTTGAAAAAGTATAATAAGAATAATTCTTGGGATGGAGTATTGACCATTAGAGAGGTACCCAACCCACAATCATATGGAATTGTTGTAACTGGGCCAAATTCATCGATAATTGAAAGTATGGTTGAAAAACCTCAGACTCCAACGTCAAATAAGGCAATTACAGGAGTATATATGATCCGCAATACAAAAATCCTTCATAACTATTTGAAAGCTATTGTTGATACAAACTCTACGGGAGTAGGAGGAGAAATTCAATTAACTGACGCATTACAAATGATGATTGAAAATG
>JAEOTQ010000026.1 GCA_016839785.1 Candidatus Hodarchaeota archaeon | reverse complement strand
CTTCCAACAAGAATTTGAATTTTCCCTTGATCGAGTTTCCAATCATGAGTTTTAACGTCATAATAAGCTAGATCTTTTCCTCTAATTCTGATTGGTACCGTTTTCTTTTCATTGGATTCTAATTCTACCTTCTCAAATCCAACTAGTTCTTTGAATGGACGATCCACATCACACTCAAGATCGTGAGCATACACTTGGATAATTTCTGCACCAGAACGATAGCCAGTATTTTTAATATCCACAAAGAGAGTAAAAGTATCGTCTAAGGTGTGTATTGTATTTTTATCAAGAGAAAGATTTTCATAGGAGAAAGTAGTATAACTCAGTCCGAAACCAAATGGGAAAAGCGGTGTTATATCACTTTTCTCAAAATGACGATACCCGATATAGATACCCTCCTCATAATGAACTTTAAACTCCTCTAAATCGCCAGGATATGTATTAGATGACTTATGTGCAGGAGAATCGGATAGGTGAATCGGAAATGTGATCGGTAGCTTTCCAGAAGGATTAACTTCTCCAAAGAGAACATTAGCAATTGCATTACCTGCTTCCATACCACCGTACCAAGCTTCTAAAACAGCAGGAACATCGGTAATCCAATCTTTCATACCTAATGGACTTCCATTTATTAAAATAACAACCGTGTTTGGATTCTTTCTTGTAGTTTCTTTAATAAGTTCAATTTGTGACTTAGGTAAATCAAGTTGAGCCCGATCAGCACCCTCGGAATCATGTCCAAATTCAAGTACATCTTTCGGCTTTCTAAAAAATCCAGAAACAAGTGTTTTCCTCCCACCGTCTTTGTCATGATCCAATCCCATAAATAGGAGGACCACATCAGCTTTTGTGGGATCATCTGTAAGATTAATTTTGTTGGAGCAAAATTTTTTAATTCCTTCTATAGGAGTGACTTCATAGGGAGGTTTAACCGCAGAACTTCCACCATATAATAATTTTCCAAATTTCTTATTCTTATTAGGGCCTAGAACAGCAATAGAACTTATAGAATCCAAATTTAATGGTAAGAGTCCCTCATTCTTTAGAAGAACGGTTCCTTCCTCGGCTATTTCCCGAGAAAGTGATTGATGTTTGATTGAATTCCTTTCACCTTTCGGTAACGACTCTGGATCATCAAAAACACCCGTTTTTCCTGCTATCAGAAGTATTCGACGAATACTGTCGTTTATCAAATCTACGTCAATTTCTCCTTTTCCTAGGCCCTCATAAAGTAACTTTTTAGTGTACTTCTTACCAGAAGGCATTTCTAATGATAGCCCAGCTTCTAAACAGGATTGAGTTGTCAATTCGTTATGATACGTTGCACCCCAATCAGATACGACAAACCCTTCAAATCCCCATTTCTTAAAGAGAATATCTCTAAGGAGATACGAATTGTCACTCCCATAAATCCCATTAATTTTGTTATAACAAGTCATCACAGAATATGGTTGAGCATCTAAGACTACCTCTTCAAATGCACGTAAATAAATCTCATGAAGAGTTCGTTCATCAATTTCAACACTAATTTTTTTTCGAAGAATCTCTTGATTATTCGCTACATAATGTTTTACACAGGCCCCAACCTGCAAATCTTGCACTCCTCTAACAAAAGGAATTGCTAGTTCCTTGATTAAATATGGATCTTCTCCGAAATATTCAAATGTTCTCCCATTTAATGGAGTGCGATCAATGTTTATTCCCGGGGCTAGAAGTAAATGCCTTTTTTGAGCACGAACTTCCTCAGCAATTGCAGTTCCGAGTTTTTTAGCTAAATCTCGGTTCCAACTAGCTGCTAACGCTTTTGTACTAGGGAATCTCGTATTTTTTGAAAGTCCACCCGAAATCATGGATACTCCAAATGGACCATCGGTCATCCGTAATCGGCCAAGTCCCAAGCGATTAATTGGAGCTGTATTGAAGATCCTGTGGCCAGAGAGTAATCGAATCTTCTCATCAAGATTGAGGCGTTTTAATAAATCTTCTACTCGTTTTTCTAAACTTAGACTTGTATTTCGATAAGGGAGATGAGCTATCTCTTGTTTTGAATATATAATATCCATTTATGATCACGTTTGACAGAAAAGGCAGAGATTAATCAAATGGGGGAAAATTAACATTGGAATATTAATATTTCATGAAAGAAAACGACTACTATCTCCAAGGAGTTACCAACCTTAATGAAAAATAAAAAAAAATCCCCTCCCAAGAAGTAAACCTGGAAAATTAGTAGGTCATCTGTTCAAGTCGGGATATTCTATCAATCACTGGAGGATGAGTAGAAAACATCCCAGCGAAGCTTTTTGATGAAAGAGGGTTAGAAATGTAAAGATGACTTAGACTCGGACTTGGTTGACCTCGTTGGCCACTGCGAGGGGAGTATCTTGAATAAGAATCAAGCTTTCTAAGTGCGTTTGCCAAACCAATTGGATTCCCAGTAATTTTAGCTGCTTCATGATCAGCAGCGAATTCACGACTTCGAGAAATAGCCATTTGAACTAACAAGGCTGCAATAGGAGCGACAATCCAAGTAATCAATAATGCAATTCCATTGGAATTACCATCCCTATCAGTGAAGCTAAACAAAAAGGCCATTCGAGAGACAAACATGATAGCTGTGGCAAACAACGCTGCAATAGTTTGAATAAGTGTATCCCAATGTTTCACATGACTTAATTCGTGAGCCAAAACACCATCCAATTCATCTGGGGACATCATATCTAGAAGGCCTGTATGAACTGCAATCACCGCTTTACCAGGAGAACGACCTGTAGCGAATGCGTTTGGAGTTGGATTTTTAACAATGGCAATACGAGGTTGAGGAATACCTGCTCTTTGGGCTAAATCTGCGACACGAGAGTATAACGCAGGAGCTTGGTGTTCATCAATGATTGTAGCTCTAGTCATCTTTAGAACTAATGAATCTGAAAACCAATATGAAAAGAAAACAAATAATCCCGAAATTACCAAGAATACCATTGGTGAGATATTAAAGACTAGTGAAATCACATAAAAAAGGCCTAATAGAATTCCAAATAACATTCCAGTTTTCAATAAATTCGTAATATCCATATCT
>JAEOTQ010000025.1 GCA_016839785.1 Candidatus Hodarchaeota archaeon | reverse complement strand
CTGCATCAAGGGCTGGAAATGACGTAGCAAACTCTATTGCACCAGTTTTGGGCTTGAAAGTATTCGAAGGTGTAACTACAACAACAAATCTGTGGCTAATGATGCTGTTAGGTGGTTTTGGCATGGCTTTAGGCCTAATAGTAATAGGAAAAATAGTAATTCGGGTCGTAGCAAATGAACTCGTTGAGATGAATCCAACTTCTGGACTTTCTTCAATGATTTCGGTTGCTCTTATAATGACAATAGGTACATTTCTAGGATTCCCCTTAAGTGGAACTCATGTTCTAATTGCAGCTATGATTGCCGTTGGTTGGGCAGAAAGATCACCTATTCAGAGGCAGATGGTAAAAATGATAGTTGTATCATGGATAGTGACTGTGCCTATTGCTGCTTTACTTGGAGGAGTGCTATGGTTTGGCGTAAATTGGCTTATTATTGGATTAGGATTGTGAGGAATCCTCGATTGAATGGTTCAATGTCTGAATGATCTCCTCAGTTGGAATGTCTCGAATCCGTATGGTTGAAATCCGTCCTATAGAACGTCCATTAGCAAGGTGACGGTTTTCTACTTCCTGTTGAATTATTCCAAGCCTATGCAGATCTTTTAAATATGCCCATACTTGTGTTTGTCGTCTGGGTCGGATATTATTAGCTTCTTCACAAACCATTTCATACTCTCTTCTAACCTCAGGAGTAGTAACATAAGATTGACTGCAAACAGAAAGAAGGCGTGCTATACTTAACAGGACAAGTTTCTGGTGAGTATTCAGATCGTCTATGATTGACTTTTCAATTGGTAATACTTCTACTACTGCTTTCCTTACATGCTCTGCTGACAGTTTTTTTTCTCCCCCTGCTTCACAGATTTTTGCACTCCGCCAAAGCAGTTCAATAGCGAATCTAGCATCACCTTTTTCTTCAGCGAGGTTTGCAATCGTATCTAGTATTTCATCATTATAACAATCTTCGCGTAAACCTAATTCAGCTCGAGAAGCAAGAATATCAAAGAGTTGGTAGCGCGTATAGGGGTTGAAAGTAATATAATTTCGCCCTAAAGATGAAGCTGTTGATGTGTCTAAATAATATCGAAAGTTTTTATCACGAGTGATCGTTAGAAGATTAAAACGACTCTCTAAACGATTACTCACTCCAAATTCTTCTCTAAGTATGGGTGATTCTTCTAGCCTTGAAAGAGAGTAAAGAAAATCAGTTCTTTCCTCAGGAAATAGGTAATCTATCTCATCAAGTACAAGAAGCACGGTTAAGTTCTGTTCATAAAGTAATAAGGTAAACATGCGGAGTAACTCATCAACGGAAAACCCTCGTAACGGAAAGCCTGATACAAGATAACGAAGAACCGTTGTGAGAATAAGATGTGGGGTTTTAGTTTTCCTACAATTTATATGGAAATATCTGAACTTAGGATCACCATGATTTCGTTCTCTAGCCAAATAATTTACCAATTCATTTCCAAATGCATGTGATATAACTGTTTTTCCTGTTCCTACTGGCCCGTAGAGAATGACCTTTTTACTAGAAGTAGTTGGACTAACGATGATTGACTTAAAATATGATACAAGGGCTTTCATCTCTTCTTCTCGATGCCAGATGGAATGAGGGGTATAAGAAGAGGTGAAAACCTTTTCTCCTTGGTTTACGTCCTCATCAAGAAAGATTGTTTTATGTGTACCAAAGAGATCAGAGAATGAATAATTCTTTGTCGGTGTCGCCATTTTTTCATCTCGAACAGAATTAAGTCGGGTTCAATCAGAAAGTTACCTTTTTATTCGGTATTATGTGAATATTTAATCTCATCGTAAAAAAGTCTTGAGGACGCAATTTTAAAACAATAATAAGCTCTGGATGGGAGTAGTTTTCTAATAAAAGTTACATTAACAGCTATACGGTATTTAGGATTAGGAGACTATCTGATTGATAAAAATTTAAGGAAATTTTTGTTATACGATAAGTGTAAAGGAAATATCACAAAATTTATGCTATTAACAAGGCAGGGAAATTTATACGTTGAAATAAGATTCATCTTCATTACTTTTTATGAAGTTGATTGCTCAAAAGGGAGTTAACCGAAAGTGAAGCTCTCGACTATCTTTGAACAGTTGTTATTTCCTAATGAAATCTTTTTTTTCATTGATTTACATTACTTCATTACCTTCCAAGATTTCCTTAAAGAACAGCTTATTTTCAATAGTGAGAGAGGCACTTGAAAATGACAAAAATGATCTAAAATCCCTGTTTAAGCTTCAAATTCTCAATAAATTGACGAAATCTTGTAATTATCAGTTTTCTAGCAAAAAAATCTGCATAAAATTAGTTCTTTCTACTTCTCATCCGATTTCCAAGTTTTTTTTTCATTATTTCATCGGGAGAGCACATTGAATTACAATTAAACGGAGGATCTTTTAGACGTAATGCTCTGTTTAGTTAAAATAGGGCATGAATCATATCTTATCATCTCATACTAAATTGGTAGGATAATTTCAGAATGCCACCTCGCAAAAAAAAATCAAACAATGATAGTAAAAGTACTCTTGAGGAAGGAGGAGAGTTGGAAGTGGAAATGTCAGAAAATCCACCCACTACTCCTACTGCACCCCTAAGTAAAGAAGCATCATCTGGAAACATAGATGAATTACCAGGTATTGGACCTGCTACCGCAAAAAAATTGCGTGAATCAGGTTTTGGTACATTAGAATCTCTTGCAACAGTAAGTATTGGTCAACTTGTCGCAGTAGGGAATCTTGGAGAAGCAACATCCAGTAAGATTATTCAAGCGGCGAGAGATGCTCTTGATTTTGGTTTTGTCGCTGCAGATGAAGTACTAGAACGTCGCCGAAATATGCTAAAGGTTACTACAGGTTCAGCTTCGCTAGACGATCTTTTTGGCGGTGGAATCGAGACTGGCGCAGTTACTGAACTTTATGGGGAATACCGTACGGGAAAAACTCAATTAGCGCATCAACTATGTGTTGCAGCCCAGTTACCTCGTGAACTGGGAGGATTACGAGTTGATGGTCCTATTAAAGTTATTTATATTGATACCGAAGGAACTTTTCGACCTGAACGTATTTTAAACATGTCAAAAAGGTGGGAAGGTGATTTGGATGTTAAAGAAGTATTGAAAAATATATTGCATGGTCGTGCTTACAATAGTGACCATCAGATGGTCCTGGCTGAAAAAGCAGCTCAAGACAGCCAAACCGAACCAATTGGGTTGGTTGTTGTTGACTCTTTGATTGCCCACTTTCGTGCAGAATATATCGGTCGGGGTACATTAGCAAGCAGACAACAAAAATTGAATCAACATATCCATACCTTGCTTAAAATGGCAGAAGTCGGAAATATGGCCGTCATCCTCACTAATCAAGTCCATTCTAAACCAGATATGTTTTTCGGGGATCCAACTTCTCCTGTTGGGGGACATATTGTAGCCCATGCAAGTCAGACCCGTGTTTACCTTCGAAAATCCAAGGGTGAACGCCGGATAGCTCGAATCGCCGACTCACCTCTTTTACCTGAAAATGAAACGGTTTTTGCCATCACTGGTGATGGAATTATCGATATCAACTAGTCAAATCCTGGTTTTTAGGGAGATAAATATTTCCTTAAAAACCACCTTTTCTCTCAGACTTACTCAATATTTGACCTATTTGTATTTTTAAGTGAACAATTTCACCTCAAAGTTCATATATTACATCTGGATTGTTAATGAATATCACTTGTTAAAAATAGATCATTCTAGAACAGCAATCTCAATGATTTATCAAGTGTGGAAAATCCTAGGACTTTTTCCGATAAAACTCTTCAAAAAAACAAAACGAAATTTTGATGATTATGGTGGATAAGAATCCCTCTTTTTTAATTACAGGTCCTCGCAAATCAGGGAAATCTACCCTGTGTCTTGATATTCTACATCATATTCAGAAGCGTGAACTCACTGTTGGTGGAGTTATTACAATTCAAAACACAGTACGGTGGTTCTTTTTAATTCAAAGTGATAAAAGGGTGTTATTTGAAGCAAGGAGTCACGAATCAGCTGTTTCAGTGGGCAAATTTCGAGTCAGTAAGGAAAACTTAACTCTCGCAAAAGAACATATTAAGCAGGGACAGTATTCTGATTTCCTTTTCATTGATGAAATTGGCATCTTGGAAATGAATGGAAAAGGATATTCTTCTGTACTCAAAACAGTTTTATCACGTCCTCGGGGAAATATAATAGTCGTTCGTGAATCCATATTTGATGATTTTTTACAAAAATTTGAACTCATATTCGATTATATTGTCCTTAGATGTAATTTTGGCGAAAACCAATCTCTCTTGGATCAGGTGAAAAGAAAAATAGATAAAGAATTTGATTAAGAATAAGCTTATCAGTTTTGAATAAGCTCAGTATCGAATTGTTGGAGCTTTTATTATCCAGAGTCAGAATTTTGGAGTGTGTTATCTCTTTGGCAAAGGAAAAATACATTGGTGCAATTGATCAGGGGACTACAGGCACAAGATTTATGATTTTTGACCACGATAGCAATATATTTGGTTCGTATTATAAAGAACATGAACAAATCTTTCCCAAACCTGGGTGGGTTGAACATGATCCACAGGAGATATGGAGAAATACAGAATATGTTATGCGTAAAGCCCTTCAATCCGTAAAATTATCTATCATGGATTTAAAAGCTATTGGTATCACGAATCAGCGTGAAACAACGGTTGTGTGGGATAAGAATTCAGGGATTCCGATTTTTAATGCTATAGTTTGGCAGTGTACTCGAACTAATGAAATTTGTGAATCAGTAAAAAAAGACGGTTTTGAAGAAGAGATTAAAGCTCGTACGGGTCTATTGACCGCAACTTACTTTTCAGGCCCAAAAATTAAGTGGTTATTGGATAATAAAAGTGATTCACACTCAAAGGCAGCAAATGGTCAGCTTTTATTTGGTAATATTGATACATGGATCATTTGGAATTTGACTGGAGGTACTAAGGGGGGTGTTCATGTTACAGATTGTACTAATGCTTCTCGTACAATGTTGATGAATCTAAAAACATTGGACTGGGATGATGACTTACTTGAAATTCTGAAAGTCCCTCGTTCAATGTTACCTGAAATACGTCCCTCTAGTGACGCAAATATATATGGATATGTCAAATGTACCTCTGGAGATGGGCCCCCTGTAAGCGGCGATCTCGGTGATCAACAAGCGGCTTTATTTGGGCAAACTTGCTTTGAAACCGGAAATGCGAAGAATACTTACGGAACAGGCAACTTCTTACTAATGAATACTGGAAAGAATATAGTCAAGTCGGAATCGGGATTACTTACAACAGTAGGTTATGGAGTAGGTAAGGACATTACATATGCACTCGAAGGAAGTGTTGCCATTAGTGGTGCAGCTGTACAGTGGCTTAGGGATCAATTAAACTTCTTTTCAACAGCAAAAGAATCAGAAGAATTGGCATCCTCTGTGCAAAACAATGGAGGAGTTTATTTTGTACCCGCATTTGTTGGACTATTTTCTCCCCATTGGGATATAACTGCCCGTGGTACAATTGTGGGTCTAACTAGAGGAAGTGACAGAGCACATATTACTCGTGCAGTATTAGAATCGATTGCTTTTCAATCTTTGGATGTATTTAAAGCAATGGAGGTAGATAGCAAGGTTAACTTATCTAGTTTGCGGGTAGATGGAGGTGCATCGAAAAATAACTTATTAATGCAATTTCAGGCTGATATATTGGGTATTGAATGTGTTAGACCGAAAATCAAGGAAACGACAGCGCTAGGAGCAGCATATGCTGCAGGTTTAGCAGTAGATTTCTGGCATGACTTCGAGGAGCTTAGAAAAAAATGGATTGTTGATAGAGTCTTTAATCCAAATATGGTGGATGAGGAACGGACAAAACTCGTTCACTTCTGGAATAAAGCAGTCACGAAAGCTAAGGCTTGGATAGAACCTTGTTAGAAGGAATTTTGACAACTTCAGCCAGCTCTGTTAAATTATTATATACCCTTGAGGGATTTACCATCTTTAATATATTTGCTGGAGCATATCCAGTTGTCAATCCAATGGTTGTGATACCAAGATTATTTCCTGAAATAATATCCCCTCCTAAATCCCCAACAATGGCACACAATTGCTTTTGTTGTTTCAGGTCAAATAATTTTAGAAACTTTTCAATCCCATCTTCCTTCGATTTTCCAAAATCTCCTTTTGCTAAAATATTCCTCTCTGGTATAATAGTACCCTCCTGAAAATATTTTTTTAGAAAGGATGAGATTTTATTGCGCGAAGTATAACTGATAATTCCTAGTTGAATTCCTTGTTCCTTTAATCTATTTAATCCTTGAATAGTTCCTTCTGTTGGTTGTGCGGAAGAGAATTTTTTAGAATGGTTTTGTGAAAGAAACCAGACAGCTCTTAGAGAACGTAGGATTCCAAATCCCAATTTTCGTGAAACTTGATAAGAAGCTTTTATTATCTTCCATCTTACGTTTACATCTTTAGGTAATAATTTTCTTTCGATTAAATTACCCGCTAGAGAAATAGTATCCTCACGGTCCGTACCAAGATAATCAGCAATCAATCCAAAGTAATACGTTTTTGTGTCGACCAATGTCCCATCAAAATCAAAAAGAATAGCTTTTAATAATAGAGGAGGGGAGTTAGACATTAGTTTCAAATCCGTCTATCAATTTGACTTTGATATTGTATGATAAGGAAATATACTTTCACTTTCTTCTATTTACCTATTGTATCGGTTTTTATTTGGATAATTCCCCATTCTTCATGACTTTTGTGTTCGATTATCAGAAGTTATTTACATTTAATGATTCTTTTTTTTTCTCGAATTTTCCTCTCTATAAACATCATATTTATGGCATTGAGAAAAAAATTGCGGTACCATGAACTTTGATCTTTCTAATCCAACGAATGGACTCTCTAAGCTTAATACAAAGATCTGGGACTCTCATGTTCATATATGGAGTGCTGATGCGTTTGAACCTTTACTAAAGGTTGGTCGTGAGTATGGTGTGCATCATTTTATGGGAATCGCTGCACCTGATGTAAAAAAATCTCTTGAAGAAGCTGGACATGAAGATTTGATCACATTTGCTTATTATCTACCAATTGACGCTTTTGCAAGTCATGAACCAGAGAGAATCCTTAACGCCATTGAGGAAGCTCATTCTGAAGAATATTCAATGGTCAAATTATGGTTTGGCCCTAGATTCCTTGATTTTTTTGAAGCAGATAAATCTTTTTCACTTACTTTGCCAATATTTGATCCTGTGTTTGCCTCAATTGAAGATTATAAAATTCCAATGGATATTCATGTTGCTGACCCAGATATTTGGTATTCTACGAAATACCAAGATGTGGGGCGATATAGAACCAAAGAACAGGCATTAGATGAGTTTCGAACAATTTTGAGAAAGTATAATTCTTTAAAAATAATTAGCGTACACTTTCATAGTCTTCCAGAAAATTTACAACAAGCTTCTCAAGATTTGAATGATTTTCCGAACCTTTACATTGATACGGCTTCAACAAAATGGATGATTAGGGAATTAGGGAGAAATACCAAACAAACTAGAGCATTTTTCGACAAACATTACAAGAGAATTCTTTTTGCTACAGATTTATCAGTTGGATGGGAAGATCGCGATAAAGAGTACTTAGCCACTCGTTATTGGTCTCAAAGAATATTTTGGGAAAGTAATTTACAAGATGTTGAACTTCCATTTCCTGATGAAGATAATCAAAATCCTCCAACTTATATTAATGGATTAAATCTTCCTAAAGAAATTTTAGAACATTTCTATTGGAAGAATGCAGAAAAATTCTTTAACTCAAACAATTATAGGTAAGGCTGAATTAAAATGGCTGAAAGTTTTAATGTCGTACAGATTGGTTTAGGCCCAATGGGCAAGCTCATTACTCATCTATTAGTTTCTCGTGAGAATATCAATCTTCTAGGAGTTGTAGATATTGATTCCGAGCTTCTGGGTAAATCTTTAAATGATATCTTAAAAATTTCAACAGCTCCTAACATATTAGTTCAAAAAAGTGTTCAACCTATCCTGATTAATAACCAAGTCGATGTAGCTGTTGTTGCCACGTCTTCCTCTTTACTAAATACTGCATCAACTATTAAAGAGGTTTTAGCTAAGGGTGTAAATGTTATTTCTATATGTGAAGAACTTTCTTATCCATATGTTAACCATCCTGAACTTTCGATTGAGTTAGACGAATTAGCCAAAGAAAATCAGTGTGCTGTGATCGGTACAGGCATTAATCCTGGTTTCTTAATGGATTTACTACCAATTGTGTTGACAGCTCCCTGTCAGAGAGTAGAGGGGATTTCTATTACGCGAATGATGAATTCATCTAAAAGGAGGGAACCTTTTCAACGAAAAATAGGTACTGGTTTATCTCCAAGCGAATTTCAGGAAAAAATTAAGAAAAAGGAGATTACAGGTCATGTAGGATTAACAGAGTCGATACAAATGATCCTTGGAGCCTTAGGTCTGCCTGATGGGAGGATCGTGGAAAATTCACCAGAACCAGTTCTCACCTCAAAGGAATTTATGACTTCTTATAACGAATCGGTTCAAAAGGGGCATGTTTGTGGATTAAAAAGCAGTGCTACCTACAGAAATCCAGAAACAGGAGAAGTTATGATTTCAATGGATTTTATTGCTTATGCAGGGGATCAAGAGGAATTTGACAGGGTGAGTATTAAGGGAACACCGAATATTAATCAAAAGATAATAGGAGGGATACATGGAGATCTTGGTACGGCAGCTATGGTAGCAAATTTAATTCCTCATGCTTATAAATCTAGTGCAGGACTTTTTACCATGAAAGATATTCCCGTTCCCTGCAATACAAGCAATATATGGAAATAATAGCCGAGAATTTTCATAACAAAACCTCACTTGTAGGCAAATATTTTTACTGTACCGTTTGTACTTGACTCATATAGGACTACCCTATGACGAATGAAGTGATACCTTTGGCGGCAATGGATGAAAAAAATGAATCCAAATTACGAAAATATGGGTTAGAATTTATTAAAGACATGGCTAAGGATAGAAAAATAGCGATTCAGACATTGGGGGTGTCTATCAGTGGGTTCAAAAATGACTTGATGAATCGGTCCAATATCATTACTCGGCATGAAGATAGATTACATGTAGATACTTTATTGAAATCATTTGATGAGGATGTTAATAGAACCATTGAAAGCCAATTAACACGTATAACAATGAGCTCTTTTAATTGGATAAAAAATATGTTAATTGACGATGAATCGTTTGATACTATGGAAGAGGGTGAAAAATTTGCTCAAGAAGATCAAGAAAAGCTAAAAAATCAAGCAGGTGAATTATCCCGCCTAAATCATCTGAAAGAGTCATTAGAAGAACAATTAACGGCAAAAGAAAAAGAATTTTTAGATATTGAGGCAAAATTTTCCAATTATCGAAAAGAAATGCAGAACCTACTGATAGAAGAGAAAACTGCGAATGAGAATTTATCATTCCAGTTGGAGGAGACTTTAAGCGACTTAAATGACAAATCAACAAAGGTTACTGACAAAGATGAACTTTTCAAAACACTTGAAGAAAAAAATGCCTCCTTACAAATGGAATTAATTGAAAAATCAGCTGAAGTGACAAGATTAAACTCTTTGATGGAATCACAAGCATCTGAAGCAATGGCTACATGGGCGAGTGCTTATTCTGAACAACAAGAAGAATATCAGAAATTAATCCAAGAGCAACAGGAAAAATACAAATTCAATGATGAGCAATATCAAATTTCATTAGCCAAAGTTAAGGAAGAATATGAAGAGTCAGCAAAAACTCGTTTAAGAGAAAAAACTAAGCAATTCCAACTTGAAATACAGGAATTAGAATCAAAATTGCTTGAAGCTCAGGAAAAAAGAGGGGAAATATCGAAAGACCTACAGACTCAAATAACAGAATTAACCTCTAGTAATGCTTTGCTAGAAGAAAAAACAAAAGAAATGGATACACAGATAACAGAGCTAATGGAGGCAAATGATGGTTTATCCAAGACTATTACGGAATATAAAATTAAAATTGATGGAATTAAAGCAGAGCTAAAAGAAGCAAAAGATCAGGAATCAGATATAAAGCTCACTAAAGTTACTACACAAGCTTTAACTAAAGTTAGAAACATCAATGATTATATTGAACAGGTACTCTCATTATCGAATTATGCGCCTATTACGATTCTTATTCGTATGAATGGGGAAATGAGTCTAGAAGCGTTAGCAAAAAGTGTGGGCATGGATCCAATTGTGTTAGAGAACCAACTCCAACCGCTGCATCAACGTGATTTAATCGATCTAAAACATGATGGGCGAGTTGTAGCTAATATTCCCACCTCTGAAGATTGATTGTGAATCATAATAAGGCTTTAGAAAAGAGGTTAACATTTCTATGAGTTTAAAAGTTGAATATGATATCATAGGATACATTCATACGCCTTTTAACACATATTCTCATACTGCAGATAAACGATTCTAATGTAATCATCTTGAGATATCTTTTGTGACCTCTGCAAGATCCATTTTAACTCCTTGAACGATAGCTGGAATTTGGGATACTAAGACGATTAATAAAACACCCACCCAAATTATCAGCCAAGTCTGAATAGAAACAACAATGGGAAAATAAAAAACTCTTAGAGCATTACTTAAAATCCAATCAGCAAGCCAAAGGCCCGGGAGTATCCCTCCTAAAATTCCTAAGAGGGTCTGAAAAAAGTTTTCGATTGAAATGATAAATAAGAACTCTTGATCAGATAAACCGAGGGTCAGCATAGTAGCACTTTCTCGGGATCGTTCTTGGAAATTTATGTGAATTGTAGTAAAAATAGACGCTCCAGCTAGAATACAGGCGAAAAATATGAAGATTATTACAATTATATTGAAAGCTGTCAAAGTCTGGTTGATGGAATTTCGTAAATCATAACCGAAGGTGATTGATCGAATTTCACTGAGAGAGCTGACTTCTGTCTTAATATTTTCTAATAGAGTTAGGTTATTAGGATTACTAATCTTTAAAATAAGCTTAGAACAAGGGGATAAGTCTATATCAAGAAAAGAATTTTTAAAAATATCAATACCCATTGAATCAGTTAGCGTTTGAATCGTAGTATATATAATACTCCCCCAGATTTCCTCTGATACTCCAGTAACAGTGATATCCTCATATCTAAAATTTATCTCCTCTGCATTGCTAGAGAAAGATAATGTATCCTTGTTTTGGGTGATGAGAGAAGTTAAGTACTCTAGCGTTTCATTACGACTTCTATCGCCTCCTCCCCAAAGATTCCAAATAGTAACGGCTGCCTTATAGGCGGAACCGAGATAGGGAATTCTTGGATATCCATAAGAAACTGTATCCCCAGTTGAGGAACCTAGACTTCTAGCCAATCCAGAAGTGAGAATGAGACCATCCTTCGGTATTAATTGATCAGCTTTAGAAGTCCATTGAAATTTGTGCGTTTGTGGACTTGAGGAGTTCCAAGCCATAATCAATACTTCTTCCTTACGACCATTTGTTTCTATAATGGAAGGGATCTCGAGGACTGGGTCCACTGATTCAACTCCTGGTAGCTGACTAATATAAGAAATATCTTCAAGTAATCCAAGATCTGAAAACTTAAAACCTTCATAGCTCACAGACATATGGTATTGAGATGTCTCTGTAAATTGTCTGGATATTCCACCATTTATTGAATCGTTAAAGGCACCTGATACAACTAAAATCATAACAGAAGCAGATATAGCTATAATGGTTGCAGTAGTCCGTGATTTCTGCCTGAAAAAATTTCGGATAGGTACGGTAAATCGAATCCTGAATGAGCGAATCCGTAGGATTCTCTCAAAAAAAGAGTGACCCCCTTTACTAATCATTAAATTTCCTTGAAGAGCTTCTCGGGGTGACAAACGATTGGCTTTAATGGCTGGAATTATACCACTAATGAACGTTATTGATGTTCCGATAATAAAAGCACTAATAATGACTCCGAGTTGTAATTCAATGGAAATTATTGCTGGGAAAAGCATGAAATAAGCATAAATCCATGTTATACCTCCAGATAAACCAACACCTAAAAGTATCCCAATGACACTCCCAACTAGTCCTAATATAAAGGAGAAAGAAGCGTAATGAAGGAGAATATCGACTGGGGTATAACCAAGACTTGAGGCTATACCTATTATTCGACGTTGGCTTTGTACTTGCCGATTTAATGTAATAAAAATTGCAATACTTGCTACAGCAAGAATTAAAACCGGGAGAGCAATAGCAATCTTCTGGATCTCTTCCAAATCCATATTTAATGCCCAATTTGATACTTGGAACTCTTGATAGACTGGTGAGGTAAATGAATTATTGGTTTGATCATTAAGCTTAACGTAAAAATCAGAAATTATTTGATTTCGAGCCTTAATGGATAAATTATCGGAGACTCTAATTATGATGTTATTTGCAAGTCCAGTCAGGTTAGTATACTCGTGTAATATCTTTAAAGGTAGATAAATTATTCCAAAACGATTATTTGGTAAAAATTCATGACGAGACGGGATCACAATAAGTGATTCTGGATTATAAACGATTCCTTGGATTGTAAAATTGAACTTTTGGCCATATATTTTCGTTTGAAGAAAATCATTAACATGTAAGTCATAGACATGAGCATAGTGAGCTTCTAATAGAATTGAATTATTTTGTAACTGATGAACTGGTTCAGTTCCTTCATTGTAAATAAATCCATTAACTCTTTCAGTTGCAGATAAACTCCAATTTAATCCAATTGCTCGACCTTCAGTTAATTGATACCGCGTGTATTCTTTTGTATCAATCGATGAATTATAGCCAGAATTCACTAAGAGACGATGATTAATCATCTCAAGTTCAGGATAATAAATACTATAATTATTAATAAAAGAATTTACTTCTGATATATTGTACCAAACATCAGAATGAGTATTGATTTCTACATCAGCAAAGTTGGTTTTTGTGTATATTTTATCTAAAGATGAATATAGATTTGTGTATCCCATCGTGAGAGTTACATAGGATCCCACTCCAAAGATACAAAGGAAAAAAAGTGCAAAGAACAACAATTTCTGCTGTTTGATGTCACCAATCAATTTTTTACGCCAATATCGCGAGAGAAAATTCATTTCGTTCGTCCTTTTTTTTTGATATCTTACCATATGAGTTTGTCTAAATCATCATGTGGAATTTGTTCATAAGTTTCCACTCCGCCCATTTGTAGAGAAATTACGTAATCAGCAATCTTCGCTAACTGACTATTATGAGTAGCAATGACAAAAGTTTTCTGGGTTTCTTTATTTAATTCCTTCATTAATTTGAGGATTTTGATTCCTGTACGAAAATCTAAGTTACCTGTTGGTTCATCAGCTATTATAATGGGAGGATTTTTGGCTAATGCTCTTGCTATTGCAACTCTTTGCTGTTCACCCCCACTCATTTGACTGGGAAAATGGTTAGCTCTATGAGCAAGTCCAACTTTATCTAGCCATTCCAAAGCGGTTGAGTGAATGTCTTTTGTGTCATAAGACGTATTTCCTGGTGAAGAGGTAACACCTACCAGTGCGAGACCAAATTCAACATTTTCAACTGCAGTAAGCGTTGGGATAAGATTGAAGAACTGAAAAATAAATCCAATTTTATGTCTACGAAATTGGGCGCGTTGTTTTCGGGTAAGAAATGAAATATCTACTCCTTCGATTAGAATTCTTCCTTTAGTTGGGGTGTCAATGGCACTTATCAGATTTAATAATGTACTCTTACCAGTACCTGAAGTACCTATCATGACAACAAATTTCCCCTTTTCTATCTCCAAGGTAAGATCTGATAGTGCATTAACTTCAACTTCACCCATTGTATAGTTTTTAGAAACATTCTCTAGGTTTATTAAGGTCAAAACTGACACCAGAATACACTCACCTAAATTTCAGGATAGAATTTTAAAAATTATCTCCTAGAGAATATTTAAACTTATTCTTGGTGTTAGAAATGAAAGAAGTATGCGATGTGAAACTCAAAGTCAATGGTAAGTCTATTGGTATAAAACAATTTGTGCAGGAATTTATTGGACAGTCTGTATTTGGAATGGTAAGTTCCTTGCGTATAAAAGGAATGGATATTAAAGAAATTTCCTTGGAAATTGAATATGGGAAAAAGGAATGAGAACCCCTCAAGTATAATGACTCTTGAGGTGTCTCAGAAAAAGAATTTGTTCAGCTGAAAAGTGCACTCACTCAGAGACAACACATTTGGCTTTTTCTGTATCAATGAGATTGTGATATTTCTTATGTTGTTTAAAACTTTGGTTTTCAGCCATGTGTTCCAATCTATGCTCGAGTCCCTCGAGTAATATGTGTTTTAACATATTTTCCTTGTCGGGAAATCCTAATTCGAATACTGTAAAAACAGAATTGAAGTAATTTACTAATTCTTCGGGTAATTCAATATCATAGTTCATATTTGTCAAATCCGTAATCCTAATTAATCTCAGCAGAGAAGTGAAACTGTTTTAAAAAGGTCGATACGAGATTCAACTAACTATGTTAAATACCAGTCTGTAACCGATTTTACTGGTTAATACGGTGGTTCAGCTTTATTAGGAGGAGCAAATTCTGAATTCAGTGGTTCTTCTTCAACGAAAATTGCTAAGATTATATATAGAATAACACTCGTACCATAAAAAAATAATCCAAGAATAAATCCAATTCGAAAGAGAATTGGTTCAATATTGAAGTGTTTGCCTAAACCTCCACAGACACCTGTTATCCACCGATCATCCCGACTTCGATATAATTTCGGTTGTGTCATGAGTTTGTGTGATGAATAGTCTGATGTAGAACTAGAATTCGGGCTATATGATGCTTTACGAGCTTCAACTTCACCACCA
This sequence comes from Candidatus Hodarchaeota archaeon, assembly GCA_016839785.1. GTDB lineage: Archaea > Asgardarchaeota > Heimdallarchaeia > Hodarchaeales > Hodarchaeaceae > Hodarchaeum. Next base: position 23,929 of record JAEOTQ010000025.1, on the reverse strand, counting down.
CAGTTACTACAGAAAATATCATCTGGATTAAGTTTTTGACCACAATTAACGCAATAATCTGGCATATTTACACTACTCCAAAAGACAATTTTGGAATTGACTTCATCTAGCCTCACCCAAATATCCTTTTTAACTTTCTCATCGAGTATCATTGTAGATTGAGAGAACAAAGCTAAGATTCAAGGAAGCTGGAATATTCAATGAATTCTTTATCTAATGGTCAAAAGGATACTGCGAATGAAATATGGGATTATTTTGAATTTATTTGCCGCCCCCACTCCTTAAGAAAGGTTTTTTCTCTTGAAGACCTCCTTAAAAATCCAGAAAATACCGCGTTTGGGAAATTTTGGGAAATTATTGCCCAAAATAATTTGAACTGTTTTCAAGTCGAAATAAGGATAAAAAAACAAGACTTAATCTTCTATTACCTAGATCTAGAGACACCCTTGGTGTTTATCCCTGTGCTTACAAAATCTATTGATCCTCAAAGATTCTCCCTTTTCCTATCAGCTACAAAAACAATCCGTTCACACTTAGGGACAATCTACAATCAAGAAATTGAATATTTATTGATAAATATCGCTAATGAAACAGAAGAAGATAGTTTTCTCGTTTTCAAGCCAGAAGAGCAGCAAAGGGGAATAACAAGCATGATAAGTTTAAAATACGGGAGAAAAAAGCGTCCTTTTGGTATTTTAAGTAAAAAAAATAAATTAAATTATCTTACGGGCAGGGAATGGCTCCGAATGACAAAATCTTGGATAATTGTCAGACCACCTCCTCGTAATAAAAACGAAATTTTACATCCTGCAAAATTTCCCGAAATACTAATACGAAAGTTCATCACTTTTTTTACTAAACCTGGAGAGCTAGTTGTTGACCCCTTTTTAGGAAGTGGGAGTACAGTACTCGCTGCTAAGCAATGTAATAGAAACGCAATTGGAATTGAACTATCTGAACGCTATATTCAGATTAGTAAATAGCGGCTCGCACCTCTTGTGGCGCTTCCCTATAGTTCACTTTATTCAACACAAGAAAAAGGTTATTGGTATATCATTCATGACAATAGTATGAACGTAACAGACATTTGGTCGAAACAGGGCTATTCTGAGATAGACTTAGTAATTACCTCTCCGCCGTATTGGAGTCAATTAGATCGCACTGAAATGCGTCAGAAAGAACGGAAAAATAAAGGTCTCGACACTAAATATAGTGATTTAGATCGACTTGATCTAGCAAATATTAAAGATTACAACCTCTTTTTAGAGACACAGAAAAACATCTTTACACAAATACATGGTCTTATGAAACCCAAAGGTTACTTAGTGGTGATTACAAACAACGTTTTTACTGAAGGGAAACTTTTTCCTTTAGCATACGATACTGCAACTTCAATATCCGATACTGATTGGATTCTAAAAGATGAAAAGATTTGGTTACAGGATGATAAGCGTTTACTCGCGTTAGGAGTAAATAATGCTTGGGTAGGAAATAGATGCCACCAGTACTGTCTAATTTTCAGAAAGGAATAGAAATTATAAGATTTTTTCCATTATCAAATAAGAGTAGGACTTTTCAGGAGGATGATCGGTAGTTAAGTACCTGAACCCTTCTTGGTCAACAAATCCAGTTAAAACGCTAGGATTGATTCCGAAAGGAAGTTCAATTCCATACTTAATGAAAAAATCTTGGCTGAAACTAACTTCATAGTATTTATCGCAAGGAAGAAATTTCATTGAATGGAACCATCTATAAATTCCCTCATCTTCTCGAAATGAAACTTCAAGCCGGGTAGCTTTGAACTTATTCTTAATATGCTTAATTGCATATTCAAGAAGATTTGTGCCTAAATTTTTGCGTCTATAATCCGGATGAACACCAATCAGGGTTATTTGGCCACAATGGGCCTCATCTTTTCTACATAACTGCTCTGTGGGTGGTATCATCTCAATATCGAGAAAGGCTACAATTTTCTCTCCATGAAGAGTAACGAGTTCGACAATAGGTTGTTCGTAACGAGGCTTAAATTTCAGCATTGTGTCATAATATAACGAGTCGTAAAATGTCTCTTTTAAACATTCTAACCATTGGTCCTCATGTTGAGAATCATAGTTCTCAATTTGGAATCTCAAGATACTAATCTCCAATTTATTTGAATTTAGTCCTTGATTTGGAATCCTTTTCTAATTTTTTGTCTTAGGATTTTATCTTCTGAACAAGGAGCGTCAATCTTTTTTGATATAGATTCATTACGAACGAATATGTGCCATTTATCAGGGCATTTAAGCTTCCAGTATGAGTAAACTCGAACTTTTGGGTCATCGGTAAGATTTAGATTGCAGGAGGCACATTTTTTGCCCATCTATTTACTCTCCGAAATTGAAACGCTAATTATTGTTAATTTTTCTTGAATTAGCTTCATGAATTCGGTTCTTGCCCCTGTAATGAATTTTAGACTCCCGACAATTTCGTGACCTCCGCCTTCAATGTTTGCATGGGGCATGTCGTCTGCTAAATTTCTTACTAGATTTGGAAAATCAAGTTTCACGTGTTGAGATCGAAAGATGGCAAAATCGGGGCCTAATCCAATTGTAACTAATGGTACGTTTGGAATTTTACTACCAAGATGATCAAAAAGGCTTCCTGTTATCTTTCCAGGAGGAGGATAGTCAAATCTACTTGCAAACTGTTCAACATCTAAAATAGCTAAATGTATCCCATTAGGTAAATCAGTTTCTTGACAATATTCAAGAGAGATCTGCAACTGTTTTTCGAGAAGGTCTCGGGCTTCTGTAGCTAATAATTTTACAAATGCTAGCTGACGTTCATCTGTTCCCTTGATCCCAAGAAGGTCGGTCAATAAAAGCCGTCCAGGTGAAAATTTTAGGAAATATGCTTGGTAATCTACAGCAATGGCGATATCAGTTAAGAATGATACTGTGTAATTACGTTCTTTTGCAAACTCTAAATATTGATCAAATTCCTCCCCTTTTACTCTATCACCAATACCTGAAATTGCAGGGATATGCATAATATCTTTTGTAACATTTGGATTAACAAAACGAGCTAGCTCAACTCCAAGCATACCTGTACAGATATTGTAATCTCCGCCAGCGTAATAATTGTTTAAATGAGTACTAACCACTTCTTGAACAGAAGCTGAGGGAAAATGGTGGTCAACTACCATAACTTCCATATTATACGTCTGGAGAAGTTTATAGGAAAAGAGACTCTCCTCACTACTTCCTGTATCGAGCATGATTATTAATGGAAGTTTATCTCCAAAACGGTTTTCATCTTCTAAAGCAAAATTCACATCTCGAACTGCATCTAATGGGTCATAGAATGGAGGTTTGTTAACTGTACGTTTTATAAGATGACGAAGCTTGTCCTCATCGAACTGTTGATGTATATCAAACCATAATTGACGTAAAGATAATTCTAAAGCGATTCCAGCACAAATTCCATCACAATCATTATGATGTCTAATTATAATTGGTTGAGATTCAAAAAATGCTCTCCTTAAACGCTTCGCTACCGCGATAAATTTTGGACGTAAAAGGTTTAAGACTTTAGATTTCACTAAGAAGTCAATAGACTGTGGTTCACTTATAGAATCTAAGTGATTAGCCAGTTTTTTTGTAAATGCATTTGAATATGCATCTTCCACAACGAACATGTTAGAAATTTCGATCTGTTCTGCCCCACGATGAACATTGTATTGTCCTGCTACTTCCACAATATCTCCTATGGCCATTTCTTCAACAAAATCCAAATGAAAAGCAGCAGCTTCAATATTTCCAGTCTCATCTAACAGAGTGAATACTTTAGGGCCTTTGGGTATTTGTCGAATATTTTCAATTCGGGCAATAAACGAGAGATAAACCCCAACTTCTCGTTTCTGGTGAATTTTTTGAAGAGGAATTGGATCGTGGATTCGAGAGATTGGTAAATCTGATATGTTATTTATCTTAACTTCCTCGAACTCAAATTTATCTCCTTTCTTGTTTTTTAGTTTAACAAGAATTTGATCATCCACCTTTCCTGAAAAGCTTTTATTTCTGACGAGTCCTTCTATTTTCGGGGCTAATTGAACAAAATATCCAAAATCAACGATATTTACAACATTACCTTGATAGAGAAGATTAAACTCAACAATCCGTTTAGTTACAGGAGGAATCAGCCTGTGAATTGTAGTTTTCTCTTTACAACTAGTACAAAGGTCGACGTTGTTTTCCTTCAGAGGATTCCCACAGATTACACATTTGGATTCCAGAATTCCTTTTCCTGAACATGTAGGGCAAGTTTTCTCTTTACTTGTTTCAATTTTCCCAGAGCCTTTACACTTAGAACAGACATCTTTGGCTTTAGGCTTTCCTCCTCCTATTAAAATCTTGGTGGAACCCATCCCACGACAGTGAGGACATTGTTTCTTCGTTTTAGTTGATAATTTTCCACTTCCATTACAATGAGGACAATTTTTTGCAGTCATGAATAATTCTCCAAGGTAACACCTTTAGCTTACTGATTGTTTCTCGATAAGAGTAAGTAGCATAGAAAAGGGAGTATTTATTAATATAAAGGAGGAATTATTTATATTCAAAGGATATCCGATGGACCACTAATAATCCCTTTTCTGAAAAAAGCCCATACAGAAGGAGTAAAGATTACAAGGAAGAACACAAGATGGGTAAACAATCTAAACGAAAATCTAACCTTGAAGAATTGCTAATATTCTCTGATACACATATATCAAAGTTCACTGGTCTGTTTCATCAGGATGCGTTTGAAACAGGAGCAATTTTGATCAATAAAAGATTGAAACAGAATCCAAATGCTTTAGTTCTCCATTTAGGAGATATTACTGACTCTGGTACTTATGAGGACTTTGAACTTTCAAAAGAAATTCTGCAAACTCATTTTCCTAACGTAAAAAAACTTTATACTATTCCTGGCAATCATGACATGAGAAATATTGGAGATCAGCTTTGGAAAAGATTTTTTGGAGAAAGACAGTTTTTCATTGACACTAGGGATACGGGAGGGAATATTGTAGTTCTGGGGATCGATTCCTCTGAACCAGATGAGAACACTGGCCGAATTGGTGACCGAGGGATCGAAGCTATTGCCGAATTAGAAACCATACCAGATGATGTATTGAAAATCCTCTGTTTTCATCATCATTTATTACCAATCCCTTCGACAGGTAGAGAAAGATCCATGATTTTAGATGCTGGTGATGTTTCTCAGGTGATATGGAAAGCAGGTATAGATGTTCTCATAACCGCGCACCGACATTATCCTAATGTTTTTTCATTGTCTAATGGTGAGCGTAGGGCACTATTAATTAATTCAGGTACGTTTAGTAGTTTTAAAACTAGGGGAACTGCAGGTCATACATTTGTTGATATTATTGTTAGAGATAAAAATATCAGTGTTCAATTCTATGGGACTGATTCTTATTCAAAATTTCTAACTGCAAATCAGGAAACTCAACAAATCTGGAAGGGGGAATTAGCAACGAAGACGGGTTTTTTAGTTCCAGGAGAAAACTTAGTAACAAAGATCTGTCAGTTTTCTGACACGCATTTTACGAACGGAAGCGATTTCTTAGCCCAAATATATGACTTAGGTATTAAGATGATGATCCGAGAAAAACCTAACGTATTGATCCATACAGGTGATCTAACAAATGATTCCTATCCAGAGGATTTTGCATTAGCAAAACAAAAACTTCGAGAGTTGGGAGAATTGAATGTCCCCTACCTTATTGTGCCAGGAACTCGTGATCTACAGCCTTTTGGAAAAGAATTATGGGTACAACAGATCGGCCCATTAGATCCTGTTTATGAAGATCCAACTGTACGTGTTTTAGGAATTAATACAGGTGCTGATCCCTCTGGGCATGTAGGTCGAAGTCGAATGCGCATGATTAAGCATGAATATGACTGTTACGGAGATTACAAGTTTTTTTTGGTGGCTATGCACCATTCGGTATTACCAATACCTAGAAGTTACTTTAAAAGAGCGATAAAGGATGCAGGTGATGTTATACAGTTTTTAACTTCCCATAATGTTCATTTAGTACTGTCTGGATTAGAACATTATGCTACGACAATGCAGGTTGAGAATACAGTTTTTGTAAATGCAGGAACATTTTCAAGTAAAAAAATTCGATCCCGCAGGTTAAATTCATTTAATGTTATATCAGTCTTTGAGAGTGGGTTAATTAATGTTGAAGAGATTGAGATACACTCTGGAACACGCCATAAACTCGGTCTTTTTCGGACATCACCTACCTGTTCAGATTAAGAAACTAAGAATGCCTAATAGATGAATATCACATCGTCATCCACGTTTCTTGCGTAACAGGGGAAATAATAGGGTAAGAAAAATAATTATCTCGTAGAAAGAGATACTAACGATCCCAAATAATCCAGGTGGACGAGAAGAAGTTGTTGTGGATGTTTCTGTACCCTCATAAGTTAGCGCAAATTCCACTGCAGCTGAGGCATTCAGTATTCCGAATCCAGATTCTATATCCCACCCAGTAGACCCGATATCATGTGCTGTAGAGTGAAGGATATATCGGATGTCTTCCACGGTGAAATTAAACCTAATTGATTTTATGAGCCCAACAACGCCAGCAACATGGGGAGCTGCATAAGAAGTACCAATATCGTAAAGATATCCCCCGTTTGTCGCGGTACTCTGTAATTGGTTGGATAATCGTTGACCTCCAGGAGCTAAAATCTCAAGTTCCTCCCCAGCATTACTGTAATCTGCCTTTTCTCCATTTGAGTTCGATGCTCCAACAGCTATCACCTCAGTATATCTACCTGGTAAAACTATGGATCCATTTCCTTCATCAGAATTTCCAGCAACTCCAATAACTGGAATATTCGCCGATATTGCTGAACGAATACTATCTCGAAATCCTGGGGGGCCTATCACCAAATCGAGACTCATGGTTATTGCAGAGACATTTTTTTGAATAGCATATTCGACTGCTTCCTCCAATCCTGCAGGATTGGAAATAAGAGAATTCTTGTCAACAACCCGTAAGGACATAATTTTTACTTTTGGGGCGACACTCAGTACTTCACTGTCATTGGCTGCAATAATCCCCGCAATAAACGTACCATGATGATGGATTTCATCTCCAACCTGCCAACCTGGGTTATTATCCTGGTTTATCCAATCCCATCCCTCATAATCATCAATATAACCATTATTGTCGTCATCTACTGAATTATTAACAATCTCATCCGTGTTGAACCATTGAGTGTGAGAAAGTGCGGGATGAGAGAAGTCAATTCCCGTATCAATCACAGCAATGATTATTTCTGTACTTCCCGTAGTCCTATCCCATGCACCTTCAATATTGATTTGCTGAAGATTCCAAGGAAGTTCAGAATATCTAGATTCGGTTTGTGTGATATCTGTGTTAAGACCGATCGGAATTACCGTTAATGCAATGAGAATTAAAGCCGAAAATTTCAAAGAATCCATCAGAATCTAGAGTAAAAGCATTAAAGTACAATTATAAAGGTTTGAGCAATAATAAGAACTCTTCAGGAAAAAAATAGGATAGGTTTTAGGTACTATACCGAGGAGATAATGGGAAAACTAACATAAGTTCTCCACGTGAGCGTTTTCTTATCACTTTGGAGTGGAAACGAAAAGTATCGAAAATCTTGACAATTTTCGCTAGATCCTCACTAGTAATAAGAAAATGAAAAGTTGGTATTTGATGATTAATTTGGATTTCAATCTTCCCAAATTGATCTTTCACTCCTCCTCGCTTCTTTTTTTCCCATTTATTGAATCGAATGTGAAAAATATCGCTATACTGAAATTTATTATTGGTGTATAATGATTTTGACAGTAGAAGGCTTTTTAACGATCCTGAACCAAAAAAGATGGAATGCTTGTTGAATTGAATGGTTTGATAATGTTTAGGAAGAGAATATTGGACAAGAAATGGCCAACTCATTGGTACAATTATCACTGCAAACCATTCAAGTAGAAGAAATGAAAATAATCCAACAATAGCAGTCGATAGTGAAATATCTCTTAGAAATCCTTTAGTGTTTTTCACTTCACATTTAAATATCACTAATTTGTCATATGAAGGATGAAAAATCCCGTCTTTAATAGATTGATCTTTACGCTGAGCCATTATTCATCTCAACAGAATATTTTCCAATTATGAATAATATTAGCTTGTATATAAAACTCTTATAATTCCAAGGATTTTACACGGCCCATATTTGATTGAAGAGGAAAATCTATGCAGCCTGATCTATCATGCTTTTTTAATCCTGAATCGATAGCTATCATCGGTGTTAGTCGAAATAGTACAAAAGCGGGCTACGGGATCTTAAAAAATGTTTTATGGACATTTCCCAATACAGAAAAAATTTTTCCTATTAATCCGAGGGCGAAGGAAATAATGGGATTGAAGGTTTATCATTCCCTAACCGAAATTCCTGGAAACATTGATTTAGCAATATTATTTGTCACCCCCAGAACTATTCCCTCTCTTCTCCAGGCCTGTTACCAAAAAGGTGTGAAAGGAATAATAATTGAAAGCGCTGGATTTGCAGAAATTGGTAAGGAAGGAAAGACCATTCAAGAAGAAATTAGATGCCTTGGAAAGCAGTTTAACATTCGTATCTGGGGAGGAAACTGCATGGGAACAGTAACCGATGAATTAATTACTACTTTTGAACCAATAACCGCAGATATGAGACGTAAAGGGGTGGTTTCAATAGTAGGACAATCAGGATATTTTTCAAGGGCAGTTATATTGCAATTATTCACAGAATGCTACACAGGTATCAGAAAAGCAGCATCTATTGGAAATAGAATTGACATTGATGAGTGTGATTTACTCCAAAACTTCTTGGAGGATGAGACAACTAAAGTCGCAGCCTTCTATCTTGAGGGATTAAAACGGCCTAGAAAGTACCTAAAACTAGCAAAAAAGTTTACACGAACTAGACCGCTTATATGCTTACTAGGTGGACAATCAGAAGTAGGAAGATCAGCTGTATTAAGTCACACCTCTAGTAATGCCCATGGATCTCCTCAATTGCTTTCAGATCTTCTGAAACTATCAAAAATAATACAAGCAACCGAATTTGGGGAATTCTTTAATATTGTAGAAGCTTTTCCCAAATTATCTTTACCTAATGGGAAACGTTTAGCAATCGTTACAATTACTGGTGCAGGAGGAGTTATAGGGGCGGATATCGCTGCAAAATATAATATTACAATCCCTGAATTATCCATATCAACAACTCATAAACTCCAAAATCTCTTCCCAGACTGGATGCCTCCAAAAAATCCAGTCGATTCGTGGCCTGCATTTGAGATTCATGGATTAGATGAAGCTCTGCGACAAATAATTCCTATTCTGTTTGAAAGTGATGAAATTGATATGATTTTATTAATGGTCGCAGCAATGCAAGTTGCGATTACTTTTGATCCAACTGTTGTACGAGATATGAAGAAGTATAATAAACCCCTTGTCACATATATAGTGGGAGATGATGCCATAAAATCTCAATGGACTTCTCAAATCCGCTCGGAGGGTGGTGTCGTATTTGATGATATTAATGCAGCTATAAAAATTCTGGACTTGATGGCGTCATATTCTTTAACTAAAGGCCTGTAACATTACTAGTTGGTTTGATAAGATGTTCCTAGTTTCATCAATCACTTGCTTTAGATATAATCTGGGGAAATTTGGCCATCCCTTGTTATAAAGAGGTGACTTAGAACTGGAAATAATATTTGTCCGACATGGAGAAAGCGAAGCGAATGTCCTGAACATATTTTCCAATACAGGATACAAACATGGACTTACAGATAGAGGAACAATGCAAGTCAAATCATTAGTTAAAATTTTGGAACTTTCTTATTCAAACATCGATAAAATTATTTGTAGTCCTCTTAAACGGGCCGTGGATACAGCAAAGATATTGGAAGAAAAAATTGGAGTTAAATATGAAATTGATTCCCGACTTATCGAGTTTAGTGTAGGAGATTTAGAAGGTAAAAGTGACTCGAAAAGCTGGACCAAATTTATGGATCTTTGGAATGAATGGTTTGAAAATGGTAACTTAGATGCATCCCTTCCAGGGGGAGAGTCTCTATCTCAGATAAGCAAACGAATAAAAAATTTCCTAATTGATGTAAAACAGAGATATTCAGATAATCCAAATGTAGAAATTATTGTTGTTTGCCACGGTGGAGTAATTATGAGTTCATTTCCGTTTCTGGTTTCAAATTTAAGTCAGAAATTTCGAAAATTCTTTCTAATAAACACTACAGATTACATTAGTATAGAAATTCTTGAGTCTGAGAATATCGTGAACTCAATCAGGTGCACGTTGAGGAAATAATGGCAATTTCAAATTCAGTCATAATTCCGAGCCATGATAATTTCTTGATCGTTTTTCCTAAATCCCCATTTTCGGTACATTTCATTATGGGAGAACGAATCAGCGAAAGTAGTCAGGATCACTCGATTCACATACTTTGATCTAAACCAATTGAAGGCTTGTGCTGTAAGGGTAGTGGCGACACGTTTATACTGTTGATTTGGAAGGGTTGCTATTCTAATGTAATTACCACTTTGATCACTGCGAGAAACGGCATTAAAGTTGTAGCCAACAATTTTTTTGTCCCTAATGGCGACAAATAGAATCTCATAAGGATTTTTCATGATTTGCTTGAACTTCTCAACATTCATTTGCCAGTATTTTGAAAAACATGCTTTTTCAATCTCTAAAATTCCTTTCAAATCAGATTTCTTAGCTTTTCGAACAGATACTTCTCTATTGACAGAAAAAGGGAAATCTAGGTTATTTTTTACATATCCATTGATTTTTGCTATAGATGAGAAGTTACGATTTAGGAAAAATGATTGGGAATTATAGAATTCCTCTGGAATTCGTACTGATAAAAAGCTAAGATTTGGATATTTAGTAATCATATGACTTTCTACTGATCTAAGAAGATTAGTTCCTATCCCTCGATTACGATAATCACTAGACACGAATAATGCTTGAATTCTGGCTTTTTGAGGGTTAACTATATACCCTATAACAAATCCTGATAAATTCCCTGATGGTTCCTCTGATACTCTAATTAAATCACTATTTGAAGTGATAAAAGAATAAAAATTTCTCTTATAGAATGCATATTCAAAATTTCCCATGCATTGAATGTATAAATGTTCAAGAGAAGGTAAATCTTCTTTTTTTACGGATCTGATAAGAGAGTTCACTACGAAAAAACACCAATTAATTTATATTACGGAATCATCAGATTAAGTATAGTTTTTCCTCGTTATATATTTTAAGGTGTCATCCAAATTCAAAATTATCAAGGATTGAATATCATCATTCATATAATTAAATTAAATCTAATCTATTGTAAGAATCAGGAGAAGTATTAATGCCTTTAGAAAAAGATTTTCCTATTGCTAAGATCCAAAAAATAGCAAAGGTTGAATCACAAAGACGACAGTTTTATCGACCAATATATTCAGTTCACAAATCTTGGGCACGAAGGCCAGGTTCCACATTTCGAGCAGTAGGTATAGCTCAATTTTCAGAGGCTCCTTTGTTTAGCTCTACAGATGATGATAAAGGAGCCTTTTACAAAAACCATAATTTTTCGGACAGAATTGTATTAGACCCCTTTTGTGGAGGAGGAACAACCATAATTGAGCTTAATCGACTAGGGGTAAAAACTGTCGGGATCGATCTTAATCCTGTTGCTTGGTTCACAACAAAAAAGGAGCTAGATATCTTAGATACAGCAAAATTTCAGGATCACATTTCCAAGTTTTTTAGCAAAGTTGGAAAACAAATAATCGAATTCTATCAAACTAAATGCACTGAATGTGGATCCGATCAAGCAGATATTATGTATACATTCTGGGTTCGTACCATTCGATGTCCTTCTTGTCAATCGCAACAGGATTTATTCAAATATTACATCATAGGGAAGAAACAACGGAAGAGTTCAGAAACGATGGTAATATGTCCAGATTGTGACATGCTATTCTATTCTTCTGAGGATTTATCTTCTACAAGTGTGTGTCCAAGTTGTGATACAAAGTTTATTCCAAAAATAGGCAATTGTAGAAAAAAAATCTTCAGCTGTACTAGGTGCGAAAGTGAATTTCGGTTAGTGGATATTCTTCAAGATAATCTAAAATCATTCTCGTCTAGACAAATTGCTATCGAATTTTACTGTAAAACATGCAAGTACCGCGGATACAAACAAATAGAAGATAAGGATATCAGAAATTATAACACAGTTCAGGGTTTATTTGAAGAACAGAAAGAAGGTTTGCCATATCCAAGAGAACACCTGCCAATTAGGGGGCCGAATATAAAGAATCTAATTAATTATGGTTTCCAAGATTTTGCAGATCTATTCAATTCTCGACAATTATTGAGTTTAAGCTTGCTGCTAGAATGCATTTTATCAATTAGTGATCAAAATTTAAAGGAATTTTTCGTGAGTGCCTTTTCGAGCTGCTTGGAATTCCACACTGTTCTTTGTCCATATAACTATACAATGAAACAAATTGTAAACATATTCAATTTTCAATCATTTTTAGTACCATTGCAGTACGTCGAGAATAACGTCTGGGGAACAGACAAAGGTAATGGAACATTTATTACTTACTTGGATAAGATTATTAAGGCTAAAGAATATTGTGATGCTCCATTTGAGATTGAAATCAAAGAAAATCAAATTTCACGGGTTTCTGTACCTGGCGATCGCATCCATGCAAATATTGTGAACAATTTCGAACAGCTTGTCACAAGTAAAAATCCTGATGCCCTGTTAATTACAGGTTCCTCTATTAACCTGAAGAAATACAATATTCCTGATCAATCTATCGATTTAGTACTAACTGATCCCCCATACTTCGATTATATTCAGTATAGTGAGCTAGCGAATTTTTTCTATATATGGTTGAGAGTTGTATTGAAATTGACTTATCCTTGGTTTGAATCTCCTACTATCATGGATAAGGAGGAAATTGGAATACAAAAAAACAAGAATCAATTTGTCTCTCAGTTAATCAAAGTCTTTACAGAATGTCATCGTGTATTAAAAGATAATTCACCACTAGTATTTACTTTTCATCATTCTAATACCAATGCGTGGATTTTAATACTTACCGCTCTAAAAGAAAGTCAATTTTTGCTTAAAGAAGCTTATCCTGTTATCAGCGAATTTCAAGCAAGACCAGTCACGGGGAGTAATACCGATATTATTCTTGTAGCAAGAAAAACGACGGAAGATGAGATTAATCCCGCAGAAAACATTTCTGGATCACTAGAGGAGGAAATCAATGTAGAAATCCAAGCCTATTCAAATAACCTAGGAACAAGGAGAGATGGAGAGTGGGAGAAATTTTTAGCAAAAATTCTGCCTTCATTATCACTTCGTCTTCTTTATGGGACAGAAAATGCTCTAAAGACAACTTTAGGAGAAGTATTTCGAATGAAGAAATAGTTATAACCTCCCTGAAAAGAAAAATAAAATGCTAAGTCAATTTCTAATGGAGGAAATCTCTAGTGCCAGAAATCTATAAACCTGGATATCTTGAAGCTATCTTCGGACCGATGAAATCAGGAAAAAGTGAATTCTTAATTCGTATGTTTAACGAACTGCGTTACTCTGATATTAAAGGGGTTGTTTTTAAACCTGCAGTTAATACTCGTGAGCCTGGAATTGCTTCGAGAGGTAGTGATATGCAGCTAGAAGCAATAATAATCGATGAAAAACATCCTGAAGAAATATTATCATATTTAGAAAATTTAGAATGCAAATTTGTCGGAGTAGATGAAGCACAGTTTTTCACAGACAATTTAGTTGAGGTAATTGAACAGTTAATCCAGAAAGAATATCATGTTATTGTTTGTGGCTTATTATTGAGTTTCAGGGGTGAACCATTTGGACCAATGCCCTCGTTAGTGGGAAGAGCACATCGTGTGACACGTCTAACCGCGATATGTGAGTACCCTAATTGTAACCATTATGCTGTTCTCACACAACGACTAATAGATGGACAACCAAGTCCTTACAATAGTCCGTTAGTCTTAATAGAAAATTCAGGACTATCAGAAACTTATGAACCAAGATGTGTAAATCACCACCAAGTACCCAAAACTTGAGTTTTGAGAAAGAGATCGAAAGAAATTTTCCATTCTCTCAAGTAAGTGAAATTGCGAATCGTGAAAGCAATGCCAAAAGGTACTATCGTCCGATATTAACTCTTCACAAATGGTTTGCTCGTAGATTGGGGTCAGTTTTTCGTTCTATTCTGATTTACGCAAGTATTGAACCGATACCTCACAAGGTTAAATCTGGCGAAAAGACATTCTGGGATTTGTACTTAGAAGAGCATTCTTTCGCAAATAAGTCAATTTTAGATCCATTTATGGGAGGAGGAACAACAATTATCGAAGCGTTAAGATTAGGCTATTCAAAAGTTGTTGGAGGAGATTTAAATCCCGTGGCATGGTTTACTGTTAAAAAGGAGGTCGAAGACGTAGATTTGAGTGAACTCCAAATTGAATTCGAAAACATCTCCAAAAAAGTCAAGTCGGATATCCAACGTTACTATAAAACCTTGTGTTCGTATTGTTCGAACAATGCTGAAGTAATGTACTATTTCTGGATCAAAGAAATTAAATGTATAAAATGCCAGGAAACTATCCCCTTATTTCGTAGTTTTCTTTTTGCATATAATAGGAAGGATGATTCTACACACTACGTTATCTGTCCTGATTGTAACCATCTTTTCCTGACTGATAGAAATTCTTCTTCTTCATGCCCGAAGTGTTCTAAGAGTTTTGAGTCCTCAGCCTTTTTTGTTAAAAGGGGACGGTTTTTTTGTCCTTCTTGTGAGCATACAGAACGTATCGTAAATGTAAATAAAAGGCAAGGAAAACCTTCAGAGAAACTATATGCTATTGAATTCTACTGTCCACAATGTGAATTGAGAGGTTTTAAAACAGCAGACGAAACAGATATTAAACTTTTTAAAGAGGCAGAGTTAGAGTTTGACTCATTAGGCCATTCTTTACCCTTACCAAATCAACAAATACCCCCTGGAGCAAAGACTCAAGAATTGTTAAACCATAAGATATCCTATTTTACTGATATGTATAATAAACGTCAACTTTTATCTTTGGGTAAACTTTTGTCTGCTATTCTGGATATTGTAGATCAAAATATTAGAGAATTCCTGCTTGTAACATTTTCTACAGCTTTAGAATATAATAATTTGCTTTGTGAATACCATCGAAAAAACCATTATATCTATAATTTATTCAGAAAGCATGCATATCCTGCCACCTTGAATCCATGCGAAAATAATCCCTGGGGAGCGCGATTTGGTACAGGGACGTTCAAGAATTTTTTTAAGAAAACAATAAAAGTAAAAATGTATTCTAAAGCTCCCTACGAGATCTACATTGATTCTACAGGCAAACCGGCCCGAAAACAGATGAATGAACCCATCGTTGGAGAAGTGCGATTTGATTCAAACCTAATGAATACTCAGGAAAACATTACTAATTCCAACTTGGTTCATCTATACTGCCATTCATCTTCAAAAATTCCCCTTCCTAGAAACTCTATTGATCTCGTGGTTACCGATCCTCCATATTACGATAATGTACAATATGCTGAACTAGCAGACTTTTATTATGTCTGGTTAAGATTAGGGCTAAAAGACACTTATCCCTGGTTCGTACCAGACTATTCACCAAAAGATACTGAAATTGTAAAAAATATAAAGAGAGGAAAATCTGACGTACAATATCAAGAGGGCCTTTCCGCTGCTTTTGAAGAGATTTCAAGGGTATTGAAAGATGATGGGTTATTTATCTTTACGTTCCATCATAAGGAATTAGATGCTTGGCTTATATTGATAAATTCCCTAATAAATCAAAAATTCATCATTAAAAGCATCTATCCAGTCCATTCAGAGATGAAAACAAGTACTCAGATACGGGGAACCAATAGCATTGGAATAGATGTAATCTTCGTGTGTCGAAAACAATTAGATGAGGGTTTACATAAAGAATGGGATCAAGTACAAGTCGAAGCTGAAGATGAAATTACCGAGAAATTGAATATTCTTAATGAAACTATCGTGAATCTTTCTGAAATTGACCGTTTTGTACTTAAAATGGGTATTGGGCTAAAGTATTACACAAAATATCATCATTCAATAAAATTGAAAGGAGAGAAAATCCCAATTAAAGAAATTTTAGAAATTTTCTCTCAATATTAATGATCCTTAATTTCTGTCGTATATCCATCTTGTTAGATACATAAAGGGAGTATCTATTACTCCTAAGAACCATTTAATTGCGATTTGACCAATGATTAAGTCTACAACTAGTTCTATTGCACTAGGTTCTACTGCTGGATCAAAGAATCCTTGGAGAAGGGGAAAAATTAAAAATGCTAATGGAACGAAAATTAGGGAATCAAGACCTAAGCTGAGTATATCACTAAATACGTTTCGAATCCAAAGGTATTTCCACCATTTTGAATCATCTTGAGTTTTTACTCGGATCCATTCTCTTAGTGTATCATAAATCCAGGCATCAAATCTTTCACTGATAAAAAAACTTATCCAAGATGCAAGAGTAATAGCTGGTACAACTGCAAAGGCAGCAAATGGATCTGGATCAAAAGCTACTGGTAGATATGATGCAAAAATCAAAAAGATGACCATCATAACTTGACTGACTAAAGCGATCCATATCATTTGATAGACAGCTCGCCGACCAAATTTCTCATTCACCATATCGGTTATCTGCAAAGTAAATGGGAAGACTATGACCCCAACAGGTGCGAGAAACTCACCAAGGAAAATAAAATCAAGGTTAAATATCGCTATTTTAGCAGCAAAGAACTGAGCGAGTGTAAGAAATAGAATGTAGCCCGCTAATAACCCATGATACGAATTAGTAACTGCAGTGTACTTTGCAGCAATATATGTAAAAATTCCAAGTGTTAAAAATATTCCAATTGAGATTATCAATGTTTCCAATATTTTCTGCTCCGATCTAATCCAATCTTGATAATGAACTGTCTGGTTTAATGTCTCCTGGAAGTTCGGCTCCTCTTCCATGGCGCTTATCAATTTCATCAAGAGAATCTAATAACTTCCGTAATGCAGCCCGTATAGCATCACTAAGGCTTACAAATTTCCTATCTGTTCCAATATGGACTTGAAGATCATCTAGTATGTGCTGGGGGACTTCAACAGAAATTTTTGTCATTTAAGGACAATTCCTATATATGAATTACGATAGATATTCACCGAGGAGGATTGAGGGAGGGCAAATAGAGGAATAAAAATTTGCGGAAAGATCCTTTTCCTATACTTACAGGTGGGAATAATTACTTTCGATCAATAAGTCAGAAATTTTTTCCTGAATTTATATATTTTCCCTCTACATAATTTTTCCAGTCGATGTGAACTTTCTGAGGAATAAAATCTAATTCTTCAACTTGACTTAATCTCACTCTTAGTTCAGATAACTCTACAACTAAAGATCTCATTGCAACATCGAATTCTTTAATTAAATACACATCTACTAATTCTGGTGCCTCGTGAAAAATTTCTAGTCTAGCTTCGGGAATATAAATGATCCCCTTTCGAATTAATTCAAAAATTTGTTCTAGGAGACGTGTGGCATCATCTAATGACGAAATACCTAAAAGAGAAAGTAATAAATTCAAAGTTTGTCGTTCTGTATGTCGAAAAACGGAGACAATCATCACTTGCCATGCAATGGTCTCTAGCTGAGCATCTGATTCATGACTGGACATACAAATCAAATCACTTTGTCAATGTATATGAATTTGACTAGACAATTCATCCTAAATTTCTTATCTTTCTTTACCTTTGCCCGACATTAAACGTTTCAATGCAAAGCAAAAGTAACTAATTGCTGGATGATGAAGGGATTTATTAACAATTCGTTTCATGATTGACTCAAAAGATTGACACAACAGACTAGTAAATTATCCTTGACAGTGAAGAGAATGTGAAAAATTTAGCTAGAATTTGTATGTTTCTCTAAAAATATTAAGAGTGGTTGCCTTGGAATTAAATGACCTGTACCAGTTATTGTCAACATCCTCTCACCGTATCGAACCCCATCATGAGACATGGATGCTTTGGTTAAAGAGGAAATCCAGAGAAGAATTGTTTGAAGTTGCAATAGGAACTATTCTAGTTCAGAATACGAATTGGAACAATGTAGATTTAGCAATTTCCAATCTCTATAGGAGTAATGTCAAATCATTTGAAAATCTCTTAGATTTGGGAATTATACAGCTTGAAGAGATGATTAAACCTGCGGGTTTTTATAAACAAAAATCGCAAACATTAATTTTCCTCTCTAAAATATTTCTAGAATATGATTCCAAGGGGTTGGATCCACCTTCAAGAGATGAGTTATTGCGAATAAAGGGTGTTGGGAAGGAAACCGCTGATTCCTTACTCGTATATTGTTTTTATGTTTCAGTACCAATCATTGGTACTTATACCCGTCGTTTCTTTGCAAGAATTTATGGTGAGATTCATTATCTGAAGGAGAAATATGAAATTATCCAAGAATTTATCGCAAAATCGATTTCTTCAGATTATTACACTCTAGGGAAGTTCCATGCATTAATTGTCAGTCATAGCCAACTAGTGTGTAAAAAAATCGATCCATTGTGTGATAAATGTCATCTAAAAGATCTCTGTACATTTGGAAAATTTCACCCTACACAACCCGATCTTTTGCAGATTCAAGAAGCAATATCTCAGCCTAAAACCGCAAATTAAAACTGTAAAAATCTAAAGATTTGCAGATCTCCATTCTTTCTTCGTAATATCAAGTAAGTAAATATCAATGTAACTTCCATTACTAAAAAGAGCTTCACGACGCACTCCCGTTTTCTTAAACCCGCTTTTTTCATAACATTGTTGAGCTCGTGGATTGTTTGAAAAAACTTCTAATTCAACGGAATGTAAATTCAACGTTGTAAACGAGTATTGAAGAATTAATCCAATTGCTTCAGTACCATGTCCCTTACTCCAATATTCTGGATTAAAAATGGCAATTCCAAGGTTTCCACGACGACTTATTGTATCGAGAATTCTGACTTCCACATTTCCAATATAGAGATCAGATTCGAGAAGAACCATTCCAAATAAGAAAGATTTACCATTTTTTCTTTCATCCCAAGTTTTTTTGATCCATTCTTCCTCTTCCTGGATGGAATGAGGTGCTATTGCATTTAAGAATTGTTTTAGCTCTCGATTATTCCAATACTTCATAATTTCAGAAACGTCTGAGAGCTCTAACCCACGTAAGTAGATCTTTTCACCAAAAAGCATAATAAGAGAGATTTTCTCGCATATTTTTAAACGAAACTAATATTCTTTACCTCTCTGAATTCCAGTTTTTGTAAGGGTTAGCGATGAATTTACAGGATTATATCACAAATAATGGATTGAAAGCAACAATCATTTCTGTAGATGCGTCTACACGCACAGTGGAAGAGACTTGTAAGGAACTTCAGTGTAAGAGGGAGGAGATAGTAAAGACAATCGTTGTAGTGGATTCATCGAAGATGTATTATCTGATAATTCTTCAAGGAAATCGAAGAATTAAGACATCCAAATTGAAAAAGCTACTACTTGTACGAGATATTACTCTAGCCGCTCCTAAAAAAGTTAAAAAGCAAACAGGCTATTATGTTGGGGATGTTCCCCCCATTAGCCTTCAATTACCAACAATACTAGATGAACTCGTTCTAAATCAACAGATAGTATATGGAGGAGGAGGGGATACTGGAAAAAATGTATGTATATCCGTTAAAGAATTGATAGAGTATACTCATCCCTTGATTGCTGATGTATCAGTTCCTTTATAATTCTTTATATTCTCTAGCTCTTCTTATGCCCATATGTGTAAAATTATTGATCACTTGATGGAATTCGAGGGACTTAAGACGCTGTCGTTCCTCTAAAATAGCTAAATCGACAAAATATGATTTCATTGCTGGAATTAGATCCTCTTTGATGTGCTTGGGTACTTTTTTCCATTGACGAACGAAACGTTGGAGTTTTAAAAGACGTTGAGGGTTATTTATAACAAAGATGTTGTCTGTTGTTGTTATAAATTCCATTCCTGAAGAGGCATCATATCCGAAAACTAGTCGGGAGGGATACGCAGAAAATAAAAGATTGCAGTATGCAGCTGTTACTGACGAAAAAGCACTTATCAGTGCTCCATCAATCGGAGGTTCATGTTCAAGATATACTGGAGCACCTGTACTAGAATGAACTACTCCCCAAGGTCTAGTTTGGGGGAAACTCGCGTACCGAGAATGGGATTCAAACAAGTTTTTCAACAATGCGTGAAAAAAGAGGAGCTCTTCGACTGAAAGAGCAGAAAATGAGCATTCTCCATTTCCAACAGTGACTTTCTTATTGTAAGTTACCGCGGTCACGGCCTCCTGGAAAATTTCATCAACAATGGATGGTTCTAGAGTGCTTCCTTCTGAAAAAAATTTTGAATACGTTACAGCTGCAGAACCAGCAAGGATACTCCGAATATTATCGATATCCTGAGATTGGTCATTATCAACAGTAATCTTGCTCATCAGTCTTGTAGTAACAAGAGGATCAGAGATAACAATGTTATATTCCCGATGTAAGTCAATAATCATAATTTCACGTGCATGACTAGGATGTGGAGTTGCATATCGTAATCGAATTGTACCTATTGATTGATCTTTTCCCCAAATTTCATAACCGAGCTTGGATAAGGCTGTGATAAAATCAAGAGTCATTTCTTGTTTTTCTTGGTTGATATCACCAAAAGACCACATAACACGATTACCTGAAGTCATCAATGCCCAGTTATTAAGATATAATCGCCGTTGGTCAGATTCCACTATGAAATTTGCTCCGATTCTTGCTCAAAATTAAATTGGAATTGAGATTTGTCTAGGTTTGGATAACGCACTAAAAAAGTTTTGCGAAAATGTTTGCGAGGTTGGTGATCGATTTTCTTTTTAATCAGAGCAGTTTTTTCTCAATCTGTTACGAAAGTGGGTATAATGGCGAATACGGACGTCTTAGTAGTTGGTGGGGGCCCTGCTGGAGTTCTTTCAGCCTTAACTATCGCAAAAAAGGGGTATAAAGTAATCCTAATAGATGCAAAACCATTTGAGGAAATTGGGAATAAAATTTGTGGAGATGCGATTAATCTAGGCCCTTTGAAACTGTTAGAAAAGGAATTAGGAATCCCATTACCCCATGGAGAGGAAGTGGCTGATATTGTTGAAGCATTAGTCTTCCAAACAGACCGGGTCACTTTTCCATTATTCGGTGATGGTTTTGTACTAAATAGACATCCGTACGGACAACGTCTACTAAAGATTGCGGTTGAGAGCGGAGTAGAAGTACGAGCTGATACAAAAGCTGTTAGTGCAATTGTTGATGAAACTAGTGTAACAGGTGCACTAGTTAGGGAAAAAGGAAATAAAGAAGCTTACGAAATAAAGGCTTATATCACTATAGACTGTAGTGGAAGGAATTATCAGATAAGAAAAACTATCCCTTCTGAGTTATTCCCAAATTTAGAGAGGAAAATGGCAAAGAGAGACGTAGCTGCATCTTATAGAGAGATAATTCGACTTAAAGAAGACCATCATTATGAGAAGAAGATTTTACTAATTTATGATAGTATAATTCCTGAACCAGGATACTTTTGGATCTTTAGTAAAGGGACCAAAAGGCTTAACATAGGCATTGGGTGGTACCTCGATATGTCCGTAGAGAAAGGGATGAAAGAACTCTTTAGAGATGTTCTCCATAAATATTATCCTCCAAGAACCTATGAGGTGGAGGATAAAGGTGGATATACAATTCCTACACGCTATCCCTTAATGAATGCGGTTGCTTCTGGCTTTATAGCAGCAGGTGATAGTGCTTTTCATGTAAATCCTTTTTCTGCAGAAGGTCATGGGCCTGCTCTTTCAGCGGGATATTATGCAGGAAAAATCGCCTCCGAAGCGTTAAAAGCGAAAGATGTGACAGAACAACAATTATGGGGATATAATATTGCAGTAATGAAAGACTTCGGCCTATCTCACACAAAACTACAATTATTCACAGAAGCATTACGTAAAGTTAAAACACCAGGACTAGAATATCTTTTTAAACGTAAAATTCTTACACAAGATCAATTTATGACTCTACATGGAGGAAATAGTCTTGGAAAAGTTGATATCTTCAAAATCATACTGAAGGGATTTCCACGTTATGACCTACTGTACAATCTCTATAAAATTGCTAAGGGTGTTCAAAAATTCGATCATCTTTTTGCTAGATATCCTAGCACACCCCAAGGTTTTTCAGAGTGGGAAAATGAATTCATGTCAATAATGAATGATATAAGAAACTGGTAAGGACTCTGTCTTAACCGATGTAGACATAAAAAATGGGGGTTGAAAGAAGCTTAGATTAATCTAAGCACTTCGCATATTAATGGGAACATAAGGTTCTGGTTTAATATGTGTATTGTTATTCACTGAAATAAATAGTGAATTAAAAACTGCACCAATTTTTGCGGTGCCATTATATTTTGTATTTTGTCTTGTCATATTTAATACCTTCGATAGTTATTTTGTATCTAAAGCGCTGTTGTAGAAAACACCGTCTGTATCAGTATCATTATACTGAAAAACTTCCACTTCCCGTCTAATGCTTTAGACTATGAAATTTAATATTCCTTTAAAGGAATCTTTATTTTCAGACACTTGTTTTAACACTTGCTTCGCAAGTAAGAATCATCTCGATTTATTTATATGTCTTTAGACTAGAGCTATTGTATAAAAATATCCTTGAGAATACATACAACACAGAGAGATATAAAAAAGTTGTAATCCTTGACGAAAAGGAAATATCAATTTCTTATAAGAACTTGAGGAAAACGTATAATAATTTTCGTCCCTTGTGTCCAATCATCTTTTACTCTATTCAAGTAGAATATTTCTCCTCCAAATATTTCCACTAAAGATTTAACAATAGTCACTCCAAGACCAGTAGACCCTTTTGAGGACTTCCAACCACGATTTAGTCTCTCTGCGCGATTAAATAATACTTCTTTAATTTCAGGAGGTATTCCATTACCATAATCAACAAACTCAATTTGAATGTACTCCTGATCATCGAGATAGTTTGTCAATTGGGCATCTACTCTTACCGTTGGACCAGGAGTAAATTTTATAGCATTTGTAAGAATATTGAGAAAGATATCCATAAGTAAATTATTCGCCCAAATGATACCAGTGTCTTCTAAAATCCTTACATCGATTTTTGTTTGTAAATTCTTATCTGGAAACATAGTTGAAACTTCAGAAATACAGTTTTCTAGAACTGAGACTACATCTACCTGTTCCAAATTTGTTAAGGGGTCTTCTAGTCTGCTTAAATTTCGTAATTCTTCCAAAATGGATATTGTATGGGATGCATTAGCTTGTGCGATATTTAAGTAAGTTTTTTCCTCTTCTCCTAAATTATCCGTCATTTTTAAACTTTCTAAAGCCATATTGATGATATTCAAGTAATTAGGAACATCGTGTCTCACAATATTTAATACTAAAGAATCTTTTGATTGTAAAGAATCGAATATTTGTCTTTGGTGCTTTTCTGCTGTGATATCTTGAATAAGCTCAATTGCTGCAACTTTTCCTTCGTAGATTATTGGAAGGGCAATTATTCGGTACCATTTTCCATCAATGATACTTCTATCCTCTTTTATTTGCGGAGTCATTCCTTCTATACTACTCAATG